>BQJC01000002.1:300000-600000 GCA_021604505.1 Nitrospinaceae bacterium | reverse complement strand
GGAAAAAACGTTTCCCAGAATCCTGCAGGTTGTTGGCGAATTTAAGGAATGGGAAATAAGTTTTTATTGGGAAAAAATTCCTGGATCAGAAAACCTCAATTTCCGATGTATTTGGAATTCCTCCGGCTTGAATCAAAACGGGGCTTTAAAGGAGTTTAAAAGCGCCCCGCTTGAAAGTAGATTTAAAAAAGGCACGGGGTTGCCTGGGCGGGTGTGGGAAGCATTAATACCCTCTTGGATCCCTGATGTACGTTCCGACACCCATTTTCCTGGAGCACCCTTCGCCGAAACCTTAGGCATGAAAACTGGATTCGGTTGTCCCATTTTTTATAAGGAACAATTTTTAGGCGTGATTGAAATTTTTACACGTCAACAGTTTCAACCCGACCCCCAAACCATCCATATGATGACCAATCTAGGTGGACAAATTGGCCAGTGGATGCGGCTTAAAAAAGCTGAAGAATACCTGGATAAATCCAATTTAAATATCCTGGAATGAGTTACGTGTATTTTTTGCAAACCTGTTAGCTGACATCACTCATTACCAACCTGCAATAGGACCGTCTTCCTAAAATCCCCCTTGACCTGCTTCTCAAACCAAGCGATCATTCAATCGAAGTAAATAACTACGCCCTCGATATCCTTAATTTCAACTTCAATTCGACTCGGCATCTCTTCATCTTTTGGCAATTCGATGATTCTTTTTATTCCTATTAAGGCAAGACCCTTTCTCTCGGTTCTTTTAGCGCATGCGTTTTTTCTCCTTGCCCTGACGGCTTGCGTTCGGGGAAAGGAGGTCCTGCCGCCAAAGCCTACAACCGCTGCTGCTTTTTCTAAAAAGGGCATGGTCGCAACTCAGGAATCCATCGCCACGCAAGTCGGGGTCGATATCCTCAAACAGGGAGGGAATGCCATAGACGCGGCCGTCGCCATCGGATTTACTTTAGCGGTCACTCTTCCGCAGGCGGGGAACCTCGGCGGAGGCGGTTTCATGATCGCGCATATTGCCAAAACAGGCGAAATTGTCGCCATAGACTACCGTGAAATGGCTCCCCATCTGGCAACTCGCGATATGTATCTGGACAACCAGGGCACCCCGGTCACCGAGCGTTCCCGTTTCACGCATCTCTCCGTTGGCGTTCCGGGTACCGTGGCCGGCCTTTCTTATGCCCTCAAAAAATACGGCACTCTGCCTCTCAAAGATGTCATGGCTCCCGCGATTCGTCTGGCTGAAAAGGGGCTTCTTGTTACCGCCGCTCTTTCCGACAACCTCAAGAAGCACAGTGAATCTTTGCTTCGCTGGCCGGAAACGGCAAAAATATTTTTCAAGCCGGATGGCTCGTCTTACGCACCGGGGGATTTATTGCTGCAAAACGATTTGGCCTGGTCTTTAAAAGAAATTGCACGCGAAGGTCCCAAAGCTTTTTATCGAGGCGCCATTGCTGAAAAGCTGGCCGAGGACATGAAAAACCATGGAGGATTGATCACTCTTAACGATTTAAAAAATTACCGGGCAGTTCGACGGCAACCGGTGCGCGGGACTTACCGGGGATTTGAAATCGTTTCCATGCCCCCTCCCAGCTCCGGAGGCATCCATTTGATTCAGATGTTGAATATTCTGGAAGACTATCCCATCCGCTCCCTTGGGGCAGGCAGTGGGGAGACCCTTCATCTATTAACCGAATCCATGAAACTCGCGTACGCGGACCGCAGTCACCATCTGGGCGATCCTGAATTCTGGAAGGTTCCTGTTAAAGGACTCACCTCAAAAACCTATGCGGACAATTTGCGTCAATTGATTCAATCCGACAGGACGCGTCCCGCAAAGGAAATTCTACCGGGCGAGCCCTCGACTTATGAAGAGAGCCCTGAAACCACACACTTCTCGGTGATGGATGGCGCTGGAAACGCAGTCAGCAACACCTATACTTTGAATTTCAGTTACGGAACGGGAATTGTTGCGGCGGGAACTGGAATTCTTTTAAACAACGAGATGGATGACTTTTCCTCAAAACCGGGTGTCCCAAATGCTTATGGATTGATCGGCGGGGAAGCCAATGCGATTGAACCTGGAAAACGGCCCCTGAGTTCCATGACCCCCACCCTGATCTTTAAAGGGGGAGCACCCGTCCTGGCGACTGGCAGTCCTGGAGGAAGCCGAATCATCACCACCACATTGCAGTTGATCCTGAACGTGCTGGATCACAGAATGAATGTCGTTCCGGCGACCCAGGCACCGCGCATTCATCATCAATGGCTCCCGGACTGGCTGGAGGTTGAGCCCGGGTTGAAATCGGAAACACTCCTGTCCCTTGCGGAGAAAGGTCACCTGGTGGTGGAAACCAAACCTTTCGGATCCACCCAATCGATTCTGCGAACTAAAAAAGGGTTTTACGGAGCTTCCGATCCGCGCAGTGCAGGAGGATTGGCCAGGGGCTATTGACCTGTTTGCCGGCATTGGATGGGAAAAGATTTTAATTGGACGCGGGGAAAATGACGAGTCTAGGCCCACCATTTTTTTCGGGTTTTTCTCCAGACTTTCTGAAAATCACTCCCATAAATCTCAGCCATCATGATTCCATTGCCTCCGTGCAAATCACTGTCAAAAAAATCTGGCTTTTTTATTTCCCTTTCATCCAAATTTTTTTGGTCAGGAGTTTTGGCTTTGAAGGCGGCGAAAAATGGATTTGAACTTTTGATTTTACGGTTCACAATCACCTCCGCTTGAAAGGGTCGCACAAGAGATGAAAATCCTTAGTTAAGATAAACTTTTTTATAGTTTTATTCCAATTTTTTCAAGCAATATTTTCCACCACTCACCCGCACCCATCGACCCAACACCGCCAGCTTCGTATAACTGTTTGTAATTTTGAAACCTATTTAATAACTCCCCTGCCATGAATCATGCAATAAAAACCAGAATCCAAAACCACCTCCCTTAGATTTTGATCCGCAATAGCGAAATGAAAAAATGTTAAGATAAATCCCCCGCTAAAACCCGGTCGTTAAAACCGCTTGTCCAGGGGATTCCGGAATAGAATGTTTCTAACTCTCATCATAAGGATCAACGGCAATGAAGCCTGCTCGTAAATATCTTTTAATCGTTTCACTGGCGGTTTCTATCGGATTGGGACTGCTTTGGTTTGTCGCAAATACAAAACCCAATGTGGAAGTGATCATAACCAATAACAGCGGCCAGCCGATTTCTACCATTGACCTTTTGACTGAAAAGACTGGACGGAAAATCAGACTTCATGGAGTGGAGGTGGGTACGGAGGTGGTCGTCAAGTTCCATAGCGATAGTGGAGATACCGTGTCCACGGTCATCCGTTTTTCAGATGGAAGGGAAATTCGCGGAGAACGTTTTTACATTGAACCGGGAATCCGGGTCCTTGAATCCGTCACCGAAGAAAAGATAATCATCGAAACCCATCGTCCAGAGAATCTGAAGTTATAGATCGTCATTTCGGAAACTCTAAATCCAATAACCCCCCTCTTTCTTTGAACCGGGTAAAAAATTAAGTGTCCACAGATCGTTAAGGTCTTAGAAAGTTTTACCCTCCTCCCTTGAGTTCCTTCCCTCGTTGTCATTTTTTGGCCTATGGGATTCTTTTTGCTTTCTCAGCAATCAGTCTCCTTTTGGCAAATTCTCCTGAGAATCGCTTGCAGGGCGGGTGTTAGAGACCTATATTTTTTATATTATTGAAAATCAAGAAAATATCCAAATCTCGACCGATAACGGGAGGTGTTGCAATGCATACTCATAAATCCCGCCGACAATTCTTACTTTTCAAATTCCTCATCGTCTGCTTTTTCTCCATCTACAATCCGGTATTCGCTGATTCTTTTGAAAAATCTCCTGGCCTTTCACCTCGAACCGCCGCCAATTATATCCATGCCGTCATAGAAGCGGACAGAAGAATTTACGCTCATGACATCGTAGCCCGTTTGAGCAAAAAAGGGCTGCTAAGCGCCAGCGAAAACTGGAAAGAAGAAAACACGCTTCTCCTTCCGGCACAGTTTCTTTTGAAATCGGCGGAAATCTCTAATGCTCGTGGAATCGGGATGAGATATTATTTGACGAGCCTGTGGCCTATCAACAAAACAAATGGCCCGAAATCGGAAAATGAAAAAATCGGCCTGCAAGCAGTTGTTCGCAACCCAGAAGAACCTTTTTCCTGGATCGTACAAGAAGGTAGGCGATGGGTTTATCAGACCATTTATCCCGATATCGCCACGTCAGAATCCTGCGTTGCCTGTCACAACAATCACCCGGACAGCCCCAGGAAAGATTTCAAGCTTGGCGATGTCATGGGCGGGATTCTCATCAATCTTCCCCTGGGAAAACAGGAAAAGCATCCTGAACTCGGAAAGCATCAATTTCCACCGGAGATCATCTCGGACTACGTGCACTCTATTCTGGAGTCCGACAGGGAGGTCTATTCCAAATACATTGTCGATCGATTGAAAAACCAGAATATCATCCAGCCCTCAACAAACTGGTGGAACGATAACGGCCTTCCACTACCCGCCCAATTTTTATTGAACGCTTCTCAGGTGGTTGAAAAAAGAAAACCCGGCGTCTTCTTTCGACTGATCAGCCGTTGGCCGATCAACCCTAAAAACGGACCCGCCAATGAATTCGAACACACGGGTCTGGAAACCGTCGAGGTTCATCCTATTCGGCCTTACATCGGATTAACCAAAGTAGGACGAAAACGCTATTTCCGGGCCGTCTATCCGGATTTCGCCGTTACCCAGGGTTGCGTGAATTGCCATAACGCGGACCCCGCAAGCCCGAAGCAGGACTTTGAACTCAACGATGTCATGGGAGGAATTGTGGTCACTCTGGATGTGAAGTAGGATCAGGATCGTCAATAGAATTTCATCCGTTGAGCAAAAAGCTTGTTATTTTGCATCGTATTTATACCGGGAGTTGTGGTCCGCCAGCTCCCGGTTTTTTATTTCCCCTCTGCGGCCACATCCCTATAAACCCACGCCCCGCTTCCCCGGCGCTGGAGGTTTAAAAAGAATGTGACCCGCCCTTCACTGAATCTTAACAATACACAGGCATCCTAATCCTACGATTGAACCAGTCATGTTTTTTTGGCGGAACCCGCTCACCAGGTTTGAGGAAAGTCTCCTCCTCCGGTATTTCCAGGTGGGTGGTTTCCGTCATCCTTTCCATATATGGAATATTTTTCCGGAGTGAAAAAATGATCACGGACGTTAAAATTTTAATCGTGGATGACGGCACATTTTCCAGTCTTCGGGTTTTGACCGGATTGAAGAACAACGGGTTTGATTATATCGAACTGGCAGTCAACGCAAATTGCATGTTCGATTATCTGGACCGGGGAAATTTTGGCCTCATCATTTCCAATTGGTCCCGATTGGAAATGAATGGAATGGAATTCATAAAAAGCGTTAGAAAGCACCAGGCCTATAAGGACATCCCGGTGATCATGCTCACCAATCCCTACGACGCCGCAAATTTCGATATGCCGCTAAAGGATGAGGAAGTCACGTTCATTCCCAAACCCCTGGATTTTAAAACTATCGGAAGTGCCATCCGGGAAATTTTCGAAAAAAAAGAAATTCCCAGCAAAAACTGACCGCTTTTCCGGGTTAAAACACGGACGTCTAAACAGGCATTATTTGGCGTCGGCCTGATGAGCCCTCCAGCTTTGCGCTTCAATGAAAACCCGGGTGATCTCCGGGAACTCTCCTTTGATACGCGACTCGAAATTGGAAATGGCTTCCTCCACTTGGCTGGAAGTCAAACCGTCTTTAAAATCCAGGCTGACATTTAACAGAATATCATGGGGCCCCAAATGCAAGGTGAGAACTTCGTTCACATGCAAGACCGTTTGATTTTCGGCAATGATCCACTTGATTCTCGAAACGACCTCTTCGCTGGCCGCCTCCCCGGTGAGAAGTCCTTTACACTCATAAGCGAGCAGGGCCGCAGTTGTTGCCAAAATTACGCCTATAAGAATGGAAGCCACCCCATCGAGAACCGGAAGGTTTAAAGTATAACTTAAATAGATTCCCACCATTGCAACCAGCAAACCAAGCAGAGCCGCGGTATCTTCGAACAACACCGTAAAAATTGTCGGGTCTTTGCTCCGGCGAACCGCAGTGATCAATCCGAGGGAACCTTTGGATTTTTGAAATTCTTTAAACGCAACGTACCAAGCGGCGCCCTCAAAAATAATGGCAAATCCGAGGACGATATAGTTTATGGTCGGATTCGTTATTGGATGCGGCGCTTGTATTTTTGAAACCCCTTCGTAAATGGAGATTCCCGATCCCAACCCAAAAATTAGAATGGCCACCACAAATGTCCAAAAATACAGCTCACTTCCATAGCCAAAGGGATGACTGCGATCCGCCGGGCGGGCGGACTGCTTGATTCCGTAAAGAAGCAGAACCTGATTTCCGGTATCGACCACTGAGTGAATGGCTTCTGAAAACATGGCTGAACTACCGGTAGTAGCGGCGGCAAAAAACTTGGTCACTGCAATCAGCGAATTTCCTGCCATGGCGGCATAGATTGCTTTTTTTGAAGAGGGATTAGCCATTGGGATAGATTATATAGTTTTCGGTGTAAAGATTCTTGTTTTATTATCAAGGATCACAAAAAGCCATCAATAATTCTCGCTCAATTCTCTCAACCGAGGGATTGCATCCAGAACATCTTTTTTCTGCAACTGCTCTGCCAGAGTGCCTGCTTCTTTTAGAAGAGAGTCAACCCCCTTTCTTCTTCCCGTGAACAGATAAAGAGGGATCATGGAGAAAATGGGTTGCAGAATTTTTAAAGGATCATTTTGCTCTCGACCTAAACGGATGCGATTTTGCAGAGTGGTGACTCCCCGTTCCAAAGCTTCGGAAAGAACGGAGAATTCTTCTTCAGCCTCTGAGGGTTTTCCGGCTTTTAGGTCCTGGGTTTTTCGTAAACTCAGCGCTTCTTTGAAAAAGGAAAGACCTTCTTCCCATTGGCATTTTCGCCAATGGGAAATTCCCAAAAGAGTCAATAGGCCCATCTGACCGCTTGCACTCTGATTTTGTTTTTGAACTTTCAATGCTTTCTGAAAACAGGTCATGGCCTTTTTCAACTGTGCCATCTCCCAGTAAACACACCCCAGATGAGCCTCAACCACCGCCAGATCTTGATCGTTTCCTGTCTTTTCGACAATCGTTATGGCTTTCAAAAGACAGGACGCGGCTTTGGTGAACTGCCGGTTTCGCTGGTACAAAGAACCCAATTGTCTTAAGGCTGAAACCTCTGCTTTTAAGTCCTGGTGTTCTCGAGCCGATTTTACCGCGTTTTCCAATTCTGCTAGGTTCGGGTGGGCCATTTTTCAGCTTCCGGGCGAAAGTTATGATATCTTAATGGAATAATTTACCGACGAATCATTATGGAGAAGCCATGCCGCCCTTTCAAGAAATAGATATCCATAAGGTCAAGGAAATGGTGGATCAAAAAAGCGCCCACATCGTGGACATTCGCGATCCTGGATCTTATTCCAGCGGACACATCCCCTCCGCTGTCCCGGTGAACGACGATACGGTTAAAGAGTTCACTGAAAACACCGACAAGGAAAAGCCTCTGGTTGTGTGTTGCTATCACGGCATATCCAGTCAAGGGGCAGCCGCGTACTTTGCAGAACAGGGGTTCAGGGAGGTCTACAGCATGACCGGTGGATTCGAAGCCTGGAGAGGAGTTTACCCGGCTGAATGATGGGAGCCGATTTTCACCTCCACTAAGGAGAACCGATCCACTCGTGCCAATCGTCACCGATCATTCCTTTATCCTTGTAGCGCCTGAGAGCCTCTTTACAATTGCAGGCCCGGTGCATTTCTTTCAAGGCTTGAAAACTTCCAAGCAGCAAAACCGGAAACCGGCGGATCGATTCCTCCACCGACACGCGCTCCTCTTTTGTTTGCATTCCCTCAAAAAGTTGTCCCTTCTGAAATTTCCTGGGAACCACCCCTTCTGCATAATTGGTCAGGTAGCACACCGGCGCATAACACATCTCAAGTTCTCTGGCGAGAAAGGTTTCCGGAATCAGAGTCATGCCTACCAGGTCGGCACCCAGAATTCGAAGTTTCCGAATCTCCGCCGGGGATTCCAATCTGGGGCCCTCTGTGCAGGCATACACCGCCTCTTCATGATGCGCAATTCCTGAGCGATGCACCGATTCGTGCAAGACATGACGAATCTCAGGACAAAAGGGTTGGTTCTGGCGAATGAAGCCGATGCCTTTGTCTTTAAAAAAAGTGGCTTCGCGGTTTCTCGTTTCATCGATCAGATCGTTAGGAACCACAAACTCTCCCGGTTTAAATGCCGTATTGATAATTCCGGGACCGGACCACGCGATGATGCGCTCGACGCCGCATTCTTTAAGAGCGTAAAGGTTGGCGCGGTAATTGACAAAGGGCGCGGTGAGCGAATAGTCTTTCTCCCCATGCCGAGACAAAAATAAAAACTCCGTATCGTCAAACGCAAAGCGATGAATGGGAGCACTGTCTCCGAACGGAGTTTTCAAAACCGCGCATTCTTTTTCCTCGCCCAACAATTTATCTACAAGTAAATGATACGCGCCACTCCCGCCTATGACCGCCAATGTTACTTTCATTCTTTAGTCAGTCTAAATAATTTTCTATGTCACCGACATAGTTGGCGGCGGATTCGCGAATGCCTCGGATTTCTTCTTCGGTCAACTCGCGTTTCACCCGGGCCGGCGAGCCGGTCACCAGACTGCGGGGTGGAATATTGGTTCCAGGGGTGACTAACGCTCCTGCTCCAACGATCGAGTTTTCTCCCACCTCCACACCGTCCATGACGATGGCTCCCATGCCGATCAGACATTGAGATCCAATGGTGCAAGCGTGAAGCGTGACGTTGTGCCCAACGGTCACTTCGTCGCCAACGATCAAAGGAAGGGTTTTTCTGGCCACGTGCAGCACACAGCCGTCCTGGATATTCGTGTACTTGCCGATGCGAATATGATTGACGTCGCCCCGGATCACCGCGTTGAACCAGACACTGCTTTCTTCTCCAATAGTCACATCACCGATGATTTGGGCGCTTTCCATTATCATCGCCGAAGGATCGATTTCAGGTTTCTTTTCTTTAAAGGGATGAATCATTTTCTCCACCGTGAATGAATTTCTTATTAGGACAGCCTATTTGAACTTCTTCTGTATTTTCATTTTCCAGGCAACGTTTTCTCGCGATGCATTTCCCGGATGACGCGGCAACTGGCTTGGGCCAGTTTTCTGCGGTCCGCTTCCCCTGCAATGGGTTCATGGAGATAAACGGTAGCATCCAACCGCGGATTTTTCAATAGACGTAACATATGCTCCAGGAAGGGGATTTGATTCCAACAGGCAATGGATGGCTTGTTCGGATCGTGGTAAATGATCGTGACGGGAACCACGGGACTTTTGGCCAGAACCGCGGCTTCGAAGGGAGACGGTTTAAAGTCTATGACCTGTTGGCCGTCGGTGGCCCCTCCTTCCGGGAATAAGATAACGGAAGATCCTCCCTCCAGCCGCTCGTGCATTTGCCTGACGATTTCTTTCACCTGATGCCGCTTACTTCGTTCGGCGAATATAGTTTTGCCAATATGGGCTAATAAGCGAATCAGGGGCCATCGGGAAATTTCCGCTTTCGACACGAAAAAACCTGAAAAACAACTTCCCAGCACAAAAATATCTGGCGTGCCTATATGATTGGCCACGATGAGAGAACCCGGAGAATCCTTCAATGCTCCGACAACTCGGACCCGTATATTAAAAATGAAACAGGAGCAACGCGCCCACTGCCTGGTGAAACCGGAAATGAGTTGGTGGCGGCGTTTTGTCGATAAAAACCGGGACAACGCCAGCACGCCTCCAATGACCGCGAACCCCAAATAGACTAAAAAAATTGCCGCCGTCCGTGCGACCGCAAGCAGAGTACCCATTACAAAAATCCTAAAAAGTGCCTGGATTTTTTTTCCGGACAGGGATCATGTCGCAAAAAAACACGCGCCCCATATTGGCGAATAAAGCGCACCAGGCAGAAAAAGGGCTCACTTCACCCGCTTTCTCCAACGACAGCTCGCGGAGCAACGCCTCCGCCACGTTGGACCAGGCTTTGTGACTTCGAAGCATACTATAATGGATTTTATCGGCACCGCAGAAATCTTTTGCACTGGGTAAAAGATGGATGCGTTCGCCTGCCGATTCCTGCAAAAATTGATTGATTTCGCGCACGGCGTCCGCCGCGCCGGAATAATCGACGGGACTTTGCGGAAAAAATACCCGGCGAAGGATTCTAAACTGCAACTCGGATACATCCTCTTCGATGACCAGGGGAATCGGATTGACAAAAATTTTTGCACCCATTCTATTCAGATCGTTCAGCATACCGTCCAGGCAGAAAATGATTTCTGATGCCGGGACATTGTACATAATATCGTTACCGATATCGGTGATCAGGGCGATGACTCTGGAAGCATTTGTTGCGCGTTCGCCAGCGGCGCTTAGGAGTCCGCTGATGCCAATCGGAGGATAAACAATGTGGAACACCCCGCCTTCTCTACAATACCCGCGGCCCGGACCCATTGCGTGCAGTACCTCAATGGGGCGAGGGTGCAGACAACGAGCGAGACAGTTCACCAATGCGGTATAACCCCGCGCCAGATTGCTCGCCCCCATTAAAATGAAAAGAACGGGGGATTCCGCCCGTCCGGATGCGTTTTTTGAAGGAGAAAATTCGGTTTGCAATGTGACTGCTAGGGATAAGAACGATGGAGCATGGGAACCCCTGCCCGGGAAGCAACCTGGTCCAGCTTGCTGTGAAGGTCTTCATAAAAACCGACCATTCTTTCGATATTTCCCGCCATGGGATGTCCCGACTGTTGCATGGTTTTTGCCTCGGCCTGAAAGTCCTTAATTTTCCGGACATACCCTGAAAAACGCGTCTCCCACCAGAGGCCCGGTTTTCCGGCCCATTGGCGATCGCTGGGATTCCCGATGGGTCTTAATATCATTTGCGAACGCGACTTGTCCATTTCCATGCGGAAATCCCCGAGAAAACTCATACCCAAAAGTCCGTCAATTTCGCCCAAATGGTCGTTGACGCTGGCTTCCACCAGGTCCACTCCGGCGCCTCCGATTTTCACATTGTCCAAAGCCAGCATCGGCATCCACACGACGCCTCCGGCAGTTGTAAATGGAATCTGCGGCGCTTTGGAACCAAATCGATATCCCAGTTTCTTTGCCAGCCTGCCTGAAATCGTCACCAGTGAAGCGCCGGTATCCACCATTAAGTTGGCTTTAACGCGATTATTAAAAGTGACTTCCACCAAAAAATTTCCACTGTCTGTTGAAATCATCGGAACCACATATTCCCGAGCCCCGGAGATTCCTGGCGAATACGAGGATGGCACCGGCTTCTCCAACAGGGGGAGAGAGGAAGGCGGACGGGCGGACCGGTATTTTTTGAAACGCTTGTCCCCCTGGCGGTATTCTTCCGGGATTTTATGGACATCGTCTGTAAAATGAATGGCGCCCTTGTCATCCGTCCACGAGTACATTCCAGCCTCGGCCGTTGCGGACACCAGCACCGCAAAGAGAAGAAAAAACGCTGCGACAGCCCGGTAGTGAGTCATTTTAGTCTTCCAATAATATAGGTTTGACATAGACCTCGCGCGGCCGGGATCCATCTGACGGCCCCACCACACCCTCTCTTTCCATGCATTCGACAATTCTAGCCGCGCGGTTGTAGCCGATACGCATTCTTCTCTGGATATAGGAAATCGATGCCTGTCTTTCTTTCGCGACCAGCGCCACGGCCTCATCATATTTTTCATCGAACTCCTCCTCTTCCTCAGCCTCTTCTTCCTCGAGAGCAACCGAGTCGAAAATATTTTCCTCATAATCCGGAGATTGTTGTTTCTTTATATAATCGACGATCCGGTTGATTTCATCGTCGCTCACCATACATCCGTGAATCCTCCGCAATCGGGACGTGCCTGGCGGGAGAAACAACATATCCCCCTTTCCGAGAAGCTTATCCGCTCCCATGCTGTCTAAGATCGTGCGCGAGTCCACTCTTGAAATGACCTTGTAGGCAATACGCGCAGGAAAATTGGCCTTGATGATACCCGTTAAAACATCCACCGAAGGCCGCTGGGTGGCAACGATCAAATGAATGCCTGCGGCTCTTGCCATTTGCGCCAATCGAGTCAGACACTCCTCCACTCCCTTGCCGGCGACCATCATCAAATCCGCCAACTCATCGATGAGGATCACTATATAAGGAAGTTTCATTGGTGGTTCGGGGATGTCATCGTCATCCTCTTCCTCGTCGTCATCTTCAACCTTGGAGTTTTTAAGACGCAATTTCTCCGCCGCAAGAATTTTCTCATCGTACTCTTCCTCAAGAACTTCCACGTGCTCGTTGAACCCCTTGATGTTTCGAACGCCCGCTTCGGCCATCATCTTGTAGCGGGCTTCCATTTCGGCTACCGCCCATTGCAGGGCACCCGCCGCCTTTTTCGGGTTGGTGACCACGGGTGCGATCAGGTGCGGGAGGCCGTCGTAGATGGACAACTCCAGCATTTTTGGATCGATCATGATCATCTTCACTTCATCGGGAGACGCGTTCAACAGGATACTGCATATCATGGCGTTCATGCCGACGCTCTTTCCCGACCCCGTCGATCCGGCCATCAACAAATGCGGAATCGTCGCCAGGTCCTGAACCACAGGCTGACCGATATTGTCCTTGCCGATGGCAAGGGGAAGGACCGATTCCGATTCCATAAAATCGTCGCAATTGATGATCTCTTTGAAATAAACCGTCTCTTTTTTCGTGTTGGGAATTTCGATACCCACCACCGGTTTCCCCGGCACCGGCGCTAAAATTCGAAGACTGGTAGCGCGCATCGCCAGAGCGAGGTCGTCCGACAGACCCAAAATCCGGCTGACTTTGATCCCCGGCGCCGGTTCGTATTCAAACAGCGTGATCACGGGACCCGGAAGGACCTGCACCACCCGGCCCTGAATGCCGAAATCCGCCAGCTTCTGTTCTAAAATGGCGCTGTTGGCGAGAATTTCTTCCCGCAATTCTTCCGGATCTTCATGTTCGGGAGCATCTTCCAACAGGGATGCCGGAGGAACGCAATACTCCTCACTTTCCTCATCCGGTAACAATTCTTCTTCATCCACATAGAACTCTTCTTCATCCTCCTCTTCCTCTTCAAACTCCTCTTCTACTTTTTTATTATTCTTTTTCACGGGTTGGATGATGAGGGGCGGTGGTGTGGAACCGATGATGATGGGTTCGGCAACCAGCTCTTCTTCTTCCTCCTCCTCCTCATTTTCTTCTCTTTGAAGGCGGTCATTTTTTATTTGCTCCCGCCACTCATGGAAACTTTCCCGGACGGATCCCGCTGCACTAAACATCGACCGGAAGAGACCGGCAACGGCGTCTCGCACGCCATCAATGAGGCTGTTGGCGGATATCCCCGTCATTCCCAAAAGGGCCAGGAACATAAAGGTCGCGAGCGTCAGCACCGCGCCGCCCTTGTTCAACCAGTGAACCAAAAACGACCCCAATAGCGACCCCGCCATACCTCCGCTTTGAACTTTTTTCCCAAAGTAGAGATCCGCATCCAGCAAGGCCGCACTCAGCGCACACAAACTGATGAGGAATAAAACCCCCGAACACAGCACCCAGGGCCAATGCACAAATTGTTTGCCGCGAATAAACGCCCACCCGAGTATTAAGGTTAAAATGGGAAAGAAAAAAGCGCCGGTGCCAAACATCTGCACCAGGGAATCGGAGATATAAGCCCCCACCAGGCCGCCCAGGTTGACGACTTTATTTTTGCCGGAGACGGCGTTGTTGAGCGAGGGATCACCGGGGGAATAAGTGATCAGGGAAAGAAAGGAAAATAACGTCAGCGCAACAAACAGAATCCCGAAAAAATCCCTTAACAACCCTGAAAAGTTTTTGTCATTCATTGGGAGGGGGTTCTCAACCGGTTTTGGGTTATGGGACGGGGAGTGGTATCTTGCAACACGGTATCCTGTTTCCAGTTCTCATCGTCTTTCTGGGGAAAGTCCAGATTGTAATGAAGCCCCCGGCTCTCTTTCCTCTGGAGGGCCGATTGAATGATCAAATGTGCGGTGATGGCAATATTTCTCAACTCAAGGGTGTCCTTGGTGATTTTAAAGCTCCAGTAATATTCCTGAATTTCATCCAGAAGCAGGTTGATTCTGCGTTTGGCCCGTTGCAGGCGCTTGTCGGAGCGAACAATGCCCACGTAGTTCCACATGAGCCTTCGTATCTCGTCCCAATTGTGGGACACGACAACCGATTCGTCACTGTCCACCGCGTTGCCGCTGTCCCATTGGGGAATGTCTTTTTGCAGTTTTTCCAGAGACCCGGGCCGGGTCAACAAAGAAATCGCTTTGGAGGTTCCGCGGTGAGAAATCACCAGCCCTTCCAGCAATGAATTGGACGCCAGCCGGTTGGCGCCGTGCAGCCCAGAGTAGCAAACCTCTCCACTGGCCAGAAGGCCGCGGATATTGGTTTGCCCGTTGACATCGACCACCACTCCGCCGCACATATAATG
Source organism: Nitrospinaceae bacterium (assembly GCA_021604505.1). Taxonomy (NCBI): domain Bacteria; kingdom Pseudomonadati; phylum Nitrospinota; class Nitrospinia; order Nitrospinales; family Nitrospinaceae; species Nitrospinaceae bacterium. The sequence goes on along the minus strand of BQJC01000002.1, from coordinate 585,361 downwards.
GGCCGCAGGAACCACAGGAATCGGTTCTTTGGACATGTCGAACCCGAAATCAAGACAGGTTTTATAAATATTCGGAAACCGCTCGCGGCTTCGATAGCCTTCGATGTGAGTCACGTCTAAATAGACACAGTCCTCACCGCTTTGTTTCATTTCAAAATCGATGGCCCGCGCTACGACATCCCTGGGAGCCAGGCACCCCAGCGGATGATATTTTTCCATGAACGTTTGCCCGTTCCCCCGGCGCAAAAGGCCGCCCTCTCCGCGCACGGTCTCTGAAATTAAAAACGCTTTGGCCTGCGGGTGAAACAGACAGGTGGGATGAAACTGGAAAAATTCCATATTGGCGATTTTCACCCCCGCCCGGTAAGCGATGGCCACACCGTCGCCTGTCGCCGTGTCCGGGTTGGAAGTATACAAATACACTTTTCCCGCCCCTCCGGAAGCAAGCAGAGTCACCTTGGATAAAAACGTTTTGACCTGGTTGTCTTTCGCATCGAGTACATAGGACCCCAAAGATTCGTCTTCAGGGCTTCCAGGGGTTACCGATGCGTCCATTCTGGCGCGAGTGATGAGATCGATGGCCATGTGGTGGGAAAAAATTTCGATGTTGGGTTTTTCATGAACGGCGGCGATCAGCGTGCGTTCGATTTCCCAGCCGGTGAGATCGGTGGCATGCAGGATGCGGCGTTTGGAATGGCCGCCTTCCCGGCTGAGATCAAAACCTTTCCCCTGCACACGGTCAAACTGCGCTCCCAACCCAATCAGCTCCCGGACCCGTGCAGGACCTTCCTTACAAATGATGCGAACCACATCTTCCTGACACAATCCGCGTCCCGCCTCAATGGTGTCCTGAGCGTGAAGGTCGCAGGAGTCGTCGTCGGTCATGACGGAGGCAATGCCTCCCTGGGCGTATTTGGTGGCAGACTCCTCCAACGCGTCCTTAGTGATAATGCCTACGGAGCCAAATTCTGAAACTTTGAGGGCATATGTGAGTCCTGCAACTCCACTGCCGATGACCAGAAAATCCTTATAAATTTTCATGGGCTTATTATATCTTTTTAGCCCTTAATTTTCAACAAGATGCCTAAGTTACGACAAATACCCCGTTTATACTCTCCAGGGATAGGCTCATCCCTTGAGATGCTGGTTATTCTCCATATCAAACCACATGGCAAATAACAGAAATTGCAGGCCGGAAATGACCAGTAACGCCGCAAACAGGGCGCTGGTCGCCGAGACGGGTCCGGCAAATAAACGGTGGGCCATGAGCCACATGCCTGTGGCGAAGCCCAAGGGAAAGGAAATCAGTCCGAAGGTGTAGAAAAAGACCAGGGGATGAAAATCCCGAATCACGTACTTTTCCAGCAGGCGCTGGAAAAAACAGCGGACTAAAAGGCCGGAGATGCGGGTGATCACCCTGGAAATGCGAATGCCGGAAACTTCTCCGATATTGTATACGGGCCGCACCGGCACGTCGCACACTCTTTGCTCGGCAATATTGAGTTTCACAAGTAAATCGTTGGGCATGCCGTAGCGGGGATAAATCTTATCCACCGCAATGGATTCCAGCGCCCCTTTGGAAATGGCGGTGAAACCACATTGGGAATCGGCAACATGCCAATAGCCGCTGGCGATTTTTGTCATCAGGGACAAGGCCGCATTGCCTATGTACCGGTGCCGGGGAATGATGTCCCAGGCTTGACCGGTGAACAGCCGGTTGCCCTTGGAATAATCCGCCCGGTCCTCAGCAACGGGTAGAACGACGCTTTCCATATCGTTGGGGTCCATCTGAGCGTCCCCGGCCATGACCACGGCAATGTCGCATTGCATTTCCAGACTGGCCTTGTAGCCGGAAGCGATCGCCCCTCCCACTCCTTTGTTCTCAGTGTGTTTGATCAGGCTCACGCGCGGGTCTTCTTTCATGTGGCGGCGGACCACGTCCGAAGTGGAATCGGCACTGCAATCGTCGACCACAATCACCTTATCCACCCAGTCGGGAAATGTCTGCAAAACCTGGTGGATCAGTTTTTCTTCGTTATGCGCCGGAACGACCACCGACACGGTTTTGTTTTTGAACATGATTTATTCTGCTCCGAATTGAGTTTTGCAGATCACGATAAACCTCTGTAGCGTTTTTGATATCGCTTTTTTGAGCATACCGTATCAATTTTCCAAAAAGCTGGTTTTCACGTTCCGTAAACTTGTGGCTGAATTTTTTTAAGTATTCCTCGGCTTTTCGGTAGTCCCTGGCGCTGATATGCAGTGTGATGAGCCGGTTCATCGCCGGAATATAATCCGGGGTCTGCAAAAGAGTATGACTCACCACTTGCTCTGCACGGTCATGATTCCCGATCGTGGAATAAATGCTGGCGACCCTCATCCGTTCTTCCGGGTCGTTAAGTTTCTCCACTCCCGCTTTTTCGTATTCCTCAACCGCGTTTTGCCATTTCCCATCAAAAGCGTACGCTCCGCCCATGATTCGATGGTGATCGAAGGCGGTGATATTGCGTTTCTGATTTATATCCGCCCACAGGGTCGGGCTGTCCTTCCAGACCGGAATCCGGTCCATACACAGGGCTGAATAAAATACGATCAAAAGTGCGACGAAAACAACGCGAACTTTTTTCCAGGGAATTTCCAACAATACCGCCGCCAACGCGGTACAAAACCCGATCGATGCCAGGTATTCGTAACGGTCGGCCATATAGATCGAGTGCGGAATGATATTGGTGAAAGGCGAAAGACCGATCAAAAACAGCGCGACTCCCCAAACTATGGGGCGGTAACGGGGGTTTTCCGACGTATCCCTGATTGCCTGACGGATGCTGAAAATAATCCACCCTGCCAGAACAATAAAAACCGGAACGTAGACAAAGGTCACCAGCATTTCCGCCGTGTCATGAATGGGTATCAAGTAAAATGCGCTTAAATTCAGGGGCAGAAAAATAAGTTTCAAGTAGTACCCATACAGTTGGAGAAACAAAACGGCATGGGTGAACAAGGGAAACCGCACTTCCGGGTTCCACCCCACGCCCAGGGTCATGGGTAGGGTCAGAATCATAAACCCCGCAAGCAGTGAAAGACTCACCGTTTGATAAATTAAAACCCGTTTCCATTGAATCGGTGAATGACGCAAAAATAGTTCCGTCAGCAAGATAACAATCGGGACCACAATTACCGTGGGCTTTGTCATCATACCCAGTATCAGCAAAACAATCGAACCTGCCGCACCTAAAAAATACTTTTTGTGACTGCCGGAGACACCACGAAAATAAACGAGCATGGAACAAAGGGCAAAAAGAAGTGACAGTGTGTCCTTGCGGCTGGTGGCCCAGGAAACCGACTCCACATGAATCGGGTGAACAGCAAAAAATACTCCGGCCAGCAAAGCCAGGGGGAACCTGCCCGTCAACCGGGACAAAAGCAGGAATATTAAAATTGAATTGACTGCGTGAAGGAGCAGGTTGTGGAGATGAAATCCCGCAGGATTCCAGCCCCATAGTTGGTAATCCAGAACATAAGACAAAACATAGATGGGATCATAATAGCCTGCGGTGGCCTGGGTGAAAGCGGTGGACAAATGACTCCACTGCCAGGGATCGGTCAGAAAAGGATTTTTAAGAATCCGTTCATTGTGGTCGTCAAAATTTAAAAACCCATTGCCCAGGGTGTTGAAGTAAGCCACCACACAAAGCAGAAGAATCAGATAAATCCCCTGGCGGTGTTTCTGTTTTAAACTGTCGGATGGAATTGTCATTGAAATTTCCTAACCCTTTAACTCGTCAATGCCTGCCGCACTTCCTGCATTTCATTCCAATCTCGCAATGTGCGTATATTCTGCCTGGCCGCAACCCATGCTTTGGCCGCTTGTTCAGCCTGCCCCATCATTTGCAAGACCTTTCCTAATTCCAGGCGCGGTTTAAACGCATTTGGATTGAGCGCCACTGCCTGCTTGAGATGGCGTATTGAACCCTTCCAATCTCCCTCTGTATGGAGGAGCAAACCTTCCATGAAGTGCGTTTCAAATTGGTTCGGGAACTTCTTTTTCATAATGGCAAGCTCTTCCCAGGCGCGTTTTATTTTTCCATCCAGACGCAGACTTTCGATTTGCTTGAACCACCAATCGGCGCCCTGCTGTCCCAGAAAATCACGCATCAATTTTAAAATTTCCCGTTCGTCCTCATACCTTCCGGTCTGGTGGTAATGTTCTGCAAAAGAAGGAATGTAAAACGAAACCTTAACGATCCATTGTGTTTGAAAAATTCCGGGTTTTCGTAATTCTTCTTCCATCCAATCCTTGAATTCTTTAAAGACTTCGGCGGGAACCGGTTCTCCGATACCCCTGGAAAAATTGCCGCGATACTTTAAAAGCAGATTCCTGTAGGGTTCAAAATCTTCCTCAAGCGGGAATTGCTCAAAAAACGTCAGGTTCTGGTCCATCAATATCGGGCGGTGAGTTTCGTTGCGCTGAAAGAGATCGCGAATGTATTTCAGAGATTCCGCGCGTGAATCAAAACGGTGCTCAGCAGGTTCCGGCAAATTCAGATCCGGATAGCGGCGCGGAGTGAGTAAGGAAGGAACATCCGGATCCATAAAATCCCAGGCCCTGATGGCCGTCACATCGTCGCGAAGCCGCATGACGTCGTTGTGATAATAAAAGTTGAACCACGACATCCCGGTAAGAAACAAACTCCGGTCTTCCAATGAAAGGGACATGCGCTTTAACAACGTTTCGCCAAAATATAATCCGGACCGGTCGGCTTTCTGATAATTGCTGACCGCATTGAATGGAATCACGCACGCCATTCCAATAAAAGCCAGCCTTCTCCAATCGATCGCGGGTGCTATTGTGACGGAATCGTTTTCTCCTTTCCCATCTCCTGACTCCCGGCCCTTAATAAAGACGGCAAATAGCGCCACTGCGGTAAACAGGCCAGCGATAATATAGGATGGAAAATAACTTTCTCCCCTCCAGTTCACAAAAAAAGCGATGTTGACCGCCACAATGAGGAACGCAAACCAAAAGAACCGGCGATTCCGTTTCCAGCAAAATGCGGCGCCGGCCAAAAATCCTATAGCCGTTATAGGAGTCAAGTTTATCCACACATCGGATAAAAAGTTATAGACCACCCGCCATACCTTGCTAAAGACAAAAGTGGCTGACATCCATAAGGACACAGAGTCAGAACCCGCCCCAGCATCACGAAAATGAGAAAAATGAGTTGCCGCATCCTTTCTGTCCGTCACATGATATAAAAACCCTTTCAGGGTTTCCGGGTTGCCCCAATCCATTGAAGGCTCGGCAAGGGACCTGAGCGGTAGATAGCCGTAAACGGACAGTCCAATCAGAAAAAATAGCACGGTCGCCACAAGATGCCTGCCCACGTCGACACGGGCCCAGCAGAAATATAAGAGAAGAATCGCCGGCAAAAGGAATGCCATGGTGGCATGGTTTCCCGAACTCAACCCATAAACCAAGGCGGCAGAATACAAATAGCGAACATCGTCTTTCTCCCGCCACAGCAGAAGCAATAACAGAACCAGGCTGATGAAAAACGAATGCAGGGTGTACACCTCCGCCACCAGGGAATGAAACCAGAAAGGCCCCGAAAATGCCAACAATCCTGCAGATAACATCGCAGGCCCCGAAAAGCGGGTCCGGTCTTCTTCCGGGTAAAGCAGGCTAAGGAATCGTATCGCCGTCGCATAGAGAACCACCAGTGTCATGCAGGCGAAAAACGCCGAAAATAGATTGACCTTAAAGGCTATCGATCCGAAAGGAAAAAAGGTGAACGCTTTGGCGAGTAAATTATATGTGGGAAAACCTGCGGGATGACTGACCCCAAGGGTGAATGCACTGACGACAAATTCCGGAGAATCCCGGTGATTGATGGTAGGAGAAACGGTGGCTAGATAGAAAAACCAGGGTGCAATAGTTAAAAAAAAATTGCGAAATAGTTGCGGGAAAGAATTGGCATGGGTGAAAAAATTTTCTAAAAAAAGCGATTCCCCGCTCCGCCTCAAAAGGGCGAAACGGGGAAAGACAAGTTAGCCTTACTGACTACTGAAGTGAAATGTTGCCCGCCGAGTTGATGCGGTACGTATCGGTGGTCACCGAGTGGGTGGCATCTGCCTCAAAGGCATTTTCAGTATCGGTATTAATAGTAATCGCCACATTCGGAGAGGACTGAAAACCATAGGAAGCCTGGGTTGCAACCGCCAGGGTGCAGTTTTGGCCACCGTCGAAATCTCCCCAGAAAGCTTTACACGCTAAAAACAGATTGTGCAGGTCCGCTTGAGATGCAGAGTTGGATGCACGATTCTTATACTGGGTGAACTGAGGAATTGCGATGGCCGCCAAAATACCGATGATGGCGATAACGATCAACAATTCGATCAAAGTGAAACCCTTTTGATTCTTTGCGGCATTAAGTTTGGACAACATTAGTACTCTCCTTTGCATTTGTTAATCAACCCGTTTATAACCCAAGGGAATGAAACCCACTGAATTCGTTATTTCCCATAAATTCTGCAAACAGGATGCCAAAAGCCGGGAAAAGTGAATTATTTAATAAACAACCGTATTTTAATGGTTTATTTTCATAACGTTTTTATCCTGAGAATATGCAAGTGCTCGAAGAACACATAATTGACAAAATTTGTCATTAAAAGGGACAAAAAATTGCCTTTTTTTGCCAAATAAATGTGCGGTTTATTTGAGGATTTAGTGTCCATCTCATTGAAAATCCTTGTTTTTTTATGACTATGGGAAGGTTGCAACGGTTTCAAACGACCGGGTTCGATAGCCCTTCCAATGCGCCCGGATTTCATTTATAAATGAAGGTCCCTTACAAGTATTTTGAGCGGGATATTCCTTATGGTGGCTGCAAGCAAAAGGCGAGTGGGAATCCTGGGCGGGTCCTTCGATCCGGTTCATAACGGCCATATAGGGCTGGCAATCCAGGTTCGAGAAAGGTTCCACCTGGACGGCATTCTTTTCATTCCGGCGTATATTTCCCCCCACAAATTGAACAAGAGGCCCACCGCGTCGAACCATCGTTTGGCCATGCTTCGTTTGGCCACTGCCTCTCAACCCTTTTTTTCGATCTCTGCGATCGAGCTTGTAAGAAAAAAAGTGTCGTTCACTATCGATACCCTGACCGCTCTACTCAGAAAAAGACCCGAAACCGAGTTTTATCTCATTGTGGGAATGGATGCTTTTGAAGGATTTAATACCTGGAAAGCCGTTCACCGGCTATTGGAACTGTGCCACGTCATCGTTGCGGCTCGTCCGGGATATGCTTCAGAGAAAGTCGAGGAAACATTGACAAAAATTTTCATCGATTCTTCCACACCGTATGCACCGGGAATACGGGAGGGGGACATGCTGAGATATAACCATCTTGAAAAAAAAACCACCCTCAGTTTTTTTGACCTCCCGCCGGTCGCAGTTTCTTCAAGCCAAATAAGAGAAAGGATTCGCGGCGGTGAGGAAATTAAAAATATGTTGCCACCCGAAGTCGAAAATTATATTATTGAAAATCAACTTTACCGATCTAATTCCCACCCCTGACATGGGTTGCATGAAAGAGCCTTTGAACAGTCTGCAACGCGTTGTAGTGGACGCTGCAGCAGAAAAAAAAGCCGACGACATCCTGATTCTGGATTTGCGTAACCGCTCGGACCTGACGGATTTTTTTATGATCTGCAGTGGGAATTCCAAAGCGCAGGTGCAGGCGATCACGGACTCCATTCGGGAAAAAATTTATAAGACCGATTATAAATTGTCCGCGGTGGAGGGCTACTCTGCAGGGAATTGGGTGGTTGTGGATTTGGGAGATATCTTCGTCCATGTGTTTCATAAGGACGCGCGAAACCACTATGACCTTGAGCGTTTGTGGGGAGATGTTCCCGTCATAAAAGCTGTTGGCCAATGAAACATTTTTTTCAGGAGCACCTGCATAAATGAACTCAGATAAATTACATTCTTATCTATCCCTGCTGAAAGAAATCAGAAAAAACCTGTTGGGAGATGTAGAAAAAAACTTCAAAGTCAGCCAGGAAGAAACACCGGAACCGCTTCCCGACATAACGGACGGAGCCGCTCAAGCCTATACCAACGAATTGCTGACAAGTCTGGGAGAGCAGGACTGGCAAAAACTGAAACAGGTTGACGAAGCCATCGAAAAAATCAATAAAGGGGAATACGGAATCTGCTCCACCTGTGATCAGCCCATTCCGGAAGCCCGTCTTGAAGTGATGCCTTTCGCAAAGTTTTGCGTGGAATGTATGAGCAAAATTGAACGCGAACCGGAAACTCAAACACAAAATTTTGAAGAAGGGGATTTTGAAGGAAACCTTTGACCCGTCTTCGGAACTCCTAAATTGGAAATCAACGGTTGGATATTTTAAACCCAGGACACCGCGTTGATCACCTTCCAAGGGATGCCCACGGGTTCCAGAAGATGCCCTGCAAAATTTTTTCCAGCGATTCCCTGAAAAAACTCTCTTGAAAGCGTGGTATAATCCCGTCTCTCGGACAATAGAATTGATCTTTCATTTCAGTTAAAAATTCATTTTTACGGCGAAAACTAACGTGACCCTGAAAAATATTGCACTCCTGATCATCTTTTCTCTGCTCTCGGTATACATCGCTTTCCTCAACCCGCATGAAGTCGAAGTTTATCTGACGCAGTCCTTTGCCCTGCAAATGCCCATGGTGCTCCTGCTTTTTGGATTTATTCTGGCAGGTGTCCTCATCGCTCTTTTTCTGAGTTGGATCTTAAAAGTGAAATCCTCCTGGAGTCACATGAAAGTTCGCCTCAGGGAAAAGCAGCATCAAAAAAGAGACCTCTGGTGCGCCGATCAGTTTGAAAAAGCAGAAAACGCCCTTTCAGGCGGAAACCTTGCAAAAGCCAAAAGTCTGTTTGATAAAATCCTTGAAGAGTTTCCAAACCATGTGGGGGCTTTGAACGGCGCAGGGAAGATTGAGCGTCTGCAAGGACACGGCGATCGAGCCTTGCAATTGCACTTGAAGGCCGCGCAAATGAATCCGTCAAACGTGAAGGTCCTCGACAGCCTGGCCGAGGACTATTCCAATTCGGGTTTGTCGGCACAAGAAATTCAAACACTGGAGAAAATCCGTAAAACAGAACCGGACTCTCCGGTGATTTTATCGAGAATCAGGGATTCCTATTTGAAAAAGGAAGATTGGAAAAATGCGTCCGAAATCCAGAAACGGATCATCACCCTGACCCGGGATAAAAAGGAACAGAACAAAGAGCAGCAAATGCTCAGCCAAATCATTTACAAAAACGGTCTGGTCTATTGGGAAAAGGGCCAAATCCCTTCAGCCATTTCCGAGTTCAAAAAAGCTCTCAGAGTCAGCGAAAAATGTCTGCCCGCCTATATCACGCTTGGGGATGCGTTTCTAAAGTCCGGAAGCAAGAAAAACGCGATCAAAACCTGGCAGTCCGGGTTGACCTTCACGCACTCCGCTGTTTGTCTGCTTCGCATTCAAAAGGCCCTGCTGGAATCGGACGATGCGAAAGGTCTGGTTAAAATTTACCAGGAAGCGATCCATTCCTCCAACAACTCTGCGAAGAACACCTTGGTCCTTTTGCTGGGGATGCTCTATATGGAAAAAGGGGAGTTGGAGGAAGCCATTCAAACGCTGGAAACCATCCAGCCGGAAAAATCAGTGCTGCATTCGGTCTTGTTGGCGCATGCCTACCAGCAAAAGCAAGATCTCTCTCAAATGGAAAAAGCTTCGCAGTCGGCTTTCAATACCGCGAAAGAATCATTGTTCGATGTGATTTGCGAGGAATGCCAAACTTCCTTTGAGGAATGGTCGAGCCATTGCCCGAACTGCAGGGCCTGGAACAGCCTGACCCCCAGCTTGCAATTTCGATAAAAGCTTTGGGGGAAAAGGCTTCCTTGTCCGTGGGTTCCTCCACTACTTTCCGTCTATTGCGCCACTTTTCTTGCGTACAAACCACTACCGGTCGATGAGCTGACGGTCCAGGATCTGGCTGTTTTTGGTAAAAATCTTGGCGGAAACGAGCGCCTCCTTTTCCAACTGAAAAAACATGCCTCGCTCAGGATAGCGGGCGATTTGAGCGTTCATGGATTTGGGCACTCCGTATTTTGCGATCAAATCGTTAAACTTCGCGCCAATCTGGATTCCTTCCGCAAACGATCCCTTGAAAGAGGGGAGCACTTCAACGGCATCGACGCTGTTCTTTTTACTCATGATATAAATCACCACCCCGTGTTGGGGATACTCGATGACCACCGTGTCCGTCAAAGGTTCCGTGCCGCGATTCACCAGAAACTTGTTTGGAATACCCAGTAAGGCAATGACTTGCTCCACAGACATCCCTACCTTTAAATTTTTGCCGATGACAAGGTTCTTATTTTCGCCCGCCGACGCTTGGCCAACCAGAAAAAAAACCAACAAAACCGTAACAAACGCTTTGACCGCTTTCACGAGTGTCTCCTTTAAAAAAATGACTCGAAGGGCCTGCCGACTTCACTCGACCCCATCTAACCCATTGAATTTTTTTAACTAATTTTAAAATCCACTTAATCCATTATAACCCCTTCAGACGTTTGGGCTAAGGCTTAATTGCCAAAACCGTTGCAAAACCCCTTGTTATTCTTGACCTCTTGACGGTGAATTTGCCGCCCAGGGTTTATATTCTTCAAGAATCCTGGCCCGGTTCCAGATTTCGTCTGCGGTCCCGTTTCATTCGGGTTTTATCTTTTTGAAATTTTCTCCATTTGGCCGCATCTTCTTTCCTGGGCATTTCAGGTTCATCCAGGTCATCGTCTTGAAAATCAGCCGCCGGGGAAACCTTGCGCAAAGGCTTATGGGTCCGTTTTGGCAAATGCCTTTTTCTTTCGTCGCGTTCCTTATTGGTCAACGCCAATTCCATTTCAAGCAGATTCTTGAGACTTTTGGAGGGGCGACGCATAAACAGCGCCTCGCCTCTCGCTTTGATCTCTCTGGAGTTGACCAGACCGGACTTTAGATGCTGGGGGATTTTTTCAAATCCAAATAATGCGCCCGCCCAGGCTCCAACCAGTGTTCCCAGCAGAGGCGCTTCTTTTCCCATATTGAGGGCACGCACCAAAATGGAAATAAAATCATTTTCACTCTTTAATACCGTCAGCAAGGCTAAAGGAATGAGGGTCAACACATACCCCTGGGCGGGATGCGTTATCGGGTTTTTAAAGACACCCGAAGCATTTTTACAAATCCAGTCGAACAGAGGTCCTTCTTCTAAATGAAGTTTTTCCCTCAGCCCCTGCAAGGTCAACCGCAAAGCTTGAAATATTTCATCGCCAAATTCTTTCCCTGTTTCAGGATAGCGCTCTTTTAAGACCGACTCGGCCTGACCGCATATCTCTATCCCCTGGTCCAGAATCTGCAGCGCTTCCTTTTCTGAAAGGCCCTCGTCCCTGCCATCCATTTTCACGGAAAGAAAACAGGTCACCCAATGACCTGTCAAAACCGAGCCGATCACTTCCATCGGGTTGCGGCTCATCAGGAGACAAGTGTCCATGCATTGCCGCACCATCTCCTCCGATACTTTCTGATTGAATAAAGCAATTGGGATGGCCAGAGACGGGTAATGGCACCCGGCATGATTTTGTTCTGCCGGCAAAAGTGGTTCCCGCCCGGGAAGAGACGCTACCGCTTTTCGAAAAAAATTCTCCGCGTGACGAAACACACCAAAATAACCCTCAGTTTCATTCGCCGCGAGCTCTAAAAACACACTGGAAATTCCCGAAACGTCGGCTTTTTTATTTTTAAGCAGGCTGTCACACACCGCCAGCGCCATTTGGGTCTGCACACCATACAAACCTTTCATGCGGTATTGCTTGACGCCTTTGCCGATGAACTTACGGACGTCTTTAAAATCGTCCATTGTTCCGAAACACTGTTTGACGGTTTCCGGCTTCAAACCTTTGACCGCCATTCCCATGGCGTCGCCTACCGCCATGCCGAACCAGCATCCGAGGATTTTATCTTGCATGAATTCCATACGAAGCGGGCATCAATTGTGATTGGAGGTCAGTCGATGCTGATCAGTTCGGTGGTTTGGTTTTGCCTGGCCAATACCATTTGCAAATGGGGGGACATCTCCCCCAAAGCCTGTTTCGCCGTGAGTGCAGCGATTTCTGGAAGGTTGTTGGTTTCGCTCAGGTGCATCAACACCACCCATCGAAGCCCATCGTGATTGGCCTGAGCCAACAATTCTCCGCAGGCCTCGTTGGAAAGGTGGCCGACATCGCTTTTGATCCTTTGCTTCAAAGGCCAGGAATAGGGACCGGCGTTTAACATATCAACATCGTGGTTGGCTTCCACCAGAAGAGCTGTCGATTTCTGTAATTTTTTGTGAACAAACGGCGTCACTTTTCCCAGGTCCGTGGCGTGACCGATTTTGGTGTCTCCATGCCGAATGATAAACGCAACGGACTCTTCCGCATCGTGAGGCGTGGCATACGGTTCCACCACCATTTCACCGATGGCCACAGGCTCTTCTGAACGAATGGGATTCCAAACGGGAATACGGCCTACCCTGTTCTGGATTTTCCTATAGGTCCCTTCGGTCGCATACAAAGGCACATTGTGTTTCCTAACCAAAGGCCCGACCCCTTTCACATGATCGGAGTGCTCATGAGTCACAAACACCGCATCCAGATCTCCGGCTTTGCGATCGATACTTGCGAGCCGGGCGCTGAGTTTTTTTTCACTCAACCCGGCGTCCAGCAAAATCTTTTGATGTTCGGTTTCAATATAAACCGAATTACCACTGCTACCGCTGGACAACACACAAACTTTCACAAAGGTCCGCCTTTCCAGTTCAGTCTCACATTCGAAGGTTTAGGAGAAATTTTAATCTCATCATTAAAAACGTTTTCACATTGGCCAGGATCTTCCTTAAACCATGGAATCGAAGGAAGGGGATTAATCGTCAATTTGGGCTTTTTGCAATCTGCCGCTGTAATCCACGTAGACCGACTTCCATTCCGTAAAGATTTCCAGAGCGGCAGTGCCGGCTTCGCGATGACCGTTGCCCGTCCCCTTGGTGCCGCCGAAGGGAAGCTGGATTTCCGCGCCGATCGTCGAGGAATTGATATAGGTGATTCCGGTGTCCAGAGTTTCAATGGCTTTAAAAGCCCGGTTCACGTCCTGCGTATAAATGGCGGAGGACAACCCGAACGCCGAATCGTTGATGATCTGGACTCCATGATCGAGGCTCCGACAGGAAATGACGCTCAACACGGGGCCAAAAATTTCCTCCTGGGCGATGCGCATTTTTGGGGACACATCGGCAAAAATAGTCGGCTTGTAAAAAAATCCATTTTTGCAATTTCCGTTTCGATGGACGTCGCCGCCGATGACCAGCCTGGCTCCTTCATCAACACCGATTTTTGAATAGCTGTGAATTTTCTTCCGCTGACTCTCATTGACCACGGGACCGACTTCGGTTTTTTCGTTCAATCCGTCACCCAGCTTGAGCTCTTTTGTTCGTTTGACAAGCAGGTTGGTGAATTTTTTAAGTACCTTTTTATGAACGATCACCCGGCTGCAAGCCGTGCACCGCTGCCCGGTGGTACCAAACGCTCCCCAGATGACCCCTTCCACAGCCAGGTTCAAGTTGGCGTCGTCCATGACCAGGATCGCGTTCTTGCCGCCCATTTCGAGAGAATACTGTTTCATCTGTTTGGCGCAGTGCTGGGCCACCTGACTGCCGGTATCGGTGGAACCGGTGAACGACACCAGGTCCACTTTGGGATGATCGAGGAGAGAAGCGCCTGCCACCGCTCCCGATCCGGTGACATAATTAACCACTCCGGGAGGGAGTCCCGCCTCTTCTAAAATTTTCACAAAATGATAAACCGAAAGGGGGGTGTCGCTGGCCGGTTTGATGACCACGGTATTGCCGGCAACGAGTGCGGGAAATAGTTTCCAGGAAGGAATGGCGAGCGGAAAATTCCAGGGAGTGATGGCGGCGATCACCCCAACCGGCATGCGCACCGACATACAAAATTTATCGTTCAATTCTGAAGGAACCGTTTCTCCGAAAAGTCTTCGCCCCTCTCCGGCGGCGTAGTAACCCATGTCGATGGCTTCCTGGACATCGCCCCTGGTTTCCTTGATGACCTTGCCCATTTCCCGGGTCATGTCCTGGGCCAGCGCCTCTTTTCGCTGGACGAGAATTTCTGACGCCCGGAACAGGATTTCTCCTCGCTTTGGGGCAGGCACTTGTTTCCAATGGGGAAGGGCTTTGCGGGCGGCGGAAACCGCTTCATTCACATCTTTGGACGTCGATTGCTGAAACCGGCCCACGACCTCTTTTTTATTCGCTGGGTTGATGTTCTCAAAGGTTTCTCCGGTTGAGGATGCTTTCCACTCTCCATCAATGTAATTTTTATAAACCTTGGCGGCCATGCCGGTTTCCTTTATGTTGGGGAATTTTATTGGAGGGTCAATCGACTGTGATCCGTCGATTGTTTGAAATATTTCTACGGTGTCCAAATTCCGGAGGACTCCATGTGCAGTTCATATTTTAAATCTTCGCGCGGAGTATTACAAGAGTAAGGGAAGGCAAAAAATATTTAGAGGGGGGGCAAATGCAATGCGTCGCTGTCACCCTTTACTGATTGGCATTGAGCGAGGCGACTTTAAAGACGAAACGTTGTATTAACCTATTCACTGCTCCTGCCAGGACAGGACAATGACATGGTCGCTAAAGAAAGGAGTGACCCCGTTACAGTTATAGGTAACGCTCAAGCTTCCTGAAATGCTGCTTTCCGGACTGACTTTATTTTCAACGTCTGCAATATTTGCGGAAACGATGAATCCATTGATATCGACGGTTCCCGAGATGCTCATCTGTTCTCCGGCATATAACATTCCCTCAATTTGATTGGAGGGTGTCCCGGAAAATTCGAGGTCGGTTCCCGCCACTAGAAAAAGCTGGTCGATGTCCGGAGAGGGGCCTCCCTGGTAATTCACCACATCCCCATTGCCACCAAAATCGATATAGCCATCGGCAAAAATAGTCACCTGAAACGGATCGGGAGTCCCCAATACATTGATATCCCCTTCCACGTAGAAAATGCCCTGGTCAATATCCGTGCCATTCATTTTCCACAGACCACCGGGTCGGGAGATGTCCCCGAAAATAGCGTTGCCGTCCCCTGTGGTTGTGTGAGTCCAATTGGAGCCCGAATTGGTATAAACATTCCCTGTGGTTTGATCAAGAATGGTCCCGTCACTTTTTAGCACATACTTTGCGTAGACCTTGTAATCGGCAGGATTGACGATGGGAATCGGGTGTTCGGCCGCCCCCGAGGCGGTACAGGTGGCCCCGGAGCAGGATCCGGAAGCGGTGGTTCCCTGCGTTACCGTGCCACTGACACCGGATTGATTAAAACCGCTATTGGTGTGGATGCTGCCACAGGCCCCCTGAACCGTGAACGAGCCGCTTCCGCCGAGGTTGCCCTTGGTGGTGATTGCAGAGGCCGGGGTAAACGTGGGCCGATTGACGATCGCCTCAATGGAAGTGGTTTGATCGCCTTTGGTGGCCTGGGAAGTCAGTATTACCGTATGGTCAACGTCGTCATCCGTGTTGCTGTCGTTATCGTTGTTGTCATCGATAGTCACTGAAAAAGTTCCGCCGCCAAACGAAGTACTCGCAAAACCGGACGGCCAGGTGGTTCCATCCAGTTCATCGTCGAATCCGTTTTCAGCGGCGCCGGGGCTATTTCCAGCTCCATCATAATTAAAAAAATTAACCGCTTGTTGAATTCCCGTTTCAGCGATATAAAAAACCTCTCTTGTTTTTTTATATTTACTCGCCCGCTTGATATCCTGCGAGGCCCATTGACTCCCAACAGCAATGAGGAGAACCAAAACCGTCAACAATAGAAGGGTCACTGCAAACGCAAAGCCTGATTCATTTTTGAGGTATTTTGATGCGACCCCTTTATTAATTTTAAACACTAAACAAGGCATGATTTTCACCCCAATCAAGAATTTCTCAAAGAGACATCGGTTTTAAATTCGACAACCGCTCCAGAATTATTCGGATCAATCGCATTTAAGGTGAAACCCAACCTTTGAATGGTAGAAGGCACGGTTAAGCCATAGTAGTTGAAAACGATTCCGCTTGTCGCATCGACATCATTGATCAAGTTCGTCACCGTTCCGTCGACAGTCCGGGTGATATTTGCGCCCGAAAGGGCTACTGTGATATCGCTGTATTTGTTTACCGTAACCAGGTTGGTGTTGATTCCATAAATATAGTCATTCGTCAAACCAGACCCCAGGCTCAAAGTGCCCGCCGCGGTTCCTGTGACCGTGTTTAATTCCCATTGATTTAGATTGGGATCGTAAATCACGATCTTATCTCCACTGGAGAATCCGCTTTCGTCAACCACGGTGAGCGTCGTATCGCCGATACTTCCCGCAATCGTCCCTGGGCATGCCGTACAAGGAGGCGTGGTGGTTCGCACATCATTCAGATTGGAGCGAAAACTGATCGAATTTGCACTGATAGCCGTCAAGCCCTGCAAGGGGGGCAATCCAAATCCGGCCATCCGTATCTCTTCCTCAATCTTATCTACGGCGAACCTTCCCTTGGCCTGGATATTGGCGATGTCATTTTCATCCTGCAATTTACTTTGATTACTGGTAAACAAAATGACCGTTGCCGCCAGAATTATTAATGCTATTACGCTTGCAACGAGAACCTCAACCGTGCCCAGGCCACGCTCGTTTTTTAGATGTGTGAATAAAATTCTTTTGTTATTCATGGCGGCTTTCTATTGGGTGATCTGAGTGTTGAGTTGCAAAGTCCTGGCCCCATCCTCCTGCCATGTCATGGTTATGGAAACATCGTACAAAAAATTTTCCGTCGCAATATCCGTGATCGTCCAGGACCGGCCATAACCGACGGCCACGGCATTGCCCTCGGAATCTACCGTTTCACCTCCTGTGTTCGCGGTCCAAACCCCGGAAACCAGGTCTGGAGAATCCAATCCATCCGCCCCATCCAGCAACCAGGCCTGGCTGACGCCTTTTATGTATTCGATCTTGTCCTGGGCAAGGGTCATGGCGATGGAGGACTTCCGGCTACTGGTATTTTTTTCCATAATGGTGCCGGTCGTCCCACCGACCACAAAAATTCCGATGCCTAAAAGAGCCATGGCCAAAAGCGCTTCGATGAGACTGAACCCACGTTCATTTTTGAGGATAAATCCAGATTTTAATTTTTTGATCATAATTGTTACCCAGAAGTTTGATGCCACTACATTCATCGTTCCCGTCCAGCCTGAGGCGCAAAGGATTAAAGCGGATTGACCGCTACATCGTCGAACACGCTCACATTCTTTGTGGTGGTCAAGCCAACCTGCCCCTGAGTGTAATCCGTATCCGTTGTGGTGATCGTCCACCCTCCCGGTTCCGGGTCTCCGGTTTGCCAGATTTTCATGCTCAGATTATCCGCATCGGCACTGGCTTTCAGGGTGTAGGGGGTATTGTTGTTGAAGATAATGGGAGCGCTGGAAGCGAGGACGGTTTCTCCGCTATTGAAGTTTACGAGCTGAAGGATGTAAGTATGCCCCCCCGGAGGGCCGGTGCACAGGGAACAAAAAATCCGCGCCATATAAAACTGGTTGGGGTTTCGATAGCGAAGAATCATTCCAGTGTATTCCCCGGTTCCCAGCGATCCATTTCTTTGTGTTTCCAATTGCATCTCATAATTCTGCCATGGATCGCAACCGTTGAGCGAAATCCCGTTGCCGTTGGAGGCCGTCCTGTATTGCCCTGCGGCCACATTCCAATTGGTGACTCCAACTTCGGTCCATCCCACGCTGTCTCCGTCGTCAAAGTTATCCGTTAAAACCCCTGCCCCTGATTGAAAATTGACAGAGGTGGCATTGAAAACGGGATTGTCCTGGCCGCCAACGTTGACCAGTGCATTGGCAGAAATGGTGATGCTCGCATTGGGGGACGACCAATCATAAGTGACGGTGGTGTTGGCTTCTCCAAATGCATTGGTGGTATCCACCGTGGAGGATAATGCAGCGCTTCCCCCTCCATTCACCGCGAAATTTATATTGACGCCCGATGCCACCGGTGACCCATTGGAATCGACGAGGGTTGCCGTGATATTGGATGTGGCCGCAGGACAAGTGACCGGGGTGGGCGCGGCAACGATTTCCATTTTTCCCCAGGGCGCCATGACCAGATTTCTGGGAGCTGTATGTGCGGTGAACGTTTCCCTGTGATATCGGTCGGAGTATGAATCCCCTCCCTGGGTGGCAACACTTGCAGCCAAGTAGGTCCCTGAATCGGCAAAATTGGTTCTTGGGTCCTCATCCCGGGTTCGGGCAACAATCTCGATATCGACTTTTCGGATATCGTTGAGTTCCGCCAGGGGAAGGACGTAAGCCCCGGAATCCGGAACTCCATCGTTATCGGCATCAATCCCCGCCGGCAAAAGAGCGCCGTTTTTGTCATAGTAACGAATGATCAGGTTATCCAGGTCGCGGGCTACGGTATTGCGGGTGATTCCTGTTCCTGAGTTGTCGGGAATCACTTTATAAAGATTGTAGGGAGGAGCCGTCAACGTCATTGTGATTGGATAGGTCGCGGTTTCCGTTCCGGCGACGGCACCGTCTTGATCCATATCAAAAAAAGGGTCTATGTTAAATGTTTCATCTGCCGTGCTGAAATTGTTGCCGACGGCAAATGTCATCACTTCATCGTTTTGAATGATCCCATCATTGTCCTGGTCGAACACCGCGGTGAGATAGTGGTCGGAAGCCGCGAGAAACCGGGTTCCCCGGAACACGTTATATCCTGCGTTCTGTACCGCTCTGGAAAGAAATTCGGTCGCGGACCGTCCGTTCACCTGCATTTTGTTGAGCTGGTTCTGAAGAACAAAGGTATTATTTTGCGACTGAAAAATCCCTGCCATGACAGCGATCAAAATAACAGAAATGAGACTGGCCACCAGCAATTCAACCAGGGTGAAACCATTCTCATTTTTTAGCAGGTTAAATTTTTTATGTAATAAAACCATTAGTTCTCTCGAGGTTAAATTCATTATTCAAGAAACCCCACCCGCTCGACACCAAAAATAGAGGGGATGAAAGGCGGCCAGAAATCGGGATCACCGAAACGGGTGTCCCACCCGTACTCCCGGTCCGGAGGCTCATAACAATCGCCATGTTGACACCAGTTGCCCACCGCCTGCTGACTCACCCAAAGGCCGATCATACTGCCTTTGAAATCCGCAATCACATCGTCCCAGTTTTCGTGGTAGCGCATGTAGTTGTGCAGTCCACCACCATAGGTTCCGCCCAATGACGTGGTGGGGGTGTAGCCGCCAAACAAAGCCGCCCGAACCTGAATTCGCGTGCTTCCGTTGGGCCCGGCATCGGGCATTCCGCCACCGCAAGTCTTGGAATCATCCCAGTCCTGACCCAAAAGGTTGATAGCGTCTCCGATGATCGCCGCTCCTTGTGTGCTTACGGTATTAAAATTGCTGTCGATATAAATGGGATTGTCGCTGGCGAAGGTGGTCTCATCCATCAACTGTGCAGTGGACCCGCCGCCGATTTGCATCAAACGGATGGCCTGCATGGGGTCGGCGGAATTGGTAAACGTGGCATCGGGAGATCGCGACGCATAAACCAAAAACCCCGATCCTGCCAAAGCCCCGCTGCCGTTGGCGGGATCTGCCAGATATTCCTGGTACCACAATTCCAACGCATAAAGGTCGATGTCTGTGGTGTCCACCGCATCGTCTTCCCGGCAGTCATTGAGGTTTCCTGTGGTCTCCCGGATTATGGGCATGGGTCCGGAATAGGGGGTTCCTGCAGAGGTCTCCCCGGCCACCACCAGTGCGGTGACATCGGTGTTGGGAGCCGGACGTGATACTTGCACTGTTATCCCTGTGCCGAGCCCGCCCGTTCCAAGAATCCGGATACCATCCACATCGGATCGTTGCGGATCACCCGCCCTTTGATCATAAAAACCATTGCGCACGAACTGAGTGTTGCTTGGAGCCTGTATAATGGGTTCGTTTACAAACACAAAATCGTTAAAACCGGATTCCTCACTCTCAAGATCCACGAAAAAGTCGATCGGGACATCGTCCTCCCAGATCAGGCTTGAATTCGTGGTTTTGATTCTGGCCGGGGTGCAGGCGACGGCATTCTGGCCTTTGTGCCAGTTTCTGATGATTCCTGCCGCTGTTATGGAATGCGGTGCAGGAAGCGGAGTTCCCCCGTTGGGATCGAAATTCTGGATATTTAACTGACCACTGCAACCGGCCCTCAGATAGATATCGCCATTGGAATGGATTCGTCCCCAGGCGGTCATGCCCGGCCCCGGAGTGATCTCCAGATCGGAATCGTTGCCACCATTTCCCCCGTAAAAGATAAACCATTGCACCAGCGGCGTTTCCAGAATACGAATCGTTTCCTGCAAGGTTTCCTTGGAGTTATCACTGAGAGATATTGATTCGGCATCTATATTGTAGCTGTACGCGTAATGGGAGAGAATATTGTTTCCTTGAGCGGTTTGGTACAAATACCGGCTCTGGGGATTGGTGATCCTGTATTTTACATCGTAACCCCGGTAATTATTAACGGTCAGATATCCCTCCCCGTCGCCACCGTTTGATGCGGTATTGGTATAGACTGAAAGATTTTCAAAACTGCTCATGATGTCGTTAATGGCAAGGTCCAGACCGACCTCTGCCGCGTAAAACGCCTTCTTTCCCTTCCGGTGGGCATGGGAGGATTCGAGGTTCAAAGTGGTCACTTGCAGAGCTCCCACCGCAAGGGCGGCAAGCGTTGCCATGATGAACAGGAAAATGATGACCGTATTTCCCTTTTCATTTTTAAGGTAAGCCGGTTTAAACATTCAAATACCCCAAGTGAGCATGATTAATTTAATTGGCGCCTACGAATTGTCTGCGGTGAAGGATCCCTGCCATTTCCACAGTCTTTGTCTCACCCTTTTCATCGGTCCAGCTTGTGGTCACCACGGCTTCGACCATCCGGATGGCGCCCGGAATCAGGAAACTCTGGGCCGCTGTCTGCGCCGAACTGGGGTAAACACTGACCACCCAGTTTCTGGTGATCCCATCCACCGTGTCGGAAGAACTCCGCGTCCAGTCGTCCGGAGCGGAATAGCCGTTTAAAAACCCCCCGGTGGTATCATCGATGAGATAGTCGAAGCCGAAAGCGCCTCCGGTCGGCTCGTTGGTCCCCACCCTTTTGATCTCTTCCAGTTTGTTGGTCGCGTGCATGGTGGCCAGGGTCAGGTCATTGGCGTGCCTTTGAAAATGGCTGGAATTATGAGCCGAGGAAAGTAATCCTAAAATTCCTACGGACAGAATCGCCATGCCGACCAGGACCTCCAGCATGGTGAATCCTGCTTCATTTTTACGACGCAGAAAGAATTTTGGAATTTTTTTCATTGGCTTGTTTTTAAAAAAACGCATCGCACATTCACCTTGGCTATGCCCTTCAAACAAGGGCGGTAATCACAAAATTTCTCAGCTCCATGGCGGGCTCTGGCCGTGCTGGTATTTCCACAGATCGACCGCACCCGTCGCCTCGACAATACTCACGGTTCTTAGCCGGTCATTCGATTCGCCGACATCGTTTGCATGGATCAAATACGCCGATCCCCCCGTGCTCGCCTGACCGCTGGAATCAAAAGTAATGACACTGCCTCCTCCCACCAAAGCCACGGAAGTGTTGTCCGTATTTCCATCGATGTCTATGATCGAGCTGCCGACAAATCCGAATTGAACCTTGGGGTCCTGGACCACTAATTTGACTGTTTCTCCGGAGTCTTCGACTCCATCACTGTCTGTATCGTCATGAATCTTGTAAGTATTGGCTCCGGCGTTGAAGGTAAACAACACGTCATTATTATTTTTTATTGCCGATGATCTCGCCAGCATGAGATTCAGATACAGCTTCTGAGACTCGGCATTGAGCTGTCGGTTTTCCGCCCACTTGGAATAGTTTGGGACAGCCACGGCCATCAAAATCCCGAACAGGACCACGACCGTGACTATTTCAATCACCGTGCTTCCGTGTTGATCAGCAGTCACAGGTTCTAAAATGAACCTCTTGTAAAATCGTTTGCTATTCCCTCGCATTCCGGAATATCTCCAAATAACCTGCTTTTTACAAAATTCTTCAGGTCTTACCCAGCAATATCCAAGCCAAAACCTGCAAAACATCCATCTCTGAATCAGGTTTTGATACCCACTGAATTTACCTTTGAATTTTTGGGTTTATGGCTTCGCTGGTTGGGAAACTAAGAATATGCGTGCGGCCGAACTGGCCTTCGGGCGTCTAATTTTTTATACGCTGGGTGACAAAAAAGGATGAGAAAACTTACCGTTTGAATGCTTTAACTTTCTAAAGCCTGCTTTATGTGAGATTCGGAAACGCTGTCCACAATCTCGACGGCGCCTATGTCTTTGACCACAATGAAACGGATTTTTTTGTGCGCGGTTTTTTTGTCGGAATACATGGATTGAATGATGTCCTCGGATTTGAGGTCTGGGAGTTGTGTGGGCAGTCCAAATTTTTCGATGAGGCTGGTGATCCGCTTTGGAACATCTGCGGAGCAACGGCCCATGACATGAGATAAGCGGGCCGCAACCACCATGCCCATCGCCACGGCTTCTCCATGAATGAAGGTCGAGTAACCGGTCAAGGATTCAATGGCGTGGCCGACGGTGTGTCCGAAGTTGAGCACCATGCGGTAATGGCTCTCGCGCTCGTCTTTTTCCACCACCCGCGCTTTGATGACGCAGGAGGTGGAAATGATGTGCTCCAGAGCATCGGTGTCGTGGGATAGAATCTTTTGACAATGGCGTTCCAGATAATCAAATAAATCCGGGTCTTCAATCACGCCGTGTTTGATGATTTCAGCGATTCCAGCTTTAAATTCTTTTTCGGGGAGGGATTTGAGCGTCTCCAGGTCAGCCACTACGAGCCTGGGTTGATAAAACGCGCCAATCATGTTTTTTCCGCGCGGGTGGTTAACGGCGGTCTTGCCTCCTACACTGCTGTCTACCTGAGCGAGAACGGTCGTTGGAACCTGTATGAATGGCACGCCTCGTACAAAGGTCGCCGCAATAAACCCGGTCAGATCGCCTATGACCCCTCCTCCTAAGGCTACCAGCACGGTTTGCCGGTCGCATTTCCATTCCATGAGACGGTCGTAGATTTTCTCCGCCTGGTTGAGGGATTTGGATTTTTCACCTTCAGGGACTTCAATAAAATGGATAGGAATTCCTGCTTCGGAAAATCCTGAGGATAGCTCTTTGCCGTAAAGAGCATTGATCGAGGGATGGGTGATGAAAACGGCGCGGCTGGGTTGGATCAACTCCAAGACCCAGGCGCCTGTCTTTTGTAAAAAGTGGCGCCCGACCCGTATGTCATAGCTCCTGTCTCCCAGGTCGATCGTCAATTCCTTCATAGTTTTTTGGAATATTCATTGGACAGGACCGTTGGAGTGATGAAGATCAGCAACTCATCCACTTGATCTTCGTCATCCAGATTCCTGAATAATGCACCGAGGAAGGGGATTTTTGAAAAAAACGGAACGGATTCCTTGTTTCTTTTCACTTCGCTTTCATAAATTCCCCCCAGAACCGTGGTGTCCCCGTTTTCCACCAGAACCTCGGTGTGGGCTTCTTTGGTGGTGATCTCTGGGAAACCAGCTACCAGTACCGCTGTATTGGCGGCGTTTTTCGTGGCATCGATCACCATGTAAACATCGTCGTTTGACGTGATATGGGGTGTGACGGTCAGGCTGAGTTCGGCATCGATAAACTCGGTTTTGGTCCCCTCGTTTGCTGAAGTGGTTTGAAAAGGAATTGACCGGCCACTCTTGATCCTGGCTTCTTTATTATCCAAGGTCGTGACTCTGGGACTGGAAAGCAGGCGTAAATCGCCCTTCTTTTCTAACGCCGTTATCTGAACATCGAGATCCACTCCATCCGCAATTCCCCCGAGGCCCAACAGAAACCCTGAGGTGGCGCCCGAGGCGAGAGCAGATCCCCCCGGAAGTAAATCCACTAAAAAAGGTTCTGTTTTTCCTGGGATAATACTTGCTCCCGAGGGACCGGTGAATGGGTTTACCCCTCGGTCTCCACCGCCCTTTGCCAGGTTGCCGTTGAATCCCCATTGGACCCCTAACTGCTGACTGACATTTTTATTGACTTCCACGATCCGGGCTTCGATCATGACCTGCGGGGTTTGCACATCGAGCACACTAACCAGTTTTACCATGTCGTTCACATAGTTTCTGATGTCGGTCAGGATCAGCGTGTTGGTTCGGACATCCAGGGTCACTTTTCCCCGTTCGGTTTTGATGGTATCCAGGCTTTGCGCCACTTCCTGGATATCGGCGTAATTGATTCGTACAATCTCCGTGACCAGTTCCGCCGCTAATTCCTCGGAGAGTTCTTTATCGCGTTTTCTGGTATTCTCTGCAACCTGGTCGCTTTCTTCTTTGGCCAGAGTTTGCAAGGAAGCCACGCGGATAATATTTTTTCCGAGACACTGTCTGCCCAACCCGCCATTGGTGAGAATAATCTGGAAAGCCTCATTCCAGGGCACATCCAGCAAACGCATGTTCACGACACCGGTGACCTCAGGTGAAAGAATCAGATTGAATCCGCTGATTTCAGAAAATATTCTGAAAAGATTTCGGACATTGGCATCCTGAAAATCCAGAGAAATTTTTTCCTTCTCTCCACCTAACAGGGACTCACAGGGATCGACCGTCACTTCGGCCAGCTGAGCTTTGCTGCTCTCCACCGCTGAGCCTGCCGGCGACCTGGTTTGCGACGAAGTTTTTTCTTCCGGAGTCATTTCTGCTTGCGCAGGTGTCTGCGTCGCCGTTTCCTGTAAATGGATCACCAGTTGGTTTTTAAGAGGTTTCTGAATGTCGTAACCCGCCGCCTTATTCAAGGCGATTTCCAGCCTTAAAACTCCGGCTTCTTCAAATTGCAGGGTCCGGATGCTTTCCACCACGCCTTTGTTGACTTCAATTCTATCTGTCAGGGACCCCTTCCCCATTTTCGGGAAATCCAACACCAGGCGAAGTGGATTCATGAGTTTGAAGGCCGTATATTGGATGGTCTTGCTCGAATCAATCGTGATGATCGCGTCCCCTGACGCTCCCTCCTCGGTGGTCAATTGAACGATTTCCGATTCGTTGGGGACCGCCTGGGCAATTTGCAGATCCGATGAATCCGGATCGAAATCGTTTATCATCTGGGCCAGAAAAATCTTTTCCGATGATGCAGGCTGGCTCTGGCTGTTCGACGCACCCGCCTTCACACCTGTCAAGCCAAAGGCCGGAGGGGCGGTTCGGGTAAGAACCAATACAGCAAGGGTAAAAATAATCCAGTGTGTTCGATATAATTTATTGATCACCATATCTCCTCATCCCTCCTCCGGGGATTCTTGAATAAATTCGAGTTCCTTTTTTTGCGACAATATATTCCCTTGGTAATCCCGGGATCGCTCCAAAATGGACATTTTGTTTTGATCGATCGACTCAACCACTCCAAAGTTTGGCCCCAACAAGTCACCTTCGTTAACAGAATGCCCTTTATTGTCTCCCGTTTCGATCAACGCGGTGATGGCTTTGTTTTTCCATATAACGCCAACCAGCTTTAGAGATTCATAGTTCGTCTGGATAGGCGTCAAAATAAGGCTGGGTTTCGCATCGTTGGCCTTTTCCAGGAGATCTTTATATTTATGGACCGCCTCAACATATTCCCCCTCGGGTAAGGAAGCTAATTTTGTTTCCTGCTTGAAGAACCCTCCATAATATTCCAACTGTGTGAAAAGCTTGGGGTCCGTCTTTTGGATGGTTCTATAAACTTCCAATGGAATCGGTGGGAGCCTTTTCAGCTCATCAGAAAATTTCGTGAATTCAATTTCCGTATCGTCCTTTTCAGCCACCTGGATAAAACCCTCTTTGGGATCCACCAGGGGAACAAACGGATCGCGCTTCCTCACAAAAATAAATCGCTGGCCGGGAGGTGCAATTTCCTTTAACAGTTCAGATTCTCCATCTCCTGATTCCATCTCCCGAACAATTCTGTCGAGTAATTTTTCCAGTTTAAGGGTCGTTTGCCCCATTGCATCTCTGGACCCACGAAAATAGGATCTGAAAAACCACCTTCCAGCCTGAGAGGTTACAAAGTTGACGTATTTCGAAAATTCTTTATCCGACAAATGGCGGAATTTATATAAGATCGATTGCAGGATTTGCTCCCTCATCGAATCTTGCAGATCTTCGCGGAGATTGTTGCTGATCGTTCGTGGGGATTTTCCTTGAAACTGACCGTTAAAGGGAATCAATACCTTGACAAACATCAGGACCGTGTCCATGGTGTAATTGGTGATTCCAATCGCCTCTTCAAACCGCTCTGCCATTTCCAACCTGTCTTCTTGAGGAGGAAAAATTTTGAGCTGCCCTATAAACGCCTCTTTTTCTTTCGTCATTCCCTGAGCTAAATCCTGAATTTCTGCACGGACCACTTTTTTCCCCAGGGGGGATTCATACCATTTCAAAACGGCGCCGGTATAATGGGGTTTATAGTTGGCCAACATGCGATTGCGGATGGATTTTAACCAGGCCTCTGCATCAAAAACCCGGCTCATTACGTTCTGTAATAAAATAAATTGTTCCGAAGGCAATCCTGACTGGTCGAATCGTTGCCCAAATAACATGGAATCTATTTTATTGGCTGCTTGGTCGATGCCGGCCAAATGAATCACCCGGTCCAGGGACTTCCTTCGATCCTTCTGGAAGCTTTTTCCTTTGTCAGAAGAGGCGAAAGCAAAAACCGGTGACATGACGCCAAATGCGATGACACCAGATATTAAAGCCACCAGCACCGGATTTAAAAATACGTTTGCGAATTTGCCTATGAAACCCAACCTCATTCAGAAACCTCCTGCATTTTTACTTGGTTTTTTTGGCTGATTTAGCCGAACCCTGTCCCGCTTTGTTTTCCGCCCCATCGATATACGCATAGGTGTTGGCAACCAAATGGGTCCGCAGATTACCGCCGGAACGGTTTTGACCTGAAGACTCCGCATTACTGTTTCCCGAAGGGGAGTTTTCAACCGTCATTTGCAAATCGGAAAAATTAACCAGTTGCAGGCGGTTTTGCATTTTATCCATAAAGTCCAGGGTGTCCCAAAACGAACCGCGCATTTGCAGGGCAACGGGGATTTTTTTATAAAAATCTTCAACCCCGCCTTCCTGAAGTTGAAACTGCGTGACTTCAAATGCGCCCCGGTCCCCTCCAAAACTGGCGACCTCTTTTAACAGGCCCGGCATTTCATCTTCGCGCGGCAACTGTTGTTTCATGGCCTCAAGCGTTCCGGCTGAACGGGCCAGATTTTTTGCAATGATGTCTTTTTGGGCGACCAGTTTTTTATAGTTTTCGAGTTTTTGCGCTGTTTGAGTCCTTTTTTTCTGCAACCGGACTAACTCTTCGTGGGTGGTCTGATAAAGGGTGAAAAAATACGCTGAAAACAGCAATACGCCGACACCGGCGCTCCCCAAAAGGAGGTGCGAAAACTTGACTCTCTCCAACAAATCATAAGGTAAATGTTCCAGTAATTTTTCAATCATAATTTTCAGGTCACCGTTTTATCGGGATTTTCGGGCAAATAGCAGTAAATAGTAAATTTACGCACTGGCGTTTGACCGATTTTGATCTGCTCAGTTTTAAACAGAAACACCGTTTTAAAGTAGGGCACCTCTTCCAGCTTTTCGACAAAACGGGCAACTGCCTGATCTTCCAACGCATGGCCAATGATTTGAATAAATTCCTTAGCGGCTTTTGGTTTCTGGTTGCGTCGGTTTTTATTCTTTTTCTGCTGCCCTGCAGGTGAGGGAATTTTAAATAAAATGGTTGGCACCTTCTTGGCCACAAGCTCCGCTTCCGTCTGTTGCACAATGTGCGTCAGCCAGATTGCCTCAGGAACCCCCTTGTTGACATCAAAAAGAATCTGCGTTGCCGGCATTTGTTCTGCTCGCAGGCTTTCTATTCCCACAAGAATTTTGCCAACTCTTTTTTGCTTGGCCTGCATGCCCTTGACCATATTCACTGTCCCCTGGAGAGCATTCACCTGCTGTTCCAGGTCCCTGACTTCCATGTCGACCGTACTGATTCGGCTTTTTTCTATGAGCCAGCTGAAAAGGATCATGAACAGAGCCGTGACCACGATGGAGGCGGATTTTAAAACCTGCTTCTGAATCGATGCTCTTTTTAATTCTTCCCGGTAATCGAATAAATTTATTTTTATCATTGGTAATCAAACCTTCTGGCCGCTAATCCGAGGGCCACTGTGGATAATGGACCCAATGCATCGACCGTTGCCTGGTCAAATTTTCTCTTATTGACCTTGATTCCATTCATCGGGTTCAATATTTCTACGGGGACACTCAAATGATGGGCAAACAAACTGTCCGCGCCGCTGAGTAAAGCACCGCCACCGGTTAAATACACCCGATCCACCTCGCTGTTGGATGTGGTGTTGAAAAACTGAAACGATTTTTGCACCTCGTCGATAATTTTCTCGAGCGATTGAACGATGACTTGCACCACATCATCGTTCTCTATGCCGTCAGGTATTTTCCCCAATTTAAGCTTCACCGTCTCTTTCTGGGCCAGGTCGAATTTGGACATGAGTTTTTTGGTGCAATGACCGCCTCCCAAGGGGATATCCCGGGTATAAGAAGTGAGACCATCCTGCATAATATGAAGGTGGGTGAACGATTCTCCCAGGTCAATGACGGCAATCACTCCCTTATTGTGCAAATTGACCCCCAGTTCACAGGCATTTGCCATGGCAAACACATCAAGGTCAATAATGGCCGGTTTCAACCCTGCGTCATATAGAACGTCTGTCAGGCTTTCGATATAGTCTTTCTGAACGGCCACTAAAAGAATCTCCATGGTTTCCTGGTCTTGATCCTCCATGGCAGAAAGGGTGCCCGCGTTCAACAATTGGAAATCAATACTGACGTCGTCAATGTCAAAGGGGATGTATTGCTCAGCTTCATTTTCAATATTTTCTGCAAGCTCTTCCGCAGACATCCTGGGGACGCGAATTTTTTTTACGATGACGGCTTCTCCAGCGATGGAAGCCACAGCATATTTGGTGTTTATATTTTCCGCCTTGATCATTTTTGTCAGCGTATCCACAACCTCGTCGGGCTGTTTGATCACTCCGTCGACAATGCAATCCTCCTTCAGCGGCATCATGGAGAAATTGAGCAATTCGAACTTGTTTCGCGACCCGGCCATTTGCGCCATCTTGACGGAATGGGTGCCAATATCGATTGCTACCAATGGAGTTTTTTCTGTTAGAAACATGCCTATTCCTGTTATTTTCGGATCATTCTGGATTCAGAAAGTGGATCGGTCAGGATATCTTCCATTTATTTAATGGGTTAAAGTCAAATGAGCAAACACTATACCAAACCGGCGATAAATCATTAATTATTGTTTTTAAAGGCTTTAAAAATAAAAGAAGCGCTATCCTCCGTTAAACAATGACTACATTTTTCACCATCTGTCTCTATTATTGGACACAAACGGTTTTCTCCTGGGACAGATGTTTTTGTGCCACTGAACTCTTTTGTTAGCTCTTAAACCCCTAACCCGCCTTGCCTTTTGAAGGTTTGGACTTCCCTATTGCCTTCTTTCCGCCCGGTTCAGCGAACAGGCGGGTGCGCTCTGAAAGGTTGTACCCCAAAGCCAGTATGATTTTGCGCTTGGTATCCAGCCGGCACTCGTTCCCCTTTTCAATGCGGTCAATGGTCTGAACCGTCACATTTGCCTTACGCGCAAGCTCCGCTTTGCTCATCATCTGAGACTCTCTTATTTGCTTAATACTATTAGACTTAGCCATGACACAACGCCTCCCTGTCAGCCAAAATCTGGCTGGGAAAAAACCCCTAAGTTATGGATTTGTTTTGAATGCATCGATAATAGGCCAAGTTTATAGTTCAGTCAACAAAGGTTTCATATGTTATTGAAAAATAAAATCTATTTTAACAAATTTAATCTAATTTATACAAATTTATTTACTCTACCTCCCAATTGACTGGCTGAATTTGGGGCCGGTAACCTGCCCTGCCAACATTCCCTCCTGGTCGTGTGCACAAATCCACACACGATGAAATCGAAATCCCTGTCGAAAATGACGGAATTTGCTGTGATGTGTTACGGGGACGGAGCAAAAATCGAAATCATTTCGCGATTTTCGCCGATGATTGAAAACCTGGTTGCAACAAAACCTGGTTTCGTTTACATTTTGTCCTTATGAAACAGGTTTATATGGATACTTTTGGCTGCCAGATGAATGTGGCGGATTCGGACCGGATGGAGCTTTTGCTCTTTCATTCGGGGTATGCCCGGACACCGCACAAGGAGGACGCGGATCTGATTCTGGTCAATACCTGTTCTATCCGGGAAAAAGCCGAACAGAAAATATTTTCCCTGTTCGGCGGCATGAAATCGTTGAAACGATCCAACCCCGATCTCGTCATGGGTCTCACCGGATGCATGGCCCAGCAAGACGGGGACCGGTTGTTAAAACGCATCCCTTTTCTGGATTTCATTTTAGGGCCGGATCATATCGAAGACATTCCACGGGCCGTCGACCGAGCCTTGGACACACAAAAATCTTTTATTTGGAATAACTTTGATAGCGAGAAAAATTATTCCATTCCGGAAGTTTCCGGACTCAACCCGAAAAGTTCTCCGCCGAGCGCCTTTGTCAACATCATCAAGGGATGTGATAAGTTTTGCAGCTTCTGCGTTGTGCCCTACACACGAGGCCGGGAAAAATCCCGTGAAGCCAGGGAAATCTATAATGAAGTGCGGCAGCTGGTCGATCGGGGAGCGAAAGAAATCATCCTGCTGGGACAAAATGTCAACGCTTACGGGAAACGCGGATTGGCAACTCCGGTGGCGTTTCACGAACTGTTGTATGGAATCGCAGAAATTCCCGGCGTTCAAAGACTCCGCTTCACCACCAGCTATCCTAAGGATTTCACCCCGGAACTGATTCAGGCTTACCGGGAGCTTGATATTCTGGTGAATCACCTGCACCTGCCGGCGCAAAGCGGCAATGACCGTGTTTTAAAGGAAATGCGAAGGGGGAACACGGTCGCGGAATACCTGGCCCTGGCCGATGCGCTGAAAGCGGAAGTGCCCGACATCGAACTTTCGTCAGACATCATTGTCGGTTATCCGGGAGAAACGGACTCCGAATTTGAGGACACTTTACGATTCATGGAACGGGTCGGTTTCAGCAGCAGTTTCATGTTTTGCTACAGCCCGCGTCCGGGGACGCCTGCGGCCAGTCTGGACGACAACGTTCCTGAACCCGTAAAAAAAGAGCGTCTGCAACGAACCATTGAATGCCAGAACCACCTGAGCCAGGTGCAAGGGGAGAAATATATTGGGAAAGAGGTAGAAGTGTTGATCGAAAACCGGTCGGAACGAAATAAGGGGCTTTTTAAAGGCAGGAACCCGCAATTCTGGAGGGTCAATTTTTCCGGCCATGAGAACCTGCAGGCGGGAGATTTTGTGAACGTCAAGGTGGAAGAAGCTTCCGGTCACGCGCTCAAAGGGCACGCAACCCGCGTGCCGCTGGCTCCTACGCGGAGGGCGAGCTTGCCCACGAATCCCAGAGAAAAAATGTCAGTATAAAAAATTCTGTTTGAAGAAAGATTTAATCTACCATAAACCCACCGAACGTTAACACCGGGTCCAGCGATACGCTGGTTAATAAATTCCCAGCCGGTAATACACCTCGTCTTCCAGTTGATCCACATGCGGAAGAATGATTTTCAGCGCCATTCGCACATCGCGCACGAATTTCAACTCCGCAGGGTTTTCCCGGTCGGCAAACCGCCTGAGCGTTTCGGTACAAAAATAGTCCAGGTCAATGATCTGGTTGAGCGTCTCCGCAGGCAGGTCTTCCAGACCCACTTCATTTTCTTCCAGAAACCGCAGCATCCCGATCAGGCTGAGTTTCACCCCCACGCTTTTATCCCGCAAATCCCGAATCAGGCTGGACTCAGGTTGCTTGAGATCTTTGCAGATGCGATGCAGGAGTTTTCGCAAACGCTGGTAGAACGCGTCGTGCTGTTTCTTATCGAGAAACAGTTTTCCCTGTCCGCCGAACAGAAGATCAAATACGGATTCGATCTTGAACTTGTCGGACGCCATGACCGTGTATAGGATGGAAATAAATTCCCATTCGTGAAAAGCCAGCCCCAGATCCTGAAAAATTTCCTCAAGCGATCCATTTTCTCCCTTGGGGACTTTTCGAGTTTCTTCCTTAACAGACCCCATGGATTCCGATTTCCATTTTGGAACCAACTGCACCTTGCCGCCTTCGCAACTGACAACGCTCAATTCTTTGAGAGACTCCAGAAAATCCGTCAACGAAAAGGCAGGCACATCCAGAAACTCCTGGTCCAGTGAAAAGAAGGCCCGCAAAATCTGTTTTTCCAGAGAGGAAGCGACAAACTCACGGCCTTCGTAAAAACGCTCCAGCAGGGTCTCCAAAGCCACGTTGAGAAAGCGGATTTTAAATTGTTTTGATTTCACCCCGGCTTTGGAAACGGGATGAATTTGAAACACGCCCTTGCTGAAATCCACCAGCTTGACGAGAAGTCCGTCCCCCGGTTTGCATTTGAAGGTGGAAAACAATTTCTGCGTATCCCACACCGTGGTCATCACCAGGCTTTTTCCCGGCATCCATTCATTGACATTGATATCGTCCGGAAAATGGCGCTCCGCCGAATATTGATAAAAGTGAATGACCTCTTCGATATAAAAATTCTTTTTAAGCTTGGGGATTTCCACGCCGTCCGGGTCCAGGAACGTCAAGTCCGTCTCCATATGTTCACTGGACACAAACGGAATCATCCGGTGACCTGGAATAAAAATTTTCCGGGTGATCTCAAATTTCCCCAGATGAATCAGCAGGGGGATGTGCTGGATTTTTTCCAGAACCGCGGCATAGGGGACATAATCATCAGAGTCCGTCCCGATGATGTATTGATGGTCCGAAAGCTTGCGCTTTAGATGATTCAACGAAGTCTTGGACATTTTTTTTCGCCACCGCTCCTCCACCTCTCGGGCAAAATCTTCCACAGTGAAGGGTGATTGGGATTCCTGGATAAAATTGTCGATCAAAGTCTTCAGAGTTGGTTTTCTTGGCATAAAAGCTGGAGTGAAAGGCGAAAGCGCGTTTCTAACGGGTGATTCTTAAGAAAGCGCTCTGGCAGGAGTTACTAATGGTTATGAGGTTTCAGAAGAACCCATTTTGAGCGATGGATCCTGACCGGGTCCTTTGGGAAATTCGCAGGCGAATCAGCATTTCGGAACTCCCAAATTAGCGGCGTATGTTAGCACAGTTTCTATCTTGTGGTAATTTTTTTTGAATTATTTCCCCCTTTCCCTTTCTCCTGCAAAATGATTGATTTTAATTTTTGAGAACGCTATCATTGTTTCAACACCATCAACCCTGCGGGCTGCTGTTTGAGAGCCCTTTGACATAGTAGGAGAAGGATCATGGCGCTAAATCTAGAGCCGGTTTATCAGGAAATTTTTGAAAAACTGAAAACCCGGAAAAAATTTGTGATCAAAAGCATCGAAAAAAATATTTTGACCGTCGAGCAGGACGAAGAAATTTGCGGACAGAAAGAACCCAGGAAATTTGAATTCAAAAGTCCCAGGGAATTCGAAGCGTTTGTCCACCAGGAAAATCTGTTTGAGCAGGACATCGTCAATCAGCTTTCAGGCAATCAGATGCCTTACCGCTAGCCCACGACGATTGGATAAAGATATTTTTCTATCTTTACCCTGACAAAAAGCACTCTTTTTCCAAGAAGAGAAAAAATTAAACGGATGCGCCCTTTGCTGGATCCATCCGTTTTATTTCTTAACGGTCCAACCGCCATTTTCCTGTTGAATTTTTTCACCCGGCTGGGCGCTGTCGCGGTTGAGGCTGGCAAAGATCCTCTGCACCTTGGGGAGATCCCCTTCGGAAAATGCCTCATTGGTGGCAATGGTTCTGTTGAGAATAGTCAGGCGGTCTTCGTTTTCTTCCTTTATAATCGCCTGGACAAAATTCTTGAACTGCGGATCTTTAAGTGTTTTTTCATTTTCAAAAAATATCAGCAGGCCCGCATTTCCCTCTCCCGCAACGCCGGTTTGTTTGAACATCTGAATGTCATCGCGGTTGAACTCCTGCCGTTGCATGGCGCGGATGGCTGCTTTTTTGCCGGGTGGAATTTCAGCAACGGTCACCAGTTTGCCTTCCTCGTCCACCGAACGGACGGAGGCGAGAAGCAGCATGTCATTTCCCAATTCCTCGAAACTTCCCAAGATCTGGTTTTCCAAAGCGGTCTTCTGATCCACGACGGTGACATCCACGCCCACCAGTTTGCCGCAGGCCGCAAGCAGGAAAACCGCCGCCAAACCCAAACAAATTTTAAAACCGTTGCCGGTCACCGATGCCGCTTGTCTTTTCATGGCTGATTCCTATCCCGAGAATTTCTTGAGCACTAACGCCGAGTTTTTTGAGCCAAAAGAAATGCAGTTGCTGATAGCAATATTAACAGAATTTTCCTTGCCCTCGTTGGATATATAATCCATATCGCATTCCGGGTCGGGGTTTTCCATATTGATCGTGGGTGTCAGGAATCCGTTCTTAAGGGAAAGCACAGAAACGGTGACTCCCATGGCTCCTGAGGCTCCCTGGGGATGCCCGATCATGGACTTGGTCGAGCTGGAAGGAATTTTCATCGCATGACTGTTGAACGCCTGCTTCACGGCCAGGGTTTCGATCCTGTCATTGAGAACGGTCGAGGTGCCGTGAAAATTGATGTACCCCACTTCATCTTTGTTCACTCCGGCATCTTTCATGGCGAGATTGAGCGCACGAGTCGATTGCCTGCCATCGGGCATGATCGCCACCCGATGATACGCGTCGCAGGTGGTGCCATACCCCAGGACTTCCGCCAGAATCCCCGCCCCCCGTTTTTTGGCGTGCGCCATATCCTCGAGGATGACCATCCAACCTCCTTCCGCCAAAACAAACCCTTCCCGGTCGATATTGAAGGGCCTGGATGCTCTGGAAGGCTCTCCATTAAAATTCACGGGATTGGCCTTCATCCGTTCAAAGCCGCACATCATCGCCGGGGTAACGCAGGCTTCCACACCGCCAGCAAGAAACCAGTCCTCCTGACCAAAACGGATGGCGTTGAAGGCATAACCGATGGCGTCGGTGGAACTGGTGCAACCATTGGAAATCACATGACTGCGGCCCTGGAACCCGAAATACATGGAGATTTCGCTGGAAAGCATGCCCACCAGGGAGTTGGAAATGGCGTAGGGACTG
Source organism: Nitrospinaceae bacterium (assembly GCA_021604505.1). Lineage (NCBI taxonomy): Bacteria > Pseudomonadati > Nitrospinota > Nitrospinia > Nitrospinales > Nitrospinaceae > Nitrospinaceae bacterium. Next base: position 549,829 of record BQJC01000002.1, on the reverse strand, counting down.
ATTTTATGTTTCTGGTCGGAAAAATAAATCTCGAATTGCTTTTCCGAAAAATCAAAACCCGACCCGCCGCTGCCGATCAGCACCCCCATGCTTTCAAAATCTTCTTGGCGAAAGGACGTTAAATCGATGCCTGCATTTTCCAAAGCTTCTGTAGAAGCGGCCACCGCCAGCGGAACGGACCGCGGCAGTTTTTTCAGATCGGCTTTCGAAAAATATTTTGAAGGGTCCAGCCCCTTGACTTCGCCGGCAACCTGGCAAGCCAGACCTTCGGGATCGAAACTGGAAATACGATCGATGCCGCTGATTCCCTTACAGGTATTTTCCCAGAAATTTTTTATTCCCATACCGTTGGGGCTTACGGCCCCTAAACCGGTAATAACAACGCGTCGCATCATATTTCGATTGAAACCCTATTATTTAAGCCCGAAAGAGTTATGTTAACATAAGGACGCAACGCCGGGCAATGCTGTCCAAATGGGTAAGTCGTCGCATTTTATGATTCCTTACGCCATTGGTGTTCAAGGGCCGCCTCGTAAGAATAGTGTCTGAGACAACCCTTCGAAACTCCCTTCTGTTAAACCCGCCATTCATTATACGCTGTTCCGGATACAAAGGTCTGGATCGGTTTTTGGGAGAGTGCAACTGTTGAAAATGCCGTCTGCATTAAGAGAACAAATCGGGCAAATGATGGTCTCCGGATTTGAGGGAACCGCACTCAATTCTCAGACAGAGGATCTCATCGTCAACCATCACATCGGCGGTTTGATTCTATTTGAGCGCAATTTCAAAAACCCTGAGCAGTTGACGCGATTGATCGGCGATCTCCAGAAACTCGCCCTCTCCTCGCCGCCGTTCGCGCCGTTGTTCATTTCCGTGGACCAAGAGGGAGGCCGCGTCTCCCGCCTGCAATCTCCATTCACCCGGTTTCCCACGCCCTGTTGCCTTGGAAACGCCCGCTCGGAAACGTTGGCTCAACGTTTTGGTCTCGCCCTGGGCCGGGAAATGCGCGCCGTCGGAATCAACATGGACTACGCTCCGATTTTGGATGTCAACACCAACCCAGACAACCCCATCATTGGAACACGGGCTTTTAGCAACGCACCGGAGTGGGCTGGAAAACTGGGCGTCGCGTTCCTCAAGGGCTTTAAGGAAGCCGGTGTACTGGCGGTGGGAAAACATTTTCCAGGCCACGGGGACACGTCGCAGGATTCGCATCTCACGCTTCCGTCCGTGGACCGCGATTCAATAACTCTGGAGAACGTCGAATTGGCGCCTTTTTCTGCCGCGATTCAAAATGGATTGGAGGTGATCATGACGGCCCACGTGATCTACAAGGCCTGGGATGAAAAATACCCGGCAACTTTTTCCGTTCCCATCCTGAAAAATTTACTGCGCAAGAAACTTGGATTCCAGGGACTGATTATCTCCGACGACCTGGAAATGAAGGCGGTGGAGGACCACATTCCGTTTGCGTCGTATCCTGCCCTCGGTACAAATGCAGGAGTGGATCTTTTTTTGATCTGCCACGATACGGAGAAAGTCAAGGCTCTGGTCAAACAGATGGAACAGGACGCCATCGCCGGAACTATTCCTCGCGCCGTGATCGAAGATTCCGTACGAAGAATTTTAGAGGTAAAAGGCCGAATGCCTGCCCCCGAGTCCGGCCTTTGCGACTTGGCATCTCTTGCACAGGCACATCAACCCTTGGTGGAGGAGATGCAATCCTACCTGGCGACATAAAAATTTGCTCTCATGGAAAAAGAACAACGCTCTTTTGAATCTCTCCTCGCTCGTTTCCAACCTCTGTTATCGGTTCTATTGTATTTGGCGCTGACCGGGTATTTTTATTCCTTCTCGCAATACGGGTTCAATATCTGGGACGAAGGCGGGTTCGCCAATGGCACCTTGAGAACTTTAAACGGGCAAAAGGCGCTGGAGGATTTTAATCCTAATGGATACCTTCCGGGGCGTTATCTTTACGGCGCACTGTTTTTCAAACTATTTGGAGTCGACATTCAAAGTCTGCGCCTGAGCGTGATCCTGCTGACGCCGGGAATGATTTTCATGGTCTATGCGATGGCCAGAAGAATCATGCCGCAGGGCTTCGCTTTTCTCGCGGCTCTTTGTATGTTGTCCGCGCCTTCGATGTACTACAACCGGTTCTTTCCTTTCTTCACGCTGTTGACTCTTTACTGCCTGCTCAACGTCCTCGAAAAAAAAAGAAGCGTGGATTTCTTACTTCTGGGGGGATCGGTTCTGCTGGCGGGTTATTTTAAATTTGAAATCGCCTTGATCGCTCTGGTCATCGCCGTGCCCCTCATCGGCGTTATTGCCTTTCAGAGAAAGGAAAAATTCTATCTAAAAAAAACCGGTGAATCTTCCCAATCCCAAAAGCCGAGTCTAATTTTCTGGATGTCCGCTGTTTTTCTGGCTGTGGCGTTTTCCTCGACCCTCTGGTATTTTTTGCAAAACAATTTTTTTAGCAAGGTATTTAAACTGGTGGTGGACGCGCATAACGTCTGGGGCAACCCCTTTCCGAAATTATTTCCATTCGGGACGCTTTACGATCAGCTCGGACCACACAAGATGTTTGAGCGCCTGCTTTTTTACCTGCCGCTCTGGGTCTATGGGGCGGTGGGAATCATCCTTCTGCTTCGATTCCTGAGGACAAAACAGGACACCTCCACAACCGACATGGCTCTTTTGATCATCCTGTCTTTCGGGGTTTGCGTGTTCGGCCTTGTCATCTGGCGGGCGGGTTTCGATAACCTCTTAAGAACGCTTCCTCCTTTTTATATTCTTTTCTGCTACCTCCTTTATCTGGGGCACAAAAAATTTCTTTCCCTGGTGCGCCCGTTAGAACCCTCCTCGCAAGTGGCTGCTTTATTGCAAAAACTTCCGGTTAATGTGCTTGCCGTGGCTCTTCCGTTTCTATTTATTTACGAGATGAATGTTCATCATGGGTTTTATGCCGGCAGTATCGGAGCTAAAAAACATGAAACGCAATTAATTTCACTGGACCGGCTTCGGGTTTACACGCATCCGTCGGAAGCTAAATGGCTGGAAGAAGTGGTGGACCGCATCGAAATTTATAGCGACAAGGGAGATCCCATTCTGGCCCTGCCCCTCAACCCGGTGTTCTATTTCCTCACCGACCGGATCAACCCGACCCGCTACGACTGGATCCTGCCGGGTATGCTGACGGCGGACGAAGAAAAGGGAATGGTCGAGCAATTGTCAAAAAATCCGCCACGGATGGTTATTTTTGTGGATATTCCCATCGATGGGAAAGAAGAAAGAAGACTCGCAAACTATGCGCCGCAACTTTACGATTTCCTGGTTGAAAATTACCAGTTCGACGAAATGATCGGTCTGTTTCAAATTTTGCTTCCTAAAAGGCAAGAATGAATATCGAAAGAGAATTCAGCAAAGTTTTTAAAGGGGCCGCACCGGACCAAAGGCCCGGTGCGTTGCGGAGTGGCTTTTCCTAATGATCAAATCTTAAATTTTCCGATCAATTTTTGCATGTCCGCCGCCATGGTGGACAGCTCAGTGGCGGCGGTTTTGGTTTCGACCGCTCCCTGTGTCGTGCTTTCCGCGGCGGTAGCCACGCCGCTGATGTTGTTTGCGATTTCCGTGCTGCCTCTCGCCGCATCGGTCACGTTGCGGCTGATCTCGCCGGTCGTTGCGGTTTGCTCTTCCACGGCGCTGGCGATCGTCCCCTGGTAATCATTAATTTTATTAATGACCTGGGTGATTTCACCGATCGCCCGGACGGCGTTTTCGGTATCGCCCTGGATGGCCTGAATCTTCTGGCTGATATCATCGGTTGCCTTTGAAGTCTGATTGGCCAACTCTTTGACCTCATTGGCGACGACGGCAAAGCCTTTGCCCGCCTCTCCGGCGCGCGCCGCTTCTATCGTGGCGTTCAAAGCCAGAAGATTGGTTTGCTCTGCAATCGAAGTGATGACTTTGACAACTTCGCCGATTTCGGCACTGCTTTGGCCCAGCTTACCGACGGTCTGGTTGGTTTCTTCGGTCACTTGCACTGCGGAAGCGCCGACTTTCGCGGCTTCATTGGCGTTTTGTGCGATTTCCTTGATGCTGGCTCCCATCTCCTCTGCCGCCGTGGCGACGGTTTGAATGTTGCGGCTGACTTCATCCGCCGCGGCGTTCACCACCTTCGCCTGGGCGGAGGTCTCTTCGGCATTCGCGCCCATCTGCTCGCTGGTGGCAGTCAGCTCCTCGGATGAGGAGCCCAGAGTCTGTGAGGTTTTTCCGATTTCCCCAATACTTCCTCTGAGGTCCAACAGAAATTTTGACAGCCCTTCGCCCATTTGCCCGATGGCGTCTTCTCCGCTCACGGAGATATCCTGGGTCAGATCTCCCTGAGCTGCGGCGTTCACCACCACCAGCATGCCGTCGACCTTCTCTTGTAATTCCTGAGCTTGTTGCCGTTCCCGTTCCTGAGAATCCTGCGCGGCTTTTTCGTTGTTGCGTTTTTCAGTGATCACCTCCCAGGTCAACATCGGTCCCAGGTAATTATTGTTTTGGTCGTAGATCGCACTCACCAATAAATCGAGCATTTCCGGTCCCACCTGAATTTCAGCTTTGTGGGGCAGGTTTTTTGGATCGGACAAAATTTTTCTCTGGTGAGCCGGATTTTTGTGAAACACATCGATCGACTGACCGAGCATGGTTTTCACCTGCACCGGCAGATGTTGTTGCAGGGTTTCAAGCGTCCGGGTGGATGCGGGATTCATATATTGGATGTTCAGATCCGGGTCCGTGCACATCACGTTGAGCGGTGAATTTTCCATCATGGAATTCACGCGTGCCATTTCCGTTTCGGTTTTCAATTTTTGCGTGATCACCTCCCAGGTCACCATGGGGCCCAGATAATTGTTTTCCTCGTCATAGATGGCGCTCACGAGAAGATCGAGAATTTCCGGCCCCAGTTGTATGTTGGCCCTATGCGGCAGATTTTTTGGGTTCGACAATATTTTGCGCTGGTGAGCCGGATTTTTGTGAAAAATATCGATCGATTGCCCCAGAAACTCATTCACCTTGATTGGCAGGTATTGCTCCAGCGGACCCAGGGTCTTCAGCGAGGACGGATTCACGTAACGAATGTTCAACTCCTTATCCGCAAAAATGATGTTGCTCGGCGCATTTTCCATCATGGAATTCACGCGTGCCATTTCGCCATCGACTTTTTTCTTTTCTCGCGCCTGACCCAACATTTTTTTAAGATTCAGTTCGAACTCGCCCTGCAATCCAAATGCATTGGACTTGGGGATGTTGCCCTGTAGCAAGCCGTCTGCATTTTTGAGGAAACTTTTAACGCCGGAAAACAAACTATTGAAAGAATCTCCCAGTCTGCCAATTTCATCCCTGGATCGCACCGCTATTTCTCGCATATTACGCAGGTTTCCGGAGGCGAACTCTTCCAAACCCTGAGTGAGTGCAAGGATGGGACGCGTCATGGAACGGGCCACAAAGAATCCGTAGACAACGATCAGCGCGAGACACACCCCGGCGACAATAAATAATTGCCTTTCAATGGAAATGATAGAAGCATTCACAACTGCATTTGGCATACGAACGAGCACCGACCAATCCATCCCGGGAAACCCGAGGGCGCCTTGCAAATGGGCGAAACCCGCCGCCTGAACAATTTTTTTACGCGCATTCGTGGCGTATTCAAATCCCGATTTCTTTTCTCTGGCCGAGGTGACCGCCGCGGAAACCCCTTTTTCAACCAGGTTCAATTTTAAAATCACATCGGTATCCCGCACAACCTTTGTACTGGTTCCTCTTCCATATGATGGGTCATAATCAACGATCACCCGGCCTTCGCCGTCTAAAAGGGTCAATTCCGTATCATCATAACCTTTAATTTTCAGATTCTTATAAGTGGTCACAAAAATATCTTCCACAAGAGTGAACCGGGCGTAGTTTTGCCAAACCGCAATGACCTCTCCCGAGGAATCGGTCACTGGAGCGGCAAACCCCAAAGTCAAACCATCTTCTCCAGGGTATACTTTTTTCACCACCTCACTCAGGTGGAGAGGGACGATCACCGTCCCGGTGAGAGCACTGTCCCCGCCGACATTTCCCTTCTGGCTGGTATAAAACTTTTTTTTGAGAACCTCCTGAAACCATGAAGACTCCTTGAAATTTTTTTGATACAAATCGCCGATCAGAACTTCATTGCGGTTCTGATCCTTTGAATTGACCGCAATCACCCGACCATCCAGATCCACCAGCAGGGTCAAAAAATAAATATCGTAAGAATCTACATAATTGTTCATCGCCGAAACAATGGGACTTCGTGGCTTGTACCAGTGATCGCGGTTTTGAATCACTGAATTCAGGCCAAAAGCCTGCACATCCCCATATCGTTCAAAAAGATTGCGGTCGATTTTGTCGGCAATTGATTCCGCAATGCCTTGCAAATTACTGGCATTGATATTTTTTATCTTCTGAAAGGAATAATTGATGAGCATCATAACGATCAGCAGGGGAACCAGGCCGGATATGAGAAAAAGTACGACCTGCTTCCATTTTAAACTCAGGTTGCGCCATTTGTTTCCAATGCCATTGGGTGGGAAGGTGGAAATTTTTTGAGGGCTTAAATCCGGAGAAGAGGGTAGATTCGAAAAAAATTCCTCCTGGGATCGGGGTAAATCGGGTTCGGACGGAATCGCTGGCGGCTCCAAGGTAGCGGTCTGGGATGTTTCATCTTCCCAATCGGAATTTTTTTTACTCATGAGTTCCCCTTCTCTGTCGAATTTATAGATTTTCTATCTTTGACCCTTTGTGCGTGAATCTCATCGGGCCCAGGTTTATAATATTTCAAGACATGTTAATGTAAAAAATTTGAACCGATCCAATTCAAACTCGCGCTTAAATACTTTGAACCCCCCTGTTGGTCGACACAGGTTCAAGAAAGTCCTTTCTTTTTAATGAGTATTTTTTCATTTTGTCGTAAAGGGTTTTTCTGGGCAATCCCAGGGTCAGATACGTTGCCTTAACATCACCGCTGGTTCTGGCCAGTTCCTGAACGATCAAGGTTTTTTCGAACGCGTTCATTTGCTCGACCAGGGTGCGCTTACCGTTACTGGTTTTCCCCTGGGAAATAATAAACCCGCATGCGGCTTCCGGAAAAACAGAATCCAGACCATAGCCAAGCGCGAATCTTTCAGCCGCATTTTTTAGTTCGCGAACATTTCCCGGCCAATCCCGTTTCAAAATATCCTGCAATACTTCACTGTTGATCAAAGGCACCGACCGCTCGAATTTTGTGCATGCTTGCAGAACAAAATACTGAAACAACAATGGGATATCCTCCCGATGTTCGCGAAGCGGAGGAAGCGGAATGCGGATCACATTGAGCCGGTAATACAGATCCTCACGAAATTTTCCTAAATCGCTGGCCTTTTTTAGATCCATTTTTGTGGAAGCGATCACGCGGATATCTATAGGGGTGTGTTGATTGGAACCCAGCCTTTCGACGGTCCTTTCCTGAAGAACTCTAAGGAGTTTGCCTTGAAGGTGCAATGGCATGCTGTCAATTTCATCCAGATAAATGGTGCCCCCTTCCGCGTACTCAAACTTGCCGATCCGGCGGCGGTTGGCCCCGGTGAAGGCTCCCGGTTCGTGTCCAAAAAGTTCGCTTTCCAGGATCTCCTCAGGAATTGCGCAGCAATTAATGGCAACGAATTTGCCGTACCTTCTTCCGCTTTGTTCATGCAAACAGCGTGCGACCAATTCTTTGCCGGTCCCTGTTTCACCCGCCAGGAGAACGTCGGCGTCTACCTCCGCCACACCCGCGATGGTTTCGCAAAGACGCCCCATGACGCTTGATTGACCGATAATGAAAGAACCCGATTTCTCCCTTAAGGCAATTTCTGACCGAAGCCCGCGGTTTTCCAAAACCAGACTGCGCTTTTCCAGGGCACTGTGGATACTTTTTTTAAATTCAAGCTGGGCAAAAGGTTTTTGAATAATATCGTGCGCACCCAAACGCATCGCGCTCACCACCTGGGGAATATCGCCTTGGTCCATGATCATCAACACCGGTAGTTCCTGGTCGATACTTTTAACCTTTTCAAGCAATCCCAGTCCTCCTATGGCAGGCACATCAAATTGAGTCACGAGAACTCCGTTCCATTGGGCGGATAATAGATTCAGTGCCGAATCCACATCACCGCATACATGAACGTTGATTCCGCTGGCCTGAAGAGCACTCCTGATAGACCGGGCCCAGGACCTTTCAGGACCCATGAAAACAACACTTTCATTCCAGTCAGTGCTTCTCCTCGCCAAGGGCATGAATTTTTCAAAATCACTTTTTCTTCTTGCAAAAGCCATGAACGCCTCCTGAAAGCGAAAATCAGCATCTGAGAAAAATCGTTCGCCTTTCCCTCCCACCGAGCAAATCGACTAACCACAAAAAAATTAACGGCTTAAAACCCAACGCTTCACACTATAAATCCGTTAACCGAATAAAAGCAAGAAAAATTTCACGTTATCCAAATTAAATATCCTTATATCCGAATATTTTTTTTCTGTTATTTTTCAAAACTTACCTAAAAAATTCGAAACCTCCGTCCTCGGAAATAAAGATTACAGGTAACCACACCTGAATTTTTAGCTTTTTCTAAAGTGGAGAACGAATGATCATAAAGATTTTTTATCTAATGAAAATTTATAAAAAACCGGAGGGAATAGATAAACGCTAATTTTGCCAATGGGTTATTCTGAAATTCCGGGGCGAAGGGGGGCGTGAGGAGAGACAATTATGCGCAGAATATTTCTTTATTGTGGCAGGAAATTCAGGAGATAATTCTTATTTGGTGGTATAATGGTTGGTGAAAGATTTTTATCGATCTTCCAAAAAAATTTTATTTTTTCTGAATCGCAGTCAGACATAGAATCGGCCTTATTACCATATTAATTCGGATTTCGGAAATATGCAAGAAAAAACTTCAGGCACGACGAATTTTCTAGGGGACCGGCTCCGGCAATGGAGAAAGTCCGTCCCCATGAAATCTTACGAACTGGCCAAGTTGATCCGTATTTCCCAAGGGTCACTGTCGGATATCGAAAATAACAAATCCCTGCCCTCCGCCGATACCATCGCTAAAATTTATCAAAGCACCAATATCAATATCATCTGGCTTCTCACTGGGAAGGGCCCCATGAAAAAGGGAACCATTCCCAATGAAGAAGTGAAAGCACCTATGGCATATGAAGAAGCTGAGGTCTACGGAAAGGATCAAAGTTTAAGGGAGCTGATCGAAAAGCTGGTGCGTATCTACCACCAGGGGGACCCCGAAAAAAGGGCACACCTTTTAGGATTTATCATGGGCGCGGACCCTGGGTAGAGAAAAATCCTAGATCTTAAGTTGCTTTTTTTCCGGCAACGGTTGTCTCGTCAAAATTCAAATCAACATATCATCGTTTTCTGAAATTTTCTCCGGATCGAATAAACCCAAACTTTTTGCACACTCCTTACACACACAGTGGGAAACCTCGACTTCAGGATTGTGTTCCGCTAAAAACGCCTCGGCAGGTTCCCATTGATTGTTTTTTTCATTGAGTATTTTTTCGCACCAGGGACAAAGCCTCAAGGTGTTTTTGGCCCCTTGAGCAATTTCCAGATCACCGCTTTCAGCCTTGACGGCCTTTTCTTCTCCTTCCAACGGAATCGACGCCTCGATTTTTTTGAACACCCCAACGGTGCCCAAAGTCAGCCCCATATCATCGAGAACCTGGGTCACACGGACATTCACTCGCTCCAAACCTCCTTTTCCCTTAATCAAAGCATCGCAAAAAAAACGGGATTTTCCGGTCTTTAGAACCGTGACAAATGGATTCTCATCCGTTTCTGCATTCTTACTCCAGCCCAAAATTTCATTAACGGGAACTCCCAGAACGATTCTTTCCTCTAAGCCGGTCAGGGACTGAGCCGCCCGGTTAAAAAAAGTGACGCGGGCCTTCTTGTCGGTGGCGATCACCGGCTCCGCAAGATTTTGCAGGGAAGAAGACAACCACCTTTCCCTTTCCTTCAACCCCTTTTCCTGCCGATGTTTTTCCAAAGCCATCTGGATACCGCTGTGCAAATCGGTTTCTTTAAAAGGTTTCACCAGGTAACCGAAAGGGCCAATCTTTTTGGCTCTGGCAAGGGTTTTTTTATCCGAATAGGCGGTCAGAAAAATAATGGGGATATCAAAATTGGAATAGATAACCTCTCCTGCTTCAATGCCGTCCATAGGTCCAACCAAGACAACATCCATCAATACCAAGTCCGGGCGGTTTTGCATGACCGATTCGACCGCTTGCTCTCCATAGGAAACCGTGTCAGTGACTTTATATCCCGAATGTTTAAGGCTCTCTGCAATATGAGCGGCGACAATACTTTCATCTTCCACCACAAGAATTTTGTTTTGGGCGAATCTCATGGTTTTCCTTTCTCAAAAACAAGTTTAAACTCGGATCGACCGTTCCGATTGAACTCTATGGTCCCCCCCAGCTGTTTCTCTACCAGCATGGTGACCAACTGCAAACCCAGGGATTTTGAATTATGCAGATCAAATCCTTCCGGGAACCCAACACCCGAATCGCTCACCACCAATTCAATTTTCTTTTTGTTAAGAGGGCGAAGTGAAATTTGAATCTCGCCCTTTTTGCCGTCTGGAAACGCATGTTTAAGGGAATTGGAAACCAACTCTTGAATCAACAAACCGCAAGGAATACCTGATTTCAAATCTAAAGAGAGGTCATTGGTTTCAACCGTGAACTTAACCTGATCCGGTTGCAATCCGTGCGATGCAAGCAGTTCACCGACCAGTGAAACAAGGTATTTTTTATAATCGACTCCCAAAAAGTTAGGCGATTCATACATCTTTTCGTGAACCAGGGCCATCGACAGAACTCTGTTCGAGCAGTCCCGAAACATCTCCCGGGATTGCCCATCCTGAATATCCTTAGATTGTAACCATAACAAACTTGAAACAATCTGCATATTGTTCTTGGTCCGGTGGTGAATTTCCTTCAAAAGCAATTCCTTTTCTTCGAGGGACCTTTGAATTTGCTCCTCGGTTTGTTGGCGTTCTATGGCAAGCCCTGCAAGATGGGCGAATAATTTTGACAGGTCCAGATCCCTCTGAGACGGCCTGCGTATTACCTTATAATAAATACAAAATGTGCCCAAGACTTTTTCCCCGGAACCCAGAACCGGAAAACTCCAGCAAGCCTTTAAACCATGCCGCAGTGGAATTTTTTTGAAAGCTTTCCAATTGGGATCCACCGCAATATCTTCTGTGATGACCAGCTCTTTAAAATAGGCCGCCCTGCCACAACACCCCGCAGACGGTCCGATGACCACTCCATCAATGGCTTCGCTGTAAGCCTTTGGGAGATTCGGAGAAGCGCCGGCTAAAAGGCGTTGCCCCAGATCATCCATTAATAGAATGCTGCAAAATGTCTCAGGAATTTGCTCCTCAACCAGAACAGCCAACCTTTCCAGAGTTTTTTGCAAAGGGTGTCCTGTCGCCATGAGTTGTAGAATTTTGTTTTGCCCCTCTACCCGCGCTTGAGCCTGCTTTCTTTTTGTGATATCCGTACTGATCCCGCAAACCGCATAAATATTTCCCTGGAAGTCTTTCAGGGGGAACTTGATTGATATATAGGTGTGCAGGCCATCCTCCCATTGGATCTCCTCTTCCACCTCAATGGGTTTTTCAGCCACAATCACTTTGCGATCGTTGGCCGTAAAGGCATCGGCCACCTCTTTTGGAAAAATATCGTGATCGATTTTGCCTACGATCTGGTTTTTGTCCAAATGCATTAATTTTTCATACTGGCGATTGACCTGCAGGTAACGACCCTCAAGGTCTTTGATATAAACAACGGAGGTTGCGTTGTCCAAAACATCTTTGAATCTTTGTTCACTCTCTTTCAGCGCATCCTCCGCTTTTTGCCTTTGAATTTCCATTTGCGCCCGGGCCGCAAACGTGGAAAGAATCATTTGGCCATTGAACGATCCTACTAAAGGTCTGTCATGAAACACGTTTAAAATCCCTATCAGCTGGCCAAAACTATCAAACAGGGGAATTCCCATATAACTTTCTACTCCCCTTTCAACGAGATACTTGTCTTTAGGAAAGATTTTTTTAACGTCCTTTGGAAAACAGAAAAACCTTCCTTCCAAAACTTTTGCACAGGGGGTATTGGCCTTTGCATACTCTAGATTTTTTTCAAACTTCCCATCGCTCCACAAGGCCAGGGTGTGAATCTTTTCCTTCCTGTCCCCGGTTAACTCACCGACCAATGCATAACGAACCTTGAGTGCGCGGGCAAGCTGGCGCACCAGAGATTGCAAAAATTTCTCGCCAGAAAAGGCTGAGGTGCCCTCTAGAATCAAGCGCATCTGTTCGTTAATTAATTTATATTTCTTTTGACTCTCCTTTAAGGCTTTCTCTGCATGTTTCCGGCGATCTTCATTTTTACTGGCCAATAGAAGTTTGGAGCAAGTGGATAGGAAAGGTTGGAGAAAATCCATCATTTCTTCATCATACCCGCCGGGACGGTTGGCCAGACCCACCATACCGGTCATTTTTTCGCCATTGAAAAATGGCAAACCCAAAAAGGCATTTAAAGTGGGATGGCCGGTTGGAAGTCCGCCACTTCTTGGATCTTTTGCCGCATCATTTGCAATGACCGGCTTGCCGGTGACAATGACCGCCCCAAAAAGGGTTTCCAGATTGTGAAACTCCATGCCGATGTCGGAGTCCTTGTCGTAAAGTTTTTGAGTTTCGACATTCCAGGCGATATTGGTGATGGTGTGTGTTTTGAGGTAGGGTTTGCCTTCGGAAGTATGGAAGATTTCACCAATAAACCCAAATTCACTTTGTGTTAATTTAAGGACTTCGCCCAAAAATTCATCAAAAATTAATTTTTTGCCGCGATTGGCAATGTAGTGAGTTTGAACGTTCTGGATGGCGCTCAATAAAAGGTGGGAGGATTTGAGGCGCTCTTCGGTCCGCTTCGTTTCCGTCAAATCGCTGATCGTTCCGATAAAACCGGAAACATCTCCTAAAGAGTCCCGCTGTGCCTCGGCCTGGCCCAAAACCCATGTGATTTTCCCATCTGCACGTTGAAAACGATACTCGCATCTGAACGGAAGCCCTTTGTCTGCGGCTTCACTCCACGCTTTAGCCACGCGGTCCTGATCTTCCGGATGAAGGCCCCGGGTCCATCCATCTCCCTGAGCCTCCTCGAAACTCAAGCCGGTGATTTCACTCCAGCCGGCATTGACAAAATGACACAAGCCGTTCGGATCGGTTCGAAAAACCCCGACGGGAGAAACCCTCGTGGAAGCCTTGAAAAGTTCGTCCTTGAGAATCATGGTTTTGACCCAACTAAGGGGATGCCGCTAGATTGGGCGGAGCTAAAGTCCCTCTTTGGTTCAAAAAACGCAAAAGGTGTGCCCCTCAACTCCATTTGGTGCTAATAAAATTACCTGAAAATGGCCTGGTTTTCATCTTGTATTTGCAGATTTCCTGCTAATTCTGAATGCCGCAAATCAATTAACGAAAAAATAACAAATTTATTGAGAAATATTAAGGACGAAATTTTGTTCGACGGATTGGCCGGGAGGTAAATCCAGTTTGCGGTGGGCCAGGAGGCAGGAACCCTGGTAGGTGCGTTCAAACCCGTCTTCCGATTGCGAAATGGTTTCTACAGGAAAACGCCACAGGGAAATTTTGGGTGAAAAGGAAAGGGACAATTGAAACTTGTGCCAGTCATCGCGCATGCCGAAAGTCGCGACATCATTAAGAACGCCTTCGCTGTTCAAGCGATGGGCATCCAGCGTCTGGCCGGGACAAACGTAGTAACGGTCTTCGGCATCTCCCGCCAGAAGGGTGAAGTTGAACTCCACACCCCACCACAACGAAAGAGGAATCTCGTTTTCATTGATGATTTTGTATTGCACCTGCACTTCAGGTTCCGTACGGGAAAAGATATACTCTTTTTCAATGGTGACTCGACAGGAATGGCCCTGCCGGTTCAGCGTTCCTGTTCTCTTGAGCATCACGGAGAAATCGCGCTTCCGTTGCGCGGAAGTTTCCTGTGTATACGCCTGGCCTGCAAAGTCTCCCTGTTCCTCGAAGCGGCACTGTTTGAAAGTTTCCAGCGTGGTGTCCGAACCGAGAAAATGATCCAGAAAGGAATACCGTTCCCAGCGGTCAAAAAACAGCTTGCTCTCTAAATCCTGTTCCTTGAATTTGATGCGATCGTGAATGGACTGCGGCTGTTCACCGCCCCCGCCCTCGGAATGCGCCGCCTCTTGAATGGTTTTGTGGTAAATTTCCTCTCGCCTTCTCAGAACATTGCTCAAATTAAAACAGACGGGACGGTAGTCGAGTTCCAGCAAAGCCCCGCCATAGCCGGGAGCCAGACAAGCGTTCATTTTTTTATTTCTAATCAGAATTTCATCTTTGCCATCCAGGTTGAAGTCCAGAGTCTCAACGGAAAAATCATGACCAGTCTTTTCATCGGCGAGATTTTCGGCGGCGATCAGATGATTGTACAGAGCATGCCGCAGGTAATTGAGATACAACCCGCCAAACAGGCCATGCCACTGCGCGCAATTGCACTGCCCCCGGTAAAGCTCGCTGAGAGCGCCGCTGGATTCTTTGTCTTTTGGGGACAGGGCATTCACTTTGCGGCTGACGTACAGCATCTTTTTGTGCAAGAGATTGCTCTCTTCATATTTGGTCAGAAAATTGTCCCATTGCCCGCCCCGCAAAAACAGCTTATAGCGTTCCTCGGCGACATCCTTTGATTGCAGTTCCTCTTTTAAATGTTTGAACTTCCAGACGGCGTGGGTCGGCAGGGACCATTCCATCATCTCATCGTAGGAAGCCATGGGCAGGTATATGCGCCCGGTTGGGGAGTGCTGATCGATGTATTCGCTGAAAGTGACGGTTTCGACCCAATCGGCGTTGTCGCAAAGCGCGGAAAAAAACTTTTCCAGCCATTTTTCCTTGTATACCCATTGATAGGTATCCGGCCAACTGCCAAATTTCTCTCCATCATCGGCATAAGTCATTCCCTTAAATCGCAATTCGTCTTTGGCCCGTCTGAGAGCAGACAGGGTCTCTTCGGGCATTTTGAAGGGAATGGCGTAGCGCAGGGCTTTACTTATGGGAAAGACAAACAAAGGATTCCCCAGCCGCTCCGTGATGTAATACCCCTGCATCTGATGCTCTTCCAGGCCGGAATAATAAAAGTGCGTGTCGTCGACGACCGTGTACTGAATCCCGGCGCTGGCGATGATTCTTGGCAGGTCCTGAGCCCAGATGCGTTCCGCAAGCCACAAGCCACGGGGAACGCAACCGAATTCCGCTTCGATGAACTGGTTCATCATGCGAATCTGTCCGATGGCATCCTCTTCGGGCAAGGTCGACAATAACGGCTCGTAAAATCCTCCACTCATGATTTCTACCCGGCCCTCGGCCACCAACTCACGCACCATTTTTAAATAATCGGTCCGATACTGTTTTATCCACTCTAGAAGCGGACCGGAAAAATGCACGGCGGTCTTGATTTGGGGAAACTTCCTGAGGACCTCGAAATACGGCTGGTAACAAACTTTAAACACATCTTCGAAAACATGCCCGAAATTACCCACCGGCTGGTGATTGTGGACCGCAAACATGAAATTGATTCTGCTCATAGCATTATAGGCGGCAAAAAGGCGCTCATGACAGGACACCATTTTGCTTTAGGAAAAATTTTTTATTCGCTCTTAAAGAATGATTGAGATGGATAATTTCCGATTTTAAATTAAGCCATTTGAGGCGAATGATTAAATCACCTTTTGTGGAGCACGGCCCAAACCGGAATTGTCCTGAGGATCTTCTGCGGCTGCGGACTTGACCTCCAGCATTTTCATGGTGTAAAGGTCGTAGTAAAGGCTTTCGTTTTCCATCAATTCATTGTGTTTGCCGACTTCCACCACCCGGCCTTTATCCAGAACGATGATCTTGTCCACATTGCGAACCGTGCTCAGCCGATGAGCAATGACCAACGTGGTCCGGTCGGCCATCAGCCGCTCCATCGCTTCCTGAATCAAAGATTCCGAGCGGTTGTCGAGAGCTGAAGTGGCCTCGTCCAGCACCAGAATTTTTGGATTTTTCAAAAGCGCCCTGGCAATGGCAATTCTTTGTCTTTCGCCGCCGGAGAGTTTGATGCCCTTTTCCCCGACCAGCGTGTCGTAACCTTTTTCCTGTTTCAAAATGAACTCGTGCGCGTTCGCTGATTTTGCCGCGTTCACCAACTCTTCGTCGCTGGCGTCGAGTTTGCCATACAAAATATTTTCGCGGATCGAACCGCCAAACAACAGCGTCTCCTGCGGAACCAAAGCGATCTGCTCGAGAAAATTTTTCAATTCCAACTGACGGATGTCGTGGCCATCGAGTTTGATGCACCCCTGATCGGGGTCGAAAAAGCGGTGCAACAATTGAATGAGGGTCGACTTTCCGGCACCCGTCGGCCCCACCAGCGCGACGGTTTCGCCGGGCTGAATCTCAAAACTCACATTTTTAAGAACCGGAGCCTCTGGCCGGTAACCGAAGGTGACGTTTTCGTATTGAATTTTTCCTTCGATCGTTGAAAACGCCACCGGGTTTTCGGGACTCTGGATGATCGGCTGGGTGTCCAGAATTTCGTAGACGCGCCTGACCGCGCCCAGGGCTTCCTGAATCTGTGTGTAAATTCGCACAAACGTTCCGATGGGACCGGCAATGATAAGCGCGTAGAGAAAAAACGCCGCCAATTCGCCCGGTGTGGTCGCTCCCTGCATGACTTGATTGCCGCCATACCAGATCAACAGGGCGGAAACCAGAAAGGTGAGACCCAGGATGAAAGGACCGAAAAATGAGGAAATCTTTACCTTGCGAACCGATTCCTCAAAAGCGGTTTCGATCTCGTTTTCAAATCGTTTTTGCTCGTAGGCTTCTCTGGCGAAAGATTTCACCACCTTGATGGATGAAACCCCTTCTTCAAGGACCACGGTGGCTTTCGCCAGCTTGTCCTGCACTTTTTCCGAGAACACCCGGAGGCGCTTGCCAAAAATCCGGGCAAACAGCATGAGCGGCGGTAACACCAAAAGAATCAGCCCGGTCAGTTTCCAGTTCAAATAAAAAATGATCGCCAGCCCGCCAAGCAGCGTGATGGTCTGGCGGAAAACCGCGACAGGAATGGAAACCAGCGCATTTTGAATGACGGTGATGTCACTGCTCATGCGCGATAAAATTTCTCCGACCCGGCGGGAGTGGAAAAACCTTAAAGAAAGCGATTGGATATGAGAAAAAAACTCAATGCGAAAATCGGTGGTCATCCGGTGACCTACAAATCCGAAGATATAGTTGTGGGTCACGGCAAAGGCCGCCTGAAACAGGATAATGAGGATTAAATCGCGGGTGAGGCCGTTCAAAATTCCGCTGTCTTTAAGAACAATGACCGTGTTGATCATATTGCGGACAACCAACGGCAAAATGAGATTGATCACCGAGGTCAGAAGCAGGCAAAGAAAAGCAAAAAGGATGCTCTTTTTATAAGGACGCGCGTATTTTAAAATTTTGCCAAAATCTTTCATATTTGATTTTGATGTTTTCACCCTAAATTCCTTCGCACATCAGTGATTGCAACAACGATTCTTCCAAGGAGATTTATTCCACGAAAATACGGCAACCGGCTATTTTTAAACCGCCTATCATACCTTCTGCAAGAGAGCCGTTCAAATATTATCCTCACCTAAACTAATGAAATTTGAATCCCTTTCCCGCCTTTTAAAGCCCTGAGGCCATTTACTGATTTATTTCTAAAGTTTTTCCAATTTGCGCCGCTAAGGAGATTAGCATGGTTATTTTCAGGGGAATGAATTATTATATTACCCCTTTAAAAACAGTTGTTTAAATACTTTTACAACTGACGGTTTAACAATGGTTAATTGGAAGAAGAAAGCGATTTTTCTCCATTAACCCAGTTTTTGGACGAAATAATTATGGACAGCGAAGCGATCAATCCCGCAAAAGGATCCGATATCCGGGCCGCCAAGCCACGGGAATCTTCAGGAAAATCAGGCCCTCCCGCCCCTCAGGTGGAGGTGAAGTCGGCTCCTGATGACACCGTGTCCTTGTCGCCTGCCGCTAAAGAAGCCCTGGAAAGCTCGGCACCCGAAGCCCGTTCCGCGCCGGGCGCAAAAAATGCCACGACCGATATCAACGTTGATAAAAGCCGAAAACTCCAGGTGACTGAAAGCAATGACGTCGTATTAAAAATAGTCGACAATAAAACCCGGGAAGTCGTCAAACAAATCCCTTCAGAAGAGGAAGTCCAATTGAAAAACGCCATTCGCGACGGCATTGAGGATATTTCTCCTGAAAGCAAGCCTACTGAAGATTTGATCTAATAACCTAAGGAGAAATTAAATGGAACTATCAGGCCTCGGAAATGCTTCCACCGCCCCAAAAACTTCTACTGCTGAAACTGTAAAAAGCGAAGGGGAAGGCAGCAAACAGACTGCGGGAGCGGCAGAATCAAAATCCTCAGTATCGCTTGAATCACAAACCAGCCCGGTCCCCCCTGCAAACCCGACCTCGGAATCCGGCAATGAAGCGGCGCCCCTTCCAAACGCTGAAAGCAATACCGGCGGAAAAGTAAACGTTACCGTCTGAGGGAACCACCCCTGCCGTCAATTGAAATTTTTACTTTGTAAAATCTCAGCGGATCAGCGGATAGCTTTCATGAACCGGGCCTTGATTTCCTCCGGCGTGTGGGTGACCCGACCCGTTTGGGGATCAAAATCGGGGTCCACCTTGACCAGCAGAAATCCCGGCCCCTCGCTGGCCATCA
This sequence comes from Nitrospinaceae bacterium, assembly GCA_021604505.1. Lineage (NCBI taxonomy): Bacteria > Pseudomonadati > Nitrospinota > Nitrospinia > Nitrospinales > Nitrospinaceae > Nitrospinaceae bacterium. Next base: position 530,896 of record BQJC01000002.1, on the reverse strand, counting down.
ATTTTTCAACGGCAGGCTTTAAATCTTCTTTTTCAGTGACCTTCATGGCCATGGGGTAACCTGTACTTCTGGCCACCTCCTCTAAGGGCACTTCTTTCGACAAAGACCGCTGGCTTCCCGTCGACTCGTACACCTGATTATCGAAAACGATGTGCACCAGGTTTTTTGGTGCCGTCGCGGCGATCATCGCCAAGGTGCCCATCGACATCAATACGTTTCCGTCGCCGTCAAAAATGATGACCTTTTTGTCCGGACGGCACAACGCCACGCCCAAGCCAATGGATGAGGCCAGCCCCATCGATCCGATCATATAAAAATTTCCTTCCCGGTCCTTTGTTTTAAAGGATTCCCGGCAGATAAACCCATTGGCATGGACGATGGGTTCGTCCTTCAATAAAGGCAGGATTACCTCAAACGCTTCAGTGCCCTTCACCAAAAATCCCTTTCTTGACCAGAATCGTGAACGGAAGTTCTTCCTTTATTTTCTGCATGGCTTTTTCAAGAATCTCCTCATGATTTTCAGGGGTGATGATGGCGTATTCCATCCCGGAAGTTTTCAAAAGGTCTTCATTGATCTCACCCATGATGATGTGCTCGGGCGCATCTTTGCCACCGCATCCACGCCAGCTCATGATCACCAGAGTGGGAATTCTGTAAATCAAGTTCAAGGAAGTGAAGGCGTTCAAGCTGTAACCGAGCCCCGAATTCTGCATTAAAAGCACCGGAAGCGACCCGGCCATATATGCGCCGGCGCACAGCCCGACCGCCGCGTCTTCCCGCACAGCAGGAATATACGATGCCTCCGGAGTTTTCTCGAGGCAGGTGATCAAACCGGAAAGCAGCGAGCAGGGAACGCCGGTAAAAAATCTAAACCCGCGGCCCATCAAGTTTCCGATAAAAATCTCAGATGTGAGCATAAGCGCCTGGTTTCTTTTTACCAGTTTTGGATGGACCGTTCTCCACCGTATTTCGACTGTAATTCAAAAAGCAGTTTGACATATTCCTTGATCCCTTCCTGGCCTTTGAATTCGATACCCAACGATTTGGCCGCTTCATTGGACATGGGCACTCCCTTCTCACCCATGATTCCTTCCACCTCGCCAAACGAATCGATGGTATCGACGATCATTTGCCCCAGGTCCAGATTTTGAATATGCCCATCCACCAGATGATAAATTTTTCCCGCCGTCTCTTTATTGCCCAGAACTTTTTCAACCCCCTGGCAGACCGCATCCACGGAAACATATTTCGTGCTTCCCTTGAGATCGACATTGTAGTTGGTGGCCAGGTAATCGACGGTCTGAAACCATTCGGACTTGTCGATCTGCGGCCTGACGCCATACACGGTCACCGGGCGCAGAATCGTCACATCAAAGGCCCGTCCCTTGAAATAGCTGAAACAAAACGATTCAATTGAGGATTTGATCGCTCCATACAGACTGCTCGGCCTGACCGGATGGGCCTCATCCATGGGATGGGTCTCATCCACCGCAGGCAGGACTTCCCCGAACACAGCACAGGCGCTCATGAAAACAAACTGCTTCACTTTTGCTTTTTTGGCCGCCTCTAAAAGATCAAACGTTCCGTTGACGTTGACCTGGACCAATTCGTCCGCCGTTTGCACGGGTCCTGGAAAATGCGCGAGATGGATCACCACCTCGGCGTCCTCAACTAATTTAGCGAGAGACTCCTTATCCTCCAGCCCGCCGATGATGTAGTCGACGTCTTCATAGGGCTTCAAATGATCGACGATGCTGTTTTCGCGAATCAGGGCTTTGACGTTGTAAGTTCCTTCCCCTGCCGCCGATAATTGTTTTATCAAATGGGAGCCGACCAATCCGGTGATCCCTGTCAGTGCAATATTCATCGAACCCTCCAATTATTTTTCGGATGGACCTAAAGGCCCAACTCAGCCGAAATTCCACCTCCGAAAACATCGTTTCGCCGCCGCCGGGAATTCTACAAAAACCCACCAAACCGGCGATGATCACAACATCGACTCAAACGATTGCCGTAGAGGTTTGAATTCAATTAAATTATAGAATCCGACATTATGAAAACTGCCATCAATGAAGTCAACACTCTTTTTGCTCATTTAAAGAACACAACAAAATTTGGATTTAGGGATGACGAAATCGATGCAGTTGCAGGTCACTGGACGGGCTTTGACGGTCAAAGATTCTTAATGGCCGCCTGGGCCGCTGACACAATCGCCGTTGGAACCCTGAAAGGCGAGCAACTGACGTAATCGAGGCCCAGATTATGAAAAAACTCGATGGAAGCAGGGTCGCCACCATGCTCCCCGCAAACTCCAAGGTGCAAATCGGAATTGACCGCTTTCCCCTTTTCAACGGCAATTCTCACCAGAGGCCCCACTCCCCTCTGATCGATGGTCACAAAAGGGTCTTTTGTTAGAATTCCCTTGTCAAGGTAAGCGGATAGAAAGCTCCCGGCATCATCGCGGCTCAACCCGAAAGCGGTTTGCGTCAGATCGTTGGTCCCAAAGGAGAAAAAATCGGCTTCTTTGGCAATTTCGTCGGCGGTGACCGCGGCTCTCGGCAATTCGATCATGGTCCCTATTTTATAGGGCAGTTTCACCTGAGCCTTTTCAATCACATCTTCAGCCTCTTCAACAATCATCTCTCGAACGGTTTTGAATTCGTTGATGTGGGCAACGAGAGGAACCATGATTTCGGGAAAAACCTTCATGCCTTTTTTGACCAGTTTGCAACCGGCTTCGACAATGGCACGGACCTGCATTCTATAAATCTCAGGGAACATAATCCCTAACCGGCACCCCCTGAGCCCCAGCATGGGGTTGGTTTCTTTCATGGCATGGATATTTTTGTTCAAGGCCGATTGCGACACTTTCAATTCCTTGGCCAGAATTTTTATTTCCTTCGGAGTGGCGGGTAAAAACTCGTGCAGGGGCGGGTCCAGCAGGCGGATGGTCACCGGCAATCCCTGCATCACCTGGAAAATCTGGGTGAAATCTCCCCTTTGAATAGGCAGCAGTTTTTTCAGGGCTTCTTCGCGTTTCTTCGGGTCTTCCGCCAGGATCATTTTGCGGACCAATAGAATTCGGCCCTCGTCAAAAAACATGTGTTCGGTCCGGCAAAGACCGATGCCCTGGGCGCCAAAATCGCGAGCCACCGTTGCGTCGTGAGGGGTATCGGCATTGGCCCGGATGCTTAAAGACTTGACCTCTCCCGCCCAACTCATCATGCGGGTGATGTTGGTGGTCAAACGGGGCCGGATGAGCGGAACGGAGCCGAGAATGATCCGGCCTGTGGTTCCGTCCAAAGTGATGGCGTCACACTCCTTGATAGGGACCCCTTTGATAAAACACCTCTTTTTCTTTCTATCCACATCCAGATCGGAACATCCCGACACACAGGGTTTTCCCATGGCCCGGGCCACAACAGCGGCGTGCGAGGTCATACCGCCTTTAGCCGTTAATATGCCCTGGGACACACTCATTCCGTGAATATCCTCAGGCGAGGTCTCCATGCGCACCAAAACTACCCGTTCCTTTTTTTCGGCCAGTTCCTGGGCATGCTCCGGGGTAAATACCACCTTGCCGGTGGCGGCGCCGGGAGACGCGCCAAGTCCTTTGGCCAACACCTCAATTTTAGCGTTCGGGTCAATCGTGGGATGAAAAATCTGATCCAACTGGTCCGCGGGAATCCGCGCCAGGGCTTCATGTTTGCTGATCAACCCTTCCTGCATCATGTCCATGGCAATTTTTATCGCCGCTGGAGCCGTGCGCTTTCCAGCGCGCGTCTGCAACATATACAGCTGATTATTTTCTATGGTGAATTCCAGGTCCTGCATGTCCCGGTAATGGTTTTCCAGTCTCTGGTAGACGGTAGCAAGGGACTCGTAAGCCTCCGGCATTTCCTTTTCCAGCTCCGTGATGGGATTGGGTGTGCGTATGCCGGCCACCACGTCTTCCCCCTGGGCATTGACCATATATTCCCCGTAAAATTTCTTCTCTCCTGTCGCGGGATTGCGGGTGAACGCCACTCCCGTTGCCGAGGCCGGCCCCATATTGCCAAATACCATGGCCTGCACGGTGACCGCCGTCCCCCAATCATTCGAGATATGGTTCAATTTCCGGTAAGTTCTGGCACGCGGCGTGTTCCAGGACTTGAACACCGCTTCGATGGCTCTTTTCAGCTGAACCATGGGATCGTCAGGGAACTCTTCATTGACTGTTTTTTTTACAACCGCCCGAAATTGTTTGATGATGGATCGCAGGTTTTGCGGGGTCAGGTCGGTGTCGTATTCGATTTTACGCAACTGTTTTTTACGAGTGAGAATCGACTCGAAATTTTCACCGTCGATACCCAGAACCACATTGCCGAACATGGCGATGAACCGGCGGTAGCAATCGAGCGCAAAGCGCTCATCGGAGGTTAAGAGGCCAAGGCCCTGCACGTTTTCTTCGTTCAAGCCAAGATTCAGCACCGTGTCCATCATTCCCGGCATGGATACCCGCGCTCCGGATCGCACGGAAACCAGAAGAACACTGGCCGGGTCACCAAATTTTTTTTCGATGGTGTTTTCCAGTTTCTCCAGGTGAGTCAACACCTCTTCCCACAAGTCCTGGGCAAATTCATGACCGTTGTCGAAGTAAAGATTGCAGGCCTCAGTGGTAACGGTAAACCCTGGAGGGACCGTAATGCCCAAAGAAGCCATTTCAGCAAGATTGGCCCCTTTGCCGCCGAGCAAATTTTTCATTTCGGCATTGCCTTCGGCCTGGCCTCCACCGAAGGAATAAACGTATTTTTTTCCCATTTTTTAATTCGACAATGAATAAAGTGTGTGAATTGAAAACAAAGGGGCTATCCCCACGTAACGTATGAAGCCCTGGAGATTAACGGAACCCCCTGGGGTTTTCAACCCTTTTTGAGTACGATCTTGGAGAAGTCGGCTATATCGGCAAACAGGCGGGAAATACCATACAGGAGATGGAGTCTGTTTTTTCTGAGCGCGTCTTCCTTCACCATCACCATGACCTGATCGAAAAAATCATCCACGGCGCCCTTGATTTCAACAATTTCTTGCAATGCTTGAGAAAAATTCTTTTCCGCGGTAAATTTTTGAACCGGGCCTTTAATTTCAAGGTATTGACCATAAAGCGCCTTTTCCGCCGGGTCCGTCAAAAGATCGGGTTGAATTTCGCCCTTGGCCTCTTCGGTCAAGATACTCACAACTCTACGAAAAGCAATGGCCAGGGGCTCAAAATGAGGCAGGTTTTTTAGATTGGAAAACGCGATGACCTTCTGTTTGACATCCGCCAGGGAATCGATTCCGGTGGATAAAATCGCATCAATTGCATCGTAGGGATACCCCTCCTCGGTCAACAGGCTCTTGTATCGTTGGGAAAAAAGGTCTGTGGTGTGCTTGCGGATCTCCTCAGGGCTCAGTTTGATTTTTTGCGTGAGCTGATCGATTCCGGCGTCAATCAGCTGGTTGAACGAAAACTGCCAGCCATTCGCCAGGACAATTTGAATGATTCCCAGGGCGTGACGGCGCAGGCCATAAGGATCTTCCGATCCGGTGGGGATCAAACCCACCCCGATGCATCCTAAAATGGTGTCCAGCTTGTCGCCGATGGCCACCACCGCCCCGACAGCCGTTTCCGGAAGCTGATCGCCGGCAAACGCCGGACGGTAATGTTCCTTGATCGCCTGGACCACTTCATCGGCCTCACCCGCATTCGCGGCATAATAACCGCCCATGATTCCCTGCAGTTCAGGAAACTCATAGACCATTTGGCTGACCAAATCGGCTTTCGACAGCCGGGCGGCACGTTCTACCTGCTTTTGTTTTTCAGGGCAAACGGTTTTCGCCAGACTCCTGGCCAATTCAGAAAACCGCAGCATTTTTTCGTAGGAGGTCCCAAGATTTTTCTGAAACACCACGCCTTTCAGCTCTTCGACATAGTCTTCTAAATTTCTTTTTCTGTCCTCTTCAAAGAAAAACCGAGCATCCTCCAAACGGGCTTTCAGTACCCGTTCGTTGCCTTTTTTGATCGCATCCCCTGCGGTCATATTGCTGATGGTGATGAAGTTTGGCAATAGCTGCCCGTTCGCGCTGCTCACGGGAAAATACTTCTGGTGATGCTTCATGGTCATCACCAGGAGCTCTTTGGGGAGTTTGAGGTACTCCGGGTCGAAATCTCCCAAAATCCCCACAGGGTACTCCACAAGATAAGCCACTTGCTGCAGCAGATCCGGATCATCCTCAACCGCTCCTCCCGCCTTTTTAGCAAGGGTTTGGGTCTGCTCTTGGATGCGCTTTTTGCGGGCTTGTGGGTCAACCGCCACAAAGTGCTTCTCGCAGGAATCCAGATAGGTTTTAAGATTCCTGACAGGGAAGGAATCGGGTTTTAGAAACCGGTGACCGTAGGAAATATCTCCACAGGGGATGCCGCCAAACTCAAAATCCAAAGGTTTCTCCGCTAAAATGGCGGTGATCCAGTGAATGGGCCGGGCAAAGGCTATTTCTTTGTTTCCCCAACGCATTTTTTTGCGGAAATGAATATTCCCGATCCACTGGGGAAGAAAGCCGTTCAAAAGATTTTCAGTGGGTTGACCTTTCTTTTCGATGCGGGCGCACACCACCTCACCTTTGGCAGTCGTTTGAGTGGTGAGATCGGAAACCTCCACGCCCTTGCCGCGCGCAAACCCCAGTACCGCTTTGGTCGGTTTTCCAACGGCATCGTAAGCGGCCTTCACATTGGGACCAAGATGCGTTTCTACAACGTCTTCCTGGCGGAGGTTCACCTGGTCAAACGCCACTGCCAGTCTCCTTGGGGTGCCCAGAGTCCTGGGATCTTTCGACGCAATATGATTTTTTTCGAAAAAACCGCTCAATTCCCGGACCATATATTCCAGGGCGGGCTCGATGTAACCTGCCGGAATCTCTTCGGTTCCGATTTCTAAAAAAAATTCTGCCATGGAAAAGCCTCAACCTGTTGCCAGGAGCGGGAATGGGAGTTCTGCAAAAATATTATAGGGTCGGGGACTTGCGCTTTCCAGCCTAACATAAGATCATATAAAAGAAGGGTATGTATCAGACAAGCCCTTAAAAGTCAACCAGCCGGGGAAGGGTCGAATCTCTTCCTGCTTCACTTTCAATTCCATTCCGTTGCCCATGACTGAACCAACCCTGTTGGGGGTGTGAGAAAATTTTATTATGACCACAATCTTAGCCATTTTTATTGTTCTCGTTGTTTTTCTGGGAGTTTTTTTATTGCTCCAAAAGGGAAAACCGGAGGAAAACGGGTCTCAAAGCGATTCTCAGGTTAGAGAGAAAAACCCGTCTAAAAAACCGGAAGCCGCTGAATCGTCCGCTTCCACGGAATTTTTAAAAAAGAAAGATGCGTTTAGCGAAACGCTGAATTCGACCTTGAAATCACGGTTTCCCATCGTTCCTCTGTTAAAAATTCCTCCTACACCGGAAAATTTTCAAGGACGAAAGCATATCATCGGCGATGTTTTGGCCAAAATTAAAACAGGATCTGCTTTAATCGGCCTTCTGGGAAACAGCGGGGTGGGGAAAACCACTTTGGGGCTGGTGATGGCGGACAACTTAAGAGCGGACTTTCCCGACGAACCCATCTACGTCGACATGCGGGGGTCATCGGTCAAACCGCTTGGTGCGGAGGAGGTCATGATCCGCATCATCCATTCACTCGCCCCTCTGGAAAAATATCCTGAAACGGACCAGAAAAGGACTCAGCTCTACAGAAACCTTTTAAAGCGCAGGAAGTCCGTACTATTTTTGGACAATGTCCCGGGAGGACTCAACCTCACCGATCTGGTCCCTCCCAAAAATTGCGCTCTCATCGTCACGTCGATCAAAGCGGTTAATCTACCCCAAATGATTTCAAAGAAACTGAACGCCCTGGACCCTAAAGACGGCCAGGCGCTTCTTTTAAAAACCTCTCCCCGGACGGGTTTCTGGGTCAATGAAATCGGAAAAATATGCGACAACTTCCCTCTCACTCTTTTTCTTTCCGCGAAATACGTTGGCGCCAATCCGCAACAGGATGCCGCAGGTTTTGTAGAAAATCTGGGTGCAGAATTCAAAAAACTCAAATCTGAAGCCCGCGGAAATCCCAAACAGGGTGTCGATGTGGTTTTGACCTTCAGCTATCGGTCCTTGTCCGAAAAAGCCGCCGCCGTTCTTAGGAAGCTGGTCCTGTTTCCGGACACGTTTGATGACAAGGCCGAGGCTTTTCTTTGCGAAGACCCGGATAGCGAACATCTGGTCAAACTTCTCACTCTGGGTGTGGTGGCGAGTCATAGCGAAACCAACCGGTTCCATTTACACGATCAGGTGCGCCGGTTTTTGAACCATCGGTTGAAGGAATCGGAAAAAGCACTGGCAGAAAAACGATTTGCCACTTATTTTTTGACTGTGGTGCTTTCTGCCGGTGAATTATTTTCCAAAGGCGGGAAAGACAGGGAACGGGGTCTGAATCTCTTCGATGTGGAATGGGATAATATAAAAAAGGGGCAAGCGTGGGCGCTTTCCAACAGCGATCAAGACCAGGAAGCGGATAACCTTTGTCTGTCATACACGGAAGCCGCTTTTCACCTACTCAGTCTAAGACAATCTCCCCTTGAATGCATTATCTGGTTCGATGCCGCCTTAAAATCCGCAAAACGCCTGGAAGAACCTGAAGCGGAAGGTAAATACCTTCTCCTTCTGGGGATGGAGCACAACAAATTAAATCATTCAGACGAGGCTCTGGGTTTCCTGGAGAAAGCATTGAAGCATTCCCAGCAGTCGAATGACAGTGCGACGGAGAGGAAAGCTGCAGGACAACTGGGCCTGACCCATATGGCGCTTGGCAGGCCTCACCGCGCCATTGAATTTCTGGAAAAAGGGCTTAAGCTCCTGCGTCAATCCGAGGAGACCTCAGGCGAGGAAATGATTCTGGAAAATCTCGGCAAAGTCTATTTTAAGGTCGGCGAAAACGAACGGGCCATTGAATATTACAAGGAAGAATTGGGCCTGGTACGGAACCAAAAGGATGCTAAACGTCAGGGACGGATCCTTGGAGATCTTGGAGAAATTTATTCTTCCATCGGAGACCACGAGCACTCCATAGAGTATTTCGAGGAAGGCTTGACGCTGGTCAAAAAAGTCCAGGACAAAAAAGGCGAGATCGCAATTCTCAAAAAATTAGGGGAAGCCCATACAGGCGCCGGCAAATTTAAAAAAGCGCTGTCTTACTACCAACAGGCGCTGAGCCTTGCCACAGAATTGAAGGACCAAAAAAATGCGGCGTTGATGATGGCGCAAATCGGACAGTGCTATTTAATATCGGGCAATCACCGGGAAGCGACGGCGTCCTTCCAGAAAAGTTTAGTCCTCTTCCAGAAAACAGGCGATAAAGCCAAAGAAGGCGAAACGCTGTGGAATCTGGCGCAGACGATGAAACTGGCGGAAAAAATCCCCGAAGCGATTCAATTCGCGGAACAGGCTCTCGTCCTTTACCGGAAAATAAAACGCCTGGACCAGGACATCCGGAAAGTCATCGAGGCGCAATTGAACCTCTGGAAGGATGGGACCGAGACCGAGATTACCGCCGACGCTTCAGCAGACTCTAAAAAAGAAGAACCGGCTTCTTAAAACAAGAACGGTTTAATTCCTCAATAAGGGAAATTGCATCCCCTCTCTTTGCGCCAGATATCCTTCCGCACATAAGCGGGCGAGCTTCCTGACCCGGCCTATGAAACCCGTACGTTCCGTCACGCTTATGGCACCGCGGGCATCCAGCAGATTAAACGCATGCGAGCATTTTAATGTGTAATCATAGGCAGGCAGAACCAATTCTTTTTCCAGAAGCTGGCGAGCCTCCTCTTCATACATGTCAAACCACTTAAACATGCGTTCTTTATCAGAGACTTCAAAATTATAGCGGGAAAACTGCTTTTCGGTCTCAAGGTGAACGTCTCCGTATTTCAGGGTGTCGTTCCACTTTAGGTCGTAGACATTGTCGATGTTTTGCAGGTACATGGAAATTCTCTCCAGGCCATAGGTCAACTCCACGGTGACCGGGGCCAGATCGATTCCCCCCACCTGTTGAAAATAAGTGAACTGGGTGATCTCCATGCCGTCCAGCCACACCTCCCATCCCAGCCCCCAGGCGCCCAGCGTGGGGGATTCCCAGTCGTCCTCCACAAAGCGGATGTCGTGCTTCATCGGGTTTATCCCCAAAGCGGTGAGGCTTTCAAGGTACACGTCCTGAATATCCTCGGAAGACGGTTTCACGATCACCTGAAATTGGTAATAGTGTTGAAGCCGGTTGGGATTCTCTCCGTAGCGGCCATCCGTCGGCCGGCGGGAAGGCTCCACATAAGCCGCACTGTAGGGCTCCGGACCCAGCACTCTAAAAAACGTGCTGGGGTTGAAGGTTCCCGCGCCCACCTCAATATCATAAGGCTGATGGAGAGCACAGCCCCTTGAGGTCCAAAACCGTTGCAGATTGATGATGACGTCCTGAAAATTCATAGTGCATGCTGTGTAGCAGAGGAACGCGTTACAAGTCAACCCCAATCACAAAGAAACCCTGATGATTGAATCAGAAGCGATGTCGCTTAAAAGCCCGGCCTAAGCGGCTCATTTTAAATCTTTAAAATCCCTTCGCACCTCCTCAATATTTTCGCGGTAGCCCTTGGCATCGCCGTAGTCCAAAAAGTGTTTGTAACGCTGATGAACGGTCTTCAGTTTGCGTGCGTGTTTGATGGGGCACCAATACTGCTCGGTTCTTGCGACCACTTCCCTTACGTAGGAAATCAGTCCGTTAAAATAACCGCAATACATGCAATTGGCCTTTTCGATCCCATTCAGATAACTCAGGTAGTGCCGGTCGAGAACGATATAATCGCTTCGCCGAACCTTGGGAATTCCATAAACGGGAAAGCAGATGGCCTGATAACCGCTGACCGCCAAATCCAGGAAAACCCCCGGAACCAGACAAAACCAGATCACAGGAGCCGTTATGATGGTCAGCGCATCTGATTCCCGCAGGTATTGGTTGATTTTTTTAGCCAGAACTCGGTGCTGTTTTCTGACTTCCCTCTCAAAACGAACTTTCTTTCGGATGACTTCATAAAAGAATTCTTCCTGTTTTTTCTGCAGTTCAAAAGTCAGCTCGGTCTCCAGATCCTTGATTCTTTCCATCAGACTTTCAATTTGATTTGCCATCGTTCCACCTTTTGTTAAACTTATTTATTACCCAATTGTCTCATAGGAAAGCAGGATGCACGCAGTTTATAAAGCCGTTTCTATTGAGGATGTTGAAAGGGTCATCGACTACTGCCGGGAACACACGATAAACAGCGGCGGCCTGTTTGAGGTTTATCCCAGCCCGGATTGCAATATGACGATGATGGTCGTCAACTCCGGCTCAGCCGACGATTCCGAAAACTCACTCAGGCCTCTTGGGGCGTTTTATTGCAACTTCGTTGCCCCCGGTGTGATTTCAATTGAAGAAGAAGACCCGCACTTTGACGGCGTGGATTCAAGGAAGCGCCATGTTAAAGCCATCAAACAAGTGATCGATATCCTTCTGGATCGTGGTTATCCAGGAGCCAAAATTTCCTTCAACGATTTACCGGCGTTGAAGGATTGAAAAATCTGGCATCCTCAAAGAGCTGGCGCCCGATTTGACACTTTCAATGAGAATCTACAGGAGGACATCATGAACAAGTTGACTGTGCGTTTCCTTTCGGTTTTTATTCTGATTGCGGCACTGACCAGCGCCGGGGTGAGCCATGCGGACACCAAAAGCCACCGCACCGCCGATGGAAAACTCAAGGTTCTTTACCACATCGACGGAGCGGATGTCGCTGTCGCCACTTACGCCATGGCTCTCATCGATAAACACATCGAAGCCGAAGGCGGCCTGGATAAAATCGATGTCAAAGTGGTCGTCCACGGGCCGGCTCTGAACTTGTTTGACAAAGAGGACGTAGACCCAAAACTTCTCAAAAAACTGAAAACGGTCATTGACCGCGGGGTGGAACCGGAAATGTGCCAGGTTTCCATGAAACTGTTCAATAAAGGGCTGGACGCTCTTGCCGATGGATTCATACCCACGGAACACCCTGTTGCCGTCAAGCGTATCGCCGACCTTCAGGAACAAGGTTACCTGTACATCAAACCCTAGAGTTTGGCTTCAGGGCTGAGGCCGGACCATGCGTTTGCCTCAAAAGAGGGGTTGACAGAAAAATTTATGTGTATATACTCCTATTATGACCCACAAAAAATCACAACCGAAATATGCGGTCCATGAATGTACCTGTTTCAACCTGAGAAAAGCCACACGCACCGTCACTCAGTTGTTCGATGAGATGATGCAACCCTCGGGACTTCGAGCCACACAGTTCACGCTTTTAGCCGCGTTGGCCTCCCTCGGTCCGGTGGCTGTCCGCAAGCTTTCCCAGGCGCTGGTCATGGACCGAACCACCTTGACCCGCAACCTGAAACCGCTGGAGACTCAAAAGCTGGTCAAAATTGTTCCGGGGGAGGACCGCCGCACCCGTAATTTGACCCTGACAGACAAGGGACAGAAAACCCTTAAAAAAGCCCTCCCTTACTGGAACCGGGCACAGGCGCAGGTGATCGAACGCCTGACCCCCAAACGCTGGAAGGAACTGCTTAAAAATCTGGATTCAACCATCAAGCTTCTTGGTCCGACTTAAAAAATTTATCAAAATATGTGTATATACACTAAATAAGGAGATTTTCAATTATGCAAACTATAGAAACGGTTAAAGAAAAGAAGGCCGTGGCAACAAAAACCGTTCAATCCGCCGATTGGTTGAGAGCCATTTGTAGGGAGGAGGGGGCCGATGATATGGGGTGTATCGAAATTGACCGCCCCTCTCTCGACTCGGAGCGCAAGGATATCCTGCACGTTTTTGGGCGCACGCGCACGGTCATCTCTTTGGTGCAGGTCATGAACCGGGAAAACATTCAAAGCCCGGCGCGCTATGTCGCCAACGACGAATTTCATAAAACCATCGAAGACCTCACGCAAATCGCCCGCAGAATCGTCAAGCGTCTCAACAAACACGGCGTGCGTGGGGTCGTGCCCACCGTCGGGTTTCCGATGGACATGAACCGGTGGGGAACGCTCAAAATCTGGGACGTCAGCCACAAACGCATGGCTGAAGAGGCTGGGATGGGACGCATGGGGAAAAACCGCAACGTCATACACCCTCAGTTTGGAAATTTCATTCTTCTGGAGTCAATCCTGATCGATGCAGAGATGGACCGCTATGACAAGCCGCTCGACTATAACCCCTGCCTGACCTGTAACCTTTGCGTGTCAGCCTGTCCGGTCGGCGCCATTCATTCCAACGGGGAGTTTGATTTTTCTTCCTGTTACAATCACAACTACCGCGAATTCATGGGCGGGTTTCAGGATTGGACGGAAGAAATAGTCGACTCTAAAAATGTGCAAGAGTACCGTTCAAAGTTTAAGGACAGCGAGACCCTGTCGATCTGGCAATCGCTTTCTTTTGGCTCTAATTACAAAGCCGCTTATTGCATGGCGGTGTGCCCGGCAGGGGAGGAGGTCCTGCCTTTTTTTCAGGAAGACAAGAAAACATATGTGACCGAGATTGTAAAACCTCTAAAAAACCAGCCGGAGCCTGTCTATGTGAAACCGGGAACCACCGCGGAAAAGGTGGCGAAAAAAAATCCAAATAAGGAAATTCGTTACGTTCGCACTCCGTTTCGACCCCAGTCGCTTGAAGGCTTTATCAACGGAATCAAAATAGCTTTCAACCGCGAAAAAGCCAGGGATCTGACTCTCGCCATCCATTTTACTTTTACAGGTGAGGAGGAACGTACAATCACGGTAACTGTCGCCGGTGGGAAAATCGCGGTGCAGGAAGGGCACGAAGGCAACGCCGGCCTCAAGGTACTGGCAGACACCAAAACCTGGCTCAAAATTGCCGGACGCCAGTCATCCCCGTTATGGCCTGTTTTATCTGGCAAGTTGAAAATTCGCGGCAATCCGATGCGTTTGATGCAATTTCAAAATTGCATCGCTAATTGAGAAGCAGCAATCCAGAAAGGCAGGACAGCGCGGTCAGTCGCCAATAAGGGTTTCCACCCATTGGCCGCCGTAAGAAAACACGGCCTTCTTAGCTTCGATGGATTCGAGGGTGGCATTTAAAACGGTATCCCCCACTTTCAGTTTACGGTTTTTTTCCGCATCGGTGGCGACAAAAACATGGTTGGCGGGATTGCCAGAACCGAAAAAAATAATTCCCTTGAGTTTCACTCCGGGCACATGTCTTAAGCCGCTCAATCTGGAAACCGGTTCCTCAAGATTTTGCTTTTCCAGCTCACTGGATGAGGTCGCGGATTGAATCAGGTTCTCGATCTCGCGGATTTCCTCGGAACCTTCCAGGGCAGGAGCTTCCACCGCTGCCGTCCGGGGAATTTCCTCCATTGGAAGCAGGGCTTCTGGCGGCAGGGCGTCCTCTGGACCGAAAAAATCTTCATCCTTCCAGGGGTCATCCATGGCCGCCGGCTCGGTTTCCGGAATGCCGGCGAGCGGAATCCCAGGGTTCGATGCCGCCGGTTTCAAGTGTCTTTTCTTCTCCTGAGCCACTTGTGGTTTAGTGGGCAAAGTAAAATTTTCCGGTTGGGTTGCCTCGGGTTTTGATAAATAAAAAAAGTAAACCACAACTCCCAGCAACACCGCACCTGCCATCAGTCCCCCGAGAATTCCCCATTTTTTGGGCGCCTGCCGCTCCACCTGCGGGTAGGCAGAATCCTGGCCTTGCAACAGCAATCCCTTGAGGTCGATATTTTTTTCCAGGACGCTTTTTTCTTCTTCCAGCTTCTTTAGCGTGTTGAGAATGGTGCTCATGGCGCCATCAGCTTCGGAGTTTTGTAAATGTCCAACAGATTGTATAGAAGCATTTTACTTTCCGTAGAAAACTTGCCGTCGTCTTTGATATTGTTTTTGCGCTGAAATTTACGCACGGCTTTTTCCGTTTGCCCTCCATAACGCGCGGCTTCGCGGCCTATAAAGAAACCCAGGAGACGCAGGTTTTTCTGCAACCAGATCACTTCCTTGCCCGCATAACCATTTTCCAAACCGGCTTCAGGCAGGGATTCAAAATCTTTCCAGATAATAATCGCTTTTCGGGTCCACAACGGGTTGATGGTTTCTAAAGGCATTTCAATTTTATCGACCGAACCGAAAACACCGCGCTCGCCCTTCACCGAGGTCAAAGCCAGGTATTTGGTTCCCTGGGAATTGGGAAGCGCCACCTCCAGAATGGCCGGGTAATTGAGGTTGGTCAAGCGCTTGAAATTGCCGTTCAATTCATACTGCGACAGTTCGAACTCCGTCTCGAGGTTTTCGAGAGCCCAGTTATCCACCATTTCAACCCCCGATTGATCAAAACCCCAGGTTTCCAATATCCACTTCGCCGCTTCCAGCTTGCTTTCTTCCAGGGAAAGGCTGGAAAGATAAGTGACCAGCTTTGCAGGCTGGGTGAGAACCAGGGGCCCCGTGTGAGACGCTTTTTCCGGTCGGGCAGCGACCTCCATTTTTTGCATGACATCCAGTTTTTCCAAAGATGAAGACGCCTCCATCGACGGCAATTTTGCCAATTCATCCTCCTTAAGCAACTGACCGGGATTGGTCAGGTCGATAGGATTTTCCTGAATGATTTTTGGAATGTCTTTTCCCTTGGCTGGGTTGGTTTTTAAATCCGGCAGGGCAAAATCGTGAATGATGAAAAATGCCAGGGCCGCCAAAGCAACCACCGGCAACACGAACTTTCCAAATATTTCTATGGGAGCCGCCGCCGGTTTGAGACCGCCAATGTCCTTAACCGCCATGCGAATGATCTTACAATTGATCTTCTTGGTATTCTGGGTGTACGCGATCAGCAGCGACCGGTCGGCCAGAACGTTGATCATCCGCGGGATGCCCTTGGAGTATCTGTAAATCAAATCGGTCCCCGGACGGGTGAGTTGCACTTTTCCCTTGCCGAGAGCGACGTTTAACCGATGCTGAATATAGCCGCGCGTCTCTTCAAGATTCAGGGGAAGCAGTTCCCACTGAATCGTGATACGCTGCTTTAACTGCCGAAGTTCTTCCTGAGCCAGCACTTTCTCCAACTCCGGTTGGCCGATGAGCACGATCTGAATCAGCTTTTCGGTTTCGGTTTCCAGATTCGACAGAAGCCTGAGTTGTTCCAGAACCGAGGGCAGCAGATCCTGGGCTTCATCGATGATGACCACCACCCGGTGCCCTTTTTTCCTTTCCTCCAGCAAAAAACGGTTGAGGATGTCTGTAAGTTTTTTCTTGCTGGTGCTCTCAGAAGGCAGTCCCAGTTCGGCGTTGATGGTCTGCAACAACTCCAGTTCGTCGATTCCGGGATTAAAAATGTAGGCGATACTGAAGTCGGTGTGCAATTCCCGTAAGAAGCTTCTGCAAATCATGGTCTTTCCGGTTCCGACTTCGCCAACGATTTTAAGAAAACCGTTGTTCTCCTGGATGCCATAGACCAGATGAGCCAACACCTCTTTATGCTTGGGGCTTAAATAAAGGTATTTGGGGTCCGGAGTCAGGTCGAAGGGTTTTTCCGACAAACCAAAATAATCCTGGTACACATTGCCGGAGTTCTTTCGATTGTCGGCTGAAACTTCCCAATCCCTTAAAGATGCCGGAGCGGTGAGTGCCGTCGGCGACAAAGCGCTCTTTCCTTGTTCCTCGATCAAACGGTCGTGCTCATCGCGTTTTTCCAGGTTTGAAAGGGTGTCGTAAGCTTCCTGCAGCAGCGCAATTTTTCCCTTAAGCGATGCCTGAACCTTAGGCGATCGCCGCGACCCCGCCGAATCGAACCGGCTGATCAGTCTTTTATAGGCGTGGTCGATTTCGTTCTGCGACGCATCCGGATTGACCCCCAACACCTGGTAATAATTACGTTGCTTAATTTCAATAATCATCGTATTTTTCAAACGGGTTTTCCGTTTACAACGAAACGGATATAAGGGAAGTAAATGAAGCGCAATAACTCCGAATGGAAACCTCTAACAACCGTCTGCTATTATAGTTAAAATCAAAAATGAGCGGGATAAAAAATAACGATAAAGCCAATCAATCGTCAAAACTCATGCCATGCCCGACATGCAAAAACCCGGTCGCGGCGGCGAAAAAAAACCCGTTTTTGCCTTTTTGCTCGGAACGTTGCAAATGGGCCGACCTTGGTAAATGGCTGGACGAAAAATACGTGATCCACGATCCTTCCACCCGCCTTCCTGAAAACTCCGCTGGCGGCGAGAACGATTGAAAGGTCAAGATTCTAACGGTTGGATGGTGGCAATCTTCTGCAACAGGACCACCAGAATCTGGGAGTCGTACAAAAGGACGGCAAGATCGGTCAGACCGTCCTGATTAAAATCCGCTCCAGTCAGGGCGCGGGGATTTCTGCCCACGGGATAATTAAAATGCGGGAATAAGAAGGTTCCATCGCCTTTTCCTTCCAGAATCGAAATGGAATTGTCCCGCCGGTTGCACACCACGAGATCGGGAACAGCATCGCCGGTGAACTCGCCGGGGAAAAGGTGCTCGGGGCCTTTTTCGCCGGCAAAATCGCCCGCCGCCCGGAAAGAACCCTTTCCGTCCCCCAGAAAAATTGTGACGCTGTCCTTCATGGTGCTGGAGGTGATCAGGTCCAGTTCTCCGTCGCGGTTCATATCGTGCATGGTAATGAATGAAGACTGATGGCCGCCTCGAATTTTTTCGGGATTTTGAAAGGTTCCGTCGCCGTTGCCGTAAAAAAGCCGGATGAAATTGGCCTTCACCGCATTGAAAGCGATAGCGATATCCAGATTCTTGTCTTTATTGAAATCACCGGCGACCAGATTGGCTGGTGTTCCCGAAGCCTTGTAGGCTTCGGCGAATTTGAAGGTTCCGTCCCCGACGCCTAACAGGATGATCAGTTTGTCAAACCGGAGGGTCACTGCAAGATCAACTTTCTCATCGTTGTTAAAGTCCCCCGAAACCACGGCGATGGGCAGTCTTCCGACTTTCACTTTGCCTTTGAGTTTAAATAGTCCGTCTTTCTGCCCGAGAATAATCGCCACCTCACCATCGCCATAATTGCAGAGAGCGATGTCGGGACTGCCATCACCGTTAAAATCCGCTACATCCAGAGCGAAGGGTTCGCGGCCGGTGCTCATGGTTTGCGGATCTTTAAACTTGCCGTCTCCCAGTCCCTCAAGGTAACTTAACGTGTCGTCTCCTGAGTTGGCGATCAGAAGATCGTGATATCCATCGCTGTTCATGTCATGCGCGGTCACTGCCGCCGGCTTTTTCCCGACTTTATAGGTCACTGGCAGAGCGAAGATGTCCGGAGCCACAGCGCTGGGACCGCACCCTGAAAGCAAACCAAATAGCGGGAGCCACACACCGAATCTTAAAAAAAACATCTGATTTCCATAATTAATGGGGAACCTGTGAAACTAACAGGGAGAGACCCCGAGCCCCTGTTGGGAGACCGGCACCCCGTTTATACCTCATGCTCTTTGGCTTGTAAAGAACTACCCCGCAGGCGATAAGGCTTGACAGGATGTACCCCGATGTTAAAATTTTTCAATGAGTTATGTGGAATTCCACCACTCCTTCACGCCCTGGAGCTGTCGAAGGGGTGCGAGACAATAGACGCGGCTAGAACATGATCTTTCCAAAGGGGCTCGTAAAATTAACCGGCCTGGTTCTCACGATCTTTTTTCTCAATGGCTGCCAGGGCTTTCTTTTCTCTAATTCGCCTTCTTCGTCGCGCGGAGTCTATCATTTGGTGCAACCGGGACAAACCTTATACCGTATCGCCCAGGTCTATGATATCAATGTCCAGACGTTAATACGAATCAACAAAATACGCGACACGTCCAATGTTCCCGTTGGCACGCGTTTGTGGGTTCCCGGAGCCTATAGAGTACGCTACGTACCTCCCACCGACCCACCGCAACGCACCGTCCGTAACAACAAAAAAAGGTCCCGCCAAGAATCCGGACACAAAAAACGTCCTCCGGTTAAAAACTTTCTACAATGGCCGGTCAAGGGAACGCTGACCTCCACGTTTGGCAAACGCGGAACCCGGCGCCATGAGGGAATCGACATCGGAGCCTCCCGAGGAACGCCCATCTACGCCGCGGCGGACGGGCAAGTCGTGTTCAGCGATTGGGGACCCACCGGCTACGGGCTGATGGTCATCATCAAACACAAACATCACCTGACCACCGTTTACGCGCACAACTCAAAAAACTGGGTGCGCAAAAACACCTGGGTCAAGCGAGGCCAGAAAATCGCCTCCGTCGGCACGACGGGACGTTCGACCGGCCCGCATCTGCACTTTGAAGTGCGTAACGACACGCATCCCAGAAACCCCTTGAAATATCTTCCTTCAAAAAGATAGCCTTTTCTTTTTTCAGCATCCGTAGTACAACCCATCACTTCTTCAGATTTGAAAAAATTTTAACCGCGATCAAGGATGAAAAAATATGGAACGATTGAAATCAGCGATCCGCGACATTCCCGACTTCCCAAAAGAAGGCATCGTCTTCAAGGACATCACGCCTCTTTTAGCGAACGGCGATACTTTGAAAACAACCATCGATATCTTGAGAGACCGGTACGCGGATAAAAAAATCGATGTGGTGGTTGGAATCGAAGCGCGGGGATTTATTTTTTCGGCCACTCTGGCATACGCCCTGGGAGCTGGAACGGTTCTGGTGCGAAAACCCGGGAAACTGCCGTACCAAACCTACGAGCAGGCTTACTCCCTGGAATATGGAACGGACGCCGTAGAAATCCATCAGGACGCCTTTAAGCCGGGGCAAAGGATCGTACTCATAGATGATGTGCTGGCCACAGGCGGCACGATCGCCGCCACGGCGAACCTGATCCAGTCCAATTTTCAGGTGGAGATTGTGGAAGTAGCCTTTCTCATCGAACTCGACTTCTTAAAAGGCCGGGAAAAAATCAAAAACCTGCCGGTCTTTTCGATGATGCATTTTTAAAAGCAAAAACTAAACCTTCCTGCAAGAAATTTCCTCACCCAGGTGATCGAGCAGTTCTTGGGTTTCTTCCAGATAATCGGGGGAGATCATCAGTTCGATCAGGCCTTTGGATTGATCGATGGTACGCACAATGGCGAAATTTTCGTAGGCTTCAAAAATGCTGACGATGTAGGCGATGTCCTCTTTGTCCACCTCCAAGCGCCACTGGACGGAATCGTTGTGCACTACACGCCTGTCAGTTTCTCGTCTGCCCTTTTGGGCTCTCTGACGGGTTTCCCGTTGCCGTTTTTTCCCTGTGTGCGAAACCGCTGTTCGAGAAGCACCATCAACAGGGTGATGGAAGAGGGGGTGACGCCTGAAATGCGGGCCGCCTGCCCCAGAGTCACCGGGCGGATTTCTTTCAGCTTCTGCTCCACTTCGCGGGAAAGACCGGGAATGCCCTGGTAATCAAAATCCTCTGGGATGGCGTAATTTTCCAGCTTCCTCTGTTTTTCGACCATCTGCTGCTGCCGGGCGATGAACCCTTCATACTTGACCTGGATTTCCACCTGCTCACCCACCAGCTTGGGAAGCGACGCGCCGTTGAAAGCCGCGATGATCTGATCGTAGCTGATTTCCGGCCTCTTCAGCAACCCGCTCAAGGTGGTGGGCCGTTTCAGATCCGAGATGCCTATTTCGGCTAACTTGTATAAATCGACTTTACTGGGAACGACGTTGGTGACGGACAGCCGTTCGATCTCCCGTTTGACGCTGGCATATTTTTCCCTGCAGGTTGCAAGCGCATCCAAAGATATCAAGCCCAACTCAAAGCCGCGTTGCATCAAGCGGTCGTCGGCGTTGTCCTGCCTTAAAATCAGGCGGTACTCGGCCCGCGATGTGAACATGCGGTAGGGTTCCTGGGTTCCTTTGGTCACCAGGTCGTCGATCAGCACGCCGATGTAGCTTTCCATGCGCGTCAGAATGAACGGCTCTCGATTCTGCACTTTGAGCGCCGCGTTGATGCCGGCGACGATGCCTTGCCCTGCAGCTTCCTCGTAGCCTGACGTGCCGTTGATCTGCCCGGCGTGATAAAGCCCGTCCACCAATTTGGTTTCCAGTGTCGGGAGCAACTGCGTCGGCGGCACAAAGTCGTACTCCACCGCATAGCCGGGACGGACGATTTCGGCTTTTTCCAATCCGGGAATGGTGCGCACCAGTTCCCACTGCACTTCTTCCGCGAGGCTGGTGGAAATGCCGTTGGGGTACACCCAGTCGGTGTCCAGTCCTTCGGGCTCCAAAAAAATATTGTGCGTGTCTTTATCGGGAAATTTGACGATTTTGTCCTCGATAGACGGACAATAACGCGGCCCCACGCCGTCGATGACGCCGCTGTATAGCGGGGACAGGTGCAGATTTTTCTGAATCACTGTTGCAGTGCTTTTATTGGTAGAAGTGAGGTAACAGGGGACCTGTTGGCGATCGACGGATTGCGTCGAAAAAGAAAACGGTTTGGGTTGGGCGTCGCCGGGCTGAATCACGCAGCGGCTAAAATCAATGGTGCCGCTCAACAGACGCGGAGGGGTGCCGGTTTTTAATCTGCCGACCTGAAAGCCGGCTGAAAGAAACGATTCTGAAAGTTTGGTGGACGGCTTTTCTCCCACGCGCCCGGCGGCATGGCTTTTCAAGCCCACGTGCATTTTGCCGTTTAAAAAGGTACCGGTGGTGATGACCACGGCTTTTGCGTTGATCTCGGTGCCTGCGACGGTTTTCACCCCCCGGACGGTGCAGTTTTCGAGCAGCAGTTCATCCACTTCTTCCTGCAAAATGGTCAGTCCGGTCTGATTTTCCAGCACCCGGCGCATCTCGTTTTTATAGAGGTTCTTGTCGGCCTGCGCCCGGTACCCCTGAACGGCGGGCCCTTTGGAAGCGT
This sequence comes from Nitrospinaceae bacterium, assembly GCA_021604505.1. Taxonomy (NCBI): domain Bacteria; kingdom Pseudomonadati; phylum Nitrospinota; class Nitrospinia; order Nitrospinales; family Nitrospinaceae; species Nitrospinaceae bacterium. The sequence continues at coordinate 508,899 of BQJC01000002.1, read as the reverse complement.
TCAAGACTCTGAATTGAATGCCGGTCTTATCGATGACTTTGGCCATCTCCCCGCCCAGGGCATCGATTTCGCGGACGATGTGGCCCTTGCCCACGCCGCCGATGGCCGGGTTGCAGGGCATAAGCGCGACCTTGTCCACATCGAGGGTGATCAGCATCGTGGCGCACCCCATGCGTGCGGCGGCAAGAGCCGCCTCGCATCCGGCGTGACCGCCGCCAATGACTAGTACGTCATAATGATTCATCAATTTGTCGTTGACCGGGTTTAGCTATTAATGGGACCAAGCATGATACAACAGGTCTTGCGAACGGGTAAAGCCTTATTGGCGGGGTCGTTTTCTAGAATCGCGAACTTAGGATCACAATATCCGCCCCGGCCCAGGCCTTTTTAAAGCGCTTCTCAGCCTCTCTCGCCGCATCTTTTTTGCCTTGTTTCTCAAGGCTTTGACTGAGTCCCAGTAAAGACCAGCCGTTGTCCGGGTTCTCTTTTAAATCTTCCAGATACACCTGTTCGGCCTTGGCGGCTTGCCCCGCCTCCAGCAACACGGCGCCCAGGGCTTGGCGTGGCGGGAAATACCAATCCGAAGGCTCGGCGTAAATCAACCCGTCCTCAATCTTGACTGCCTGCTCAAGGTGCTTTATGGCTTTCTCATACTTTTTCTGTTTGACGGCCAATTCACCCTGCAATACTTCGTTGCCGATTTCCAGCAAGCTTTTGAAGTTGTTGAGACCAAAAATCGAAAAATCGGCCATCTGAGGGTCGCTGGCGATGGCTTGAAATTTATTGAGTTCTAAATCTGCTTCCCTGGTTTGGCCCTCGGCGTTGAATGCCAGGGCGCGAGCATAGTGCCAGATCGCGGTAGGGTATTGAAATTCCGGCGGCGGGGCTTTCTCGTTTAAAATCGCCTGCCACTTGCCGAACCTGGCCAGGGCGTATAAGGGCATCGAATAAAAATGTTGCAGGGTGCCACCGAATCCGGGGTCCGACATTTTGCTGCGATCTACGCTATCCGCGGTTCCTTTCGCGGCCTCGATGGCAACCCGGCTCTTGCCCTCCATCATTGCCGTTTCCCAGAGAAAATGGTAGTTGTGCGGCACATAACCCAAGGGATAAAGACCTTCCGCTTTCACCTGCCTGAGATAGGCCTGGTCCGCCTCGATGGCTTTATGATTGGCGATGGAAGCGTCGCGGTAACGGCCAATATTGATGTAAATATGAGAGGACATGTGCACGAGGTGCCCCGCTCCGGGGACCAGATCGCGGAGCCGGTCCGCCGCCGCCTCGGCTCGCCTGGGATACGCGGCTTCCACCGCGTGAATGTATAAATGGTTGCTGAGCGGATGATTGGGATCGATTTTTAATGCCGACTCCAGCAGGGCCAGGATTTCTCCGGTCCATGGTTTGGGCTCCTTCTCTTTGGTCCAGAAATCCCATGGATGCACATCCATCAGCGCTTCCCCCGTCAACGCCAGAACCGTGGCATCTTCTGGGAATTGTTTCGCTACTTCGCGCATGGCTTCGGCATAGGCTCGATCTAAGGGCTTGCGGTCTTTCACCGCCTTCGGCGCATAGCGCTTTGACAAAGCTTGAATCAGAGCTTTTTCTTTTTCCGTGGCGCCATCTGAAAGCTTTACCGCCGTTTGAATGGCGCGATAGGCTTCCGGCACGTTGAGATCCTCCATAGGAGCATTGAGATTGGGACCTAGAACCAGAGCCACACCCCAATAACACAGGGCGCAACCGGGATCGAGCCTGACCGCTTCCTTGAAGGACCGACCCGCCTCGGCATGATTGAAGGCGTAGGACAGCACCAGCCCCTGATCGAAATAGCGTTGGGCGCGTTCGTTTTCGGTGGTGATGGGAAAATGCTGATTGCCCATCCCCTCAAACAGCGGAGCCGCGGATGGTGCCGCTTTAGCAAAAGCTGAAGATGAAAACTGGACCAACGCTGCCACCAGCAGGAACAAACGACAAACCTCTTTTAAGCCAGGCATGGATTCTTTCCTTAATTTCCTGAATGACAAAAATTTACCATTTTAAGTTAAAAATAAAGAAGCTTCCGTTTTGCAACAATTGTGGAATGGAGCGAGCAAATGGAGAAAAAAGGCAATCGCTCTGGACGGGAAAGGGCAGTGAAAAAAAATTCCCGGCAGAGCCTATCCCCTGCCGGGAATTCCTTTAAAGTTTATTTTGGGATTACTTTGGTCGCCTGGGGACCTTTCTGCCCTTCAACGATCTCAAATTCCACCGCCTGCCCCTCCCTTAAAGTTTTGAAGCCCTCGCTCTGGATTTCGGAAAAATGGACAAAGCAATCGTTGCCATCTTCCGTCTCGATAAAACCATAGCCTTTACTTTCACTGAACCATTTCACCGTTCCGCTAGTCATGCCTGAAAGACTCCTTTATAAAGGGAACCGCTCTATCAATGTCATAAACCCCATAAAGCCTTCCCATTTCTAAAAAAGAGCCCTGAAAGTCCCAGGGCCTTATCCTCCGGGGGCCAACTCAAGACAAAAAAAATGCCAACCCGAAGGATGGCTAAACGTAATTTGAGTTTTGTCTTGCCTGAATCACGATGTCATTCTTTCCCAACTGCCGTGCCATAGATCAACCCACCGTTTAAGGGTCAATGATTTCATGGAATCCCCCAGATTGTCAAATTTTTTTGAGGACGTTTGGGGCGGATTCCTTTACCCTTACTGAACCAGCGGGGAATGACCCTGACTCTTGATGGAGATCAAAATGACAAAAAAAGAGTTTAAAGTTTTGTTGATCAAGGAAGGCGCCTGGGGAACTCTTTTCCTGGGCGCAAGCAAACTTCCAATTGAAAAACTAGAAGATACATTGAACGATTACGGTGAGGAAGGCTGGGGACTGGAATTTATGGTGATCGAGAGTCACCGGTTTCTTTTGTTCTGGGCCCGGGAAGCGGCAATCGTCACTTTGTCCCGTGAACGCGGTTGATGGGGAAAATGATCCCGGTCAAATAGACCGTTCCTGCAAAAACAACAGCGTGAGGTAGTTTCTGAAATGGTTGAACGCGGGGGCGATTACTTTGGGATCATTTCGCGTTTTTGAAAGCAGCATGGAACCTTCCAGAATGGCTATCAATAGATCGGCAAGCGTGTCCGCGTCCACAGGCTGGCTGGGTTGGTATTTTTCCAGAATGGCGCGGATCTTGTCTCCAAACAAGTCACGCCAGACGAGCATCGCGTTGGTGCAAACGCCCATGATTTCTTCATTGAACTGCTGGCTTTGATAAACATACGCGGCATGCAGACAACCTGGGAAAGGCTCGGTCATTCTGTCAAACCTTTCGGAAAGTAGCCCCACGAATATCAAAAGTTGCTGCAATGGATCGTGGCTCAACCGTTCCGCCCGGAACATGAAAGGTCTGAGAACGGCCATGTCCTTTTTATGAAACCGCTCGATTAAAGATTTCGCTAAATCGGTTTTATTTTTAAAATGATAAAAAAAAGCTCCCTTGGTGATGCCCGCCTTTTCGATCACTTTGTCGATGGATGTGCCTGCAAAACCGTGGCTCAGAATGAGAGCTTCCGCCTGATCCAAAATGTTTTCCCGCGTCTGAACTCCCGATTTCGGCATACGAACCTTTTCTTAATTAACCAGAATCAATATTTGATGTCCCGCTCAATATACAGACTGGTTGGTTTAAATCAACCAGAACTCAGAACCACGACAAAATCTTTTTGTTTTTGATAGAAATAAACCATTTTTTTTGAATAAGTTGGTTTAAATAAGTTTTAATGGAGAAATTTTTTATACTGACAGAAGAAATAGGAAGGGTCGCTTAATTTATTTTACACCAACCAGTTTGTATAAAATTTATCTGAGGTACGAAAATTGAATCTATCAGAATCGGACTTACGATTCGATAAATCTCATTCATCAAACTAGGAAAAAGTGGAATGTGATAGAGGTTTGCGCTTCTCATTTGGGAAGAACGGCCCTTTCATAAAATCAGTTTTTGATTTGAATTCCTACCGGTCTCGCTATAGTCTTATCGTTTCGTCTAAACTTGAGGCCAAGAGTGTTAAAAGGTTCAAAATTCCTGTTCATCATTTGCGGCCTTTTGCTGGTCCTCACCGGGTGCGGAGAAGATGGGCCCTCGGACCCCTCAACGGTTTCCAAAGATTCTTCCGATCCGCGAGCCTTGATGGAAAACGCCGTTAAAAAACAGGAGATCGGAGCCTTTCAGGAAGCGGTCGAACTTTTGGACCGGGCCTTAGAAATCGACCCCCAATGGGTTGCCGCTCATTACCGTAAAGGACTGGTTTATGAGGAGTGGGACCAAAGACCCGAAGCCATTCAGGCTTATAATAAATCCCTGGAATTAGAACCTTCTCACAAAGGAGCGCGGTTGGGATTGGGCTCGGTTCACTCCAAATCAAACCGCAACGACCTCGCCATTTTGGAATATCAAAAGGTTGCCAAATCGCACCCGGACGACCCGGAGCTTCTGTTCAAAATCGCCCTGGAATACTGGTACATCCAAAAACTTCCCGAGTCCGCAGAGCATTACCGCCGGGTGATCGCAATCAATCCCGATCACATGCAGGCGCATCTGAACCTGGCCAGTGTCTATGAACGCATGAAGGACTGGGAAAAGGCCATTGAGGAAATCGAAATTTCACGCAAGCTGGGTGAGGAAACGAATGACAAACAGGCGATTGCCATTGCAGACCGGAAACTGCCCTTCATCAGAGGGCGGATGAATTTAACGGATCAGGACATGAGTCGAAAAACTCAGCCTCCGTTTGAATAGTTTCCGCAATCATTGTGAATGGTTAAAAACAAGCAACCCGCCTCCCTGTTCCCGTTCTCACTCCAATGCCGACCGGACTGGATTTTGTTCCAGACTCCGCGATTTTTTAGCGTCGCGTATATCGATGATACGGATCACGGGATTTGAGAAAGCGAATGATTTGTGCAGGGGGCTGATCTCGACGTAGGGATAAGAAAACAACTGCATATATTTTTTCTGGGTTTCATAGACCATTGGATTTTGCCCGGACCAATTTGAACCTATTAAAAAACGCTCATAATTGAAACTGCTCGCGATCAGATAGGACACTCCAGCTTTCTTGGCCTCGGAAATATCTACCTGAGTGAGAAGATCCTTTGTCACTTCTCCTCCCAGGGTATACCGTTCCCCCCATGCCTTCCTTTGCGTGTCGTCTATCCATTGTTTCGCCTTGATCCGGGTGTCGTCGAGTAAATTTGAATCGAGACGCCAGGTATCGTACAGGGGAATACAAACCACCGCCACTGTGAGGGTCCAGGAAAAAATACGGACCACGGCTTTTATAGACTTATCCCGGCCCCATTGACTGATTTGAGAAATGGCTTTGCAGGCAAAGTAGATCAGCGCCGGCACGATAGGAATCATGTAGCGCATGTAATCGGGAAAGGTTTTCATCGGGCTGATCTCGTGAACGAAGTAGAAAACCACTGTGTAAACAAACAAGAGTTTGTCTGCCACATCCGCCTTTTTCCAGCTTCGAGCCGTGATTGTCAGCCCCCCCAGAGCCAGAAAGGTCACGATAAGCGATATTCCCGGAATGAGGCTGTTGACAAGATGAAACCCAAACCCATGCTGGAAAGGATAAACGATCAACTTATGGCCCCCGATCACATGCCGGGTTTCCTCTGCTAATCCGGTGAAAAAATTTCCAAAATTAAAAAAAAGCGGATAGTTCACCAATAGGAACACCAGGGCCATGACCGCCAAACCATTTCGATAATTACGATAAAACCAGCGCCGGTGTATTTCCGGAAGCATTCTTGAAAACCCCAAATAAAGTAAAACCAAAAATATCCCCTTGTATTGCGCAGACAGCGCAAGCCCGGTGGAAAGGCCCCACAACAGGTTTGCCGTGACCGTCCGATCTTCTAATAATTTAAGAAAACAAAGAAGGGATAAAAAAGTGAATGCCGTAAAGATGAGATCTTCTTTAAAATAGTGGGCGTGAATGACGAATATGGGAGAAACCGCAAGCCCCAATGCCGAGAGTAAGGCAAAATTTTTTCCGAGGCCCCGCCGGGCAATAAAAAAAATCAGGATGACGGTCAAGACTCCCAACAACGCCGAAATCATTCGGCAAAGTACGATGAGACGGTCGGGATCCTTGAGACCCGCAACTTCGTTGATTAACCTTGCGGTCTGCAACATCAACAGAGGGTGACGGAAATCCTGCTGTCCGGACAAAACGAATTGAATCTTCTTAGGTTCATCGGCGTGAAAAAATACCGGGAAATCTAAATTGTAGGTGTTGAGGAAAGCGGACAAAATTACAATGGGAAGAAGCATCCAAAGATGAAAATTCTTATGCATGACCAAACGATCCATTCGCCTCATATATCTTTTTTAGCCGTGTTAGAAATTTTTCCTAAATCGCAATCCCTTGAAGGGCATGGATTGAATCAACCGAGCAAGTGCTCTCTGTCTGCGGCCAACGTTGCCTTGATCTTTTCACCGTCAATCAAAAAAAAGATCTGCCTGGGTCGACAGGATGTTTCGCTCAACTGGATCTTATATCTATCCCCGTCCCGCCATAAATCGGGGTATAGCGTCAACTCTTTATCGACGATACGTTGGTTGTCGCCCACTTCCAGGCGAATTTTTAAGGCTTTTCTTTTTTTACTGACAAAATACGTTTCGGGCGATTGAAAGGAAAGCACTAATTGACAGCGAGATGCCTGTTTTGGTTCGATGGAGAGAATAAATTTTTTCCAAAAGTCGTCTGGGAGGAATTGTGTTTGCGCACTTTTGTTTTCATAAATGAGGGTATCGTCAAACTTTTTGGAGATTTGAAATTGTCCTATCGTCTCCGTCGCCAAGGAAGGAAATTCTCCGTTGGTTCTGTGAACCAACAAATAGCGCACCCCGAAAGCGTATAGAGATAACAGCGTTTCCTTGTGAAATAAATCTTTCATTTTGCTCAATTTTTTGTGCCCGCGCCATTGAAAACTGCCATACCCATTGACCAATGGTTTTTTATGAATTATTGAATTCCCCACATAAAGGGCTTCCAAATCAAAAGGGTAATGAACCGGCCACTCCAAAACGGGTCTCGCCCCTGGCTGGTTTTTTAGCCAAATATATTCTAATGGGGCCTTTTTATCTGCCCTAAAAGGCTTGTTCGCTCCTTTGGAAGGAAATGTTTCCAATAAAAGAATCGCGAATACAAAAAAATAGAAAATATTTTTGGAATAAGCGATTCTCAATTTTTTTCCAATCAACATGAGCCCGATGCCGGAAGTAATCGCCAACCCCAAAGGAACCAATCCGGAAAACCTTGAAATCGCACGGATGGAATCAAACCCCGGAAATGTAAAAAACAAAAAAGTCGTGACCGGGTTCAAGGCCAATTCAAACTGATTGATTTTGATCACCGGGCCCAGCGAAATAACAGCCGCCAGCAGGGAAAAGGAAAAATAGAGAAAAAAAGTTTTCTTTTGAACCATCCCCCTGAAAAGTCCCCGGAAAACACGCGTCAGGCAAATCCGGATGATAATGAGCCATGTAATGGGAGTGAGATTGATCAACTGCCAGACCAGTGAATCCCAGCCTCTTGTGACTGGAAAATTTTCAACGACGATAGGGATCCATGTCGGATGATTCTTCCAGAGGAAAAAAGAAAAAACAGCCGTGATCATGAGAGCTATGTCCAACTTGCGAATAAAAGGTAAACGCTTTGCCGGAACTCGGACTAGGACAATGGCGGCCAGTGTAAGAAAAACCGCGGTGTATCGAGGAGACGCATAGCCTTCGATATGCCCGAATCTCGCAGTGAGAGGAGCTAAAAAATAAGAATGAGCGGCGGAAAGGTAGGTTTCGAGGTTGGCTCCATACCGGATCTGTTCACTGAACGGTCTGAAAAACCCAAAATTCTGGGTGACTTTCAAGTAAGGAAAATAGCAGGCCGCTCCAAGAACAAGCGCCATAGCCCCTGGGCCCAACGCATCATAAAAAATCTTCTGGGGCTCCCTGATTTGCTGTTGTAGAAATAACACTACAGAAAAGGCCAATACCATGAATGAGAAAAAAATTGCATAATGCGCGCTGGCCGTGATCTGCAACACATAAAAAAGAGCCGCCCAATAAAGACTTGCCTTCTTTACTTCCTCGATATATTTGTGAATGAAAAGAAGGGTGAAGGGCATCCATTGCATGGTCATCAAGCTGAGATGGCCTGAAAGAAAAAGTCTGAATTCGCTGAAAGAAAATATCAATGAAGCCGCAACAGCACTTGGAACATCCAACCGCAAACGGCGGGCCAGTAAAAACATTCCCAACGCACATAGAACGTAGGAAAAAAAGAGGGACGCATTGAAAGAAAACTCGGCGTCACCCGTGACCCAAAAAAGAGGAACGTTGAGAATCACGGTCGAAAGCATGGTTATCGAAAACACCACCGAATTATCTAAAGGATAGAACATGTTTCCGGCAAACAAATCGCCGAAATGGCCCGAAGATAAATGTTCCAATTGCCAGTCGAAAATCCATAAAGCGAGGTTGAGGTCGGGGACCTCCGGATACGCACCCCTGCTAAAAATATCCAATGGGTAGGAATATAAATAGGAAAGAAAGGTGATCAGGGTCAGCCAGGAGGCCACCAGAAAAATTGATTTTTTTGAAATCATATACTTTGTTTTTCCAGGGATATCCGAAGTAAAATCATATTCGTATGAAAATGGGCCGACTGCAAACGGTGTTTAATTGCAATCCTGGAGCAAATTTTTTCGATGCATGATACCCGTCTAAATCGTTTTTTTGAAATGAATTTCTAAAAATCAGAAATCCATTGTCAGCAATAAATATTTTGGTTTCATAAAATTTAAATCTCTTGTGATATTCCGAACTTATGCCTATCCATCCCAGGAATGTGATACGTTAACTAAAATCTAACCAGGAACCTTTCAAATGACAATTCGCTGTTACGCTGCAAAAAGTCCCAGAGAACTCTTGGAACCCTTTCAATACGACCCGAAACCCCTTGAGCGCCATGAAGTCGAGGTGAGGATTTCCCATTGTGGAATCTGCCACAGCGACATCCACCTCATCGACGACGATTGGGGCATCACCGACTATCCATTGGTGCCGGGACATGAAATCGTTGGCACCATCAAAACGGTAGGATCTGATGTGCGGGGCTTGAGCCAGGGTCAACGAGTGGGAATCGGCTGGCAGCGGTCGGCCTGCCTGCAATGCGAATACTGCATGCGCGGATTTGAAAATCTTTGTCCTCAAATTAAGGATACCTGCGTGGGAAATCACGGCGGGTTTGCCGAATCCATTCACATAGACGGAAGGTTCGCGTTTCCCATTCCCGAAGAACTGGATTCTGAAACCGCCGCCCCGCTGTTGTGCGGTGGGGTGACCGTCTATTCCTCCTTGATGCATTACGGGGTGCGGCCGTCAATGAAGGTGGGCGTTATTGGAGTCGGCGGACTGGGTCATCTTGCTCTGCAATTCGCCTATGCGATGGGCTGTGAAGTGACGGCCTTTTCCTCCACTCCTGGAAAGGAAGCGGAAGCCAGGGGATTGGGAGCCCACCACTTCGTTTTAGACAACGACTCCCAAACTCTGGAAAAGGTCGCATGCACTCAGGACTTTATTCTTTCCACGGTGTCTGCCGATCTGGATTGGGAAAGTTATGTCGACGCCCTTCGCCCTGGCGGCAAACTTTGCTTTGTCGGCGTGCCTGAGCAACCGATTAAGGTTTCTGCCTTCAGCCTCATCGTCGGTCAAAACTCAATTTGTGGAAACCCGATCGGCAGTCGAACGGATATCCTGGAAATGCTGGACTTTGCCGCCCGGAACGACATTAAAGCCTGTACGGAAACCCTGCCACTGGCAGAAGTGAATAAGGGAATCGAGCGAATGCGGGACAACCAGGTGCGTTACCGGGTGGTTTTGAAAGTTTAAAGGGGTTTTTAAACAGTTTTTTTTAAAGAAAGGGAAGCAGGCATAAGCCGCCGCTGGTTTCAAAATTGATTCACTACAATTTTTCCACCTGAGATAACCAGGTCGGGGTATTCGAGAATTTTTAAATTATGTGCGGGATCGCCTTTGACAGCAATCATATCAGCGGGTGCACCGGGTTGCAGGGTACCCAACAACGGCCAATTGAGATGCCGGCCTGCATGTGACGTCGCCGCACGGAAAACATCAACCCATTCCATTCCCGCCATTTGCATCATGTAGATAAGCTCCTGCGCATCAATTCCCCAGGGAATATCCGGATGAGCGATTTCAGCGCCATATAAAAAGTCACCGCCTAACGATGTCCAACTGGCGGCGTTAACCGCCACCCCCGAACATTTTGACAAGGTATCGAATGTTGTGACTATTTTTACCTTCTGCGCCACGGCTTTTTTTAACAGCGCTTTCGGGATCACTTCGCAGGGCACGTGAGCCCATTCGTCAACATCTGAATCGATCGCTATTTGTACGCCTCTTTTTTCGGCCACGTGCGCCGTCACCTTGCGGTTATTTTTATGTGCCTCATCCACAATCGCTTTCACAATATTTTCAGGCAACAATGGCCATGCTGGTTTCATGGGCAAACTATTATGTGGAGACGAGTGGTGGTGATTCGTATGCTTCTCACTCGAATGATTATTATGACCGTGACCATGCGAATTGGACCAGGGCGCCCCCGTTTCACCGCCGGGCTCGAGGGCAACTTTAATAACGACGGCTCCCCCTTTAATGAGGTTTCGAACCGCTTGCCGCGCTTCTTCTTCGGAGGAAACAGGCAACGCGATATTTGTCGACCCCAGGTTTGGGATGGGATAGCCGCTCGGCGCCGTGATGATCGGTCCGGAGGTCAGCACGCGCAAGCTCCCCTGGCCTCCGTAGGGCTTGTGTACAGCCCCCCCTACATCCCGAATCGTCGTGATCCCATGTCTCAGGACAATGCCCGCGGGAATATTTTGAAAGGCGAGATGCGCGTGCAGTTCGATAAACCCCGGCAATAAGGTTGCATCGCCCAGATCGATGATCTTCGCGTTTTGAGGCTCAAGCGATTTGCGGTTTTCAATTTTTGCAATTTTCCCATCGATCACCAAAACGGAAGTATGGGTTCTGAATTTGTCGCCATCAAAAACACGGGCGGCATGCAGAAGAATGGACTCAGGAATTTTTTCTTGTGCGGCGGTAAAAGAAGGCGCTAGAGTTATCAGGATCAACAGCAGGAAGGATTTGATTTTCTTCATTTGTTCCAAAAAATATGCAGGTTATACGACACCCATCATTGGCAGTTTTAATGGCGCCTGGCGTTTTAAAATAACGAAACTTATTTTTTTTGCGTCATGTCCACTTTGCCGTCGAAGTTTCTATCGAGCTCCACTCGCGTCAGTTTTCCGGAACCGTCAAAATGTTCCCAGCGGTCGGCTTTGCCATCCTTGTTGGTGTCGTACTCGACTTTCACCAGATTTTTGGACGGATCGAAATATTGCCACTGATCGGGTTTTCCGTCGCCTGAGGTATCAAACGCCGAATGCTCCAAGGTTTCACCGGACGAAAAAACGCTCCACTGATCCACCTTGCCGTTTTCATCGGTGTCTCGTTCCACTCGGATTAAGTTTTCCCGTTCGTCGTAAAACTGCCAGGTATCCATCTTTTTATTCTGATCCTGATCGATTTCCACCTTGACCAGTTTTTCATCGGCTCCATAAACTTCCTTCCAATCGATCAAATCGTTAAATTTGCTCGACTTCTCCACTCGGACCAGCTTCCCTGCATCAGAGTAAATCTGAAAATGATCCATTTTCCCATCGTGGTTCCTATCGAACTCCACCCGAATCACTTTTTTATTTTTACCGTAATAATCCACCTGATCCACTTTCCCATCCGCGTTGGAATCGTGTTCAATTTTTTCGACTTCTCCATTGGCCGCGATATGCTGCCACTGGTCTATTTTTCCGTCAAAATTAGAATCGATTTCGTTGACTTCGGTCCAGCCCGGTGCAACGGAAAATAGTAAATAAACAGCCAACAGGCCGGCTATGAGTTTATTGGTTTTCAAGTGTGCTTTTTTTTCCATCGTCATTTTTAAATTCCGCAGTTTAGTCATTGTTTTTTATCTCACCGTACTATTGGTTTATCATTCAACTGGAACTTGAACGGCAAAACGATTTTTAAAAAAGGCTTGTCAATTTCCCGAGGCAAATTCGAAAACGGAGCCGCCCGTTTCACCGCTTTGATGGCTTCGTCATCCAGGTCGGGGTAATTGGTTTTTGACAGCAATTTGATATTTTTCACATTTCCATTTTTCATAACCGTAAACTGAACGGTCACTTTGCCCTCCTGCCCGGATTGACGTGCGGATTCTGGATATTTTTTGGCGGACGCGATCAGCCTCTGCAATGTTGAAAGATAACCTTGCAATACCTTTGGGTCGACAATGTCCGGCACAGGGCGAGGTGCGGGAAATGCGGCCATTGCCATTCGCTCTCCTTTTTGGACGATTCCCGCCCTTGGGTTTCCTCCAGTGATTGTTTTTGCCGATACGGAACGTATTTGTGCCGGGGTAGAAAACAGGGCACGAGACGGCACTCCCCTTTTCAACTCTACCGTCCTTGTTAGATCTGCATCCTGCGGGTGGGTCACTGCAACCCTTCCAGGACTGGGTAAATTAGCAGGAATAATTTTCCGATCATTGTGAACCCGTGCTGTGGCTTTACCTTCATTAGGTAAAAGCGTGGATGGCGAAACCGATTTGGGTTTTGGCAGTGAGGGAGCAAAACCGGCAGGGCTTTTACGAAAACCCGCCTCTTTCCCGGCAATTCTGGGGAAAAAACGATTGTTTTCCACCGGTCTTGGCAACGGTGAAAAGTCTGCCGGCTTTGCTTTTCTCATTTGAGATGATTGAACGTTTTGTGCTTGCCTTGGGTGGACTTTCAAACTTTCAAGGGTTCGCGGGTTTGGCTTCGACCAATCGTTAAGCATGCTCACCCTGGCTTGTTGATAAAGTTTTTTGGAAGGGTTTATTTTTTGTATGTCCTCATTTGGATGTTTAGGAACGCTATGAGACGCCGGTTGAATGGCGATTTTTTTATTTATTATTTTTTTAGTAGACACGGAAGTGAGCGGCCTTTTCATGGCTACCGGAGCCAGTTTTTTCGGTGTCGTTATTTTGTTTTCTTTTTTCTGAACTTTTTGAAAAGGTAAAGGCTTCTTGGTTACCATTTCAATTTTAAATTTTTTTGGCGGAGGGGGAGGGCTGACCTCCTTGGCGGTGAGAAGGTTTCCATACACCAAGACCAAAATGACGTGCAGAAAAAACGATCCGATCAACGGATACTTGATGGGTGTTACAAATGAAAAAGCCGGTTTCATCACTTATTCTTTCCAGTCAGGATTGAAAATCGAGCGGTTCGGTTGCAAGGATGAAATCGACCGCTCCCGCCCGCTTTGCAATATCAATGATCTCGCCAAACAATGCGAACTCAATCTTTCTATCTCCTTCAATGACCACTACCTTGCGATCGCTCCCCTTTAGCCTTTCAGTCAATTTATCTTTTAGATCCTGCACCTGGATTCCCTGTCGATCCAGTTGCAGTTTGTGGTCGTTTCCAACGCTGACAACGATATTTTCACCTTCGTTTTTTTTCGAAGATTCCGCCTGAGGCAAGTCGATGCTTTCTCCTTGTTTGATGGCGGTCGAAGTCAATAAAAAGAAAATCAATAAAAGAAAAACGATATTGATCATAGGCGCCAGATCGAGCCTGAAAAATTCTTTTTCTTTTAAATCTTTCTGTAACTTAATCATGGTCTCCCCTATCTGATAATAGAGAAATTTTCCGCTCCCGCTTTTTTGGCTAAATCCAAAACGCGAACAAACAGATCGTATTGAACCTTTTCATGAATTTCCACAGTCAGGCTCTTATCTTTTCTAAGAATCAATTTTTCTTTAAGTTCCGGAACCAGAAAATCAAAATCAATTGTTTCATCGTCGATCAGAATCGAGCCTTCTTTGTTCACCGTCAAGGTCAGTGGCGTTGTTAAATGACTCACCTCCGGTCCGGGGCCTGGAAAATTGATATCGATCCCCTGGCCCTCGACGGAAAACGTCAACATGAAGAAAATAAGCAGCAAAAATACCACGTCGATTAACGGCGTGATATCCAGTCGAAAAGGCTTTTTCCTGTTCCTTATCTGTTTCATATGGGTCCGCTGTAAAAAAATTTGAAATCCATCCGCGTCACGCTTTTATCAATTCATTTTCCCAATCACTTGGCGAAGGCTTTGAACTTCCTTCTCTGGAAAAGTGATGGATCAGGATGCGGCCGCATTTTTCCAAAGTGAATGAAATGTTTTCGGTCCTGCGATTGAAGAAATGCAGCATGACCATGGTCGGGATGGCAACGGACAATCCGGCGGCTGTCGTCAACAGCGCTTCCCAAATGCCGCCTGCCAGTAAACTGGGGTCCACGATCCCCTTGTGCTCGGCCACCTTGCTGAAAGCCTGGACCATGCCGATCACGGTTCCCAACAGCCCCATGAGGGGTGTGATGCTTGCGATGACTTCCAGGCCGCGGAGGTATCTATTGTGCTTGTTGATTTCTTCCTGCCCGACTTCCGACAATTCTTCTTCCATTTTCCATTTTGGCAAGCTCTTCAGACGTAGTCCTGCACCGATCATGCGCTTTACAGAATCCTTAGAATTTTGATGGTCTAACCAATCTTCGGACAGTCTATTGTTTTTCAGCGATTCTTTAAAATCATTCAGGGTGGCTTCAGGATCCTGCTGTGTGCTTAACGTAAAAACCAGCCTTTCGATAACGATCGCCAGGGCAATCACGGAACACAGCAGGATAGGAATCATGACGAACCCACCCTTACCGACAAAACTAAATGCAGATTGAATAAAGTCGAACATTTTTGACTCCCTGATTAAAAAGCTTCAAGTCACAGCAAACTCAAAATGAAATTACCGGAAAAACCAGGTTCCGCCGGGTCCCACTCCCCTCATTGGAGGTCACAGGAATTTGTTCCGGCCATGTGGATGCAACCCGGTTTTCGATATTTTTAAAAATTTTTTATCCTTTCGACATCCGTTTAACTTTTGCTCAACCGGCCCCGGCAGAGAATGGCTTTCTGCCCCTCTTCAGCAAGTTCCGTCCAGGTCGCGTAAACCCTTCCTCCACTGCCTGCGAACAACAGCGGATAGGAAACGCTGTCTCCGAGAAAAGGAATCATCTCCGGGTTCGACGGCGTCCCGGTTCCGGAAATTTTCATGAGCCAGGGACGAATGTTTCCCCATCCATTGTCAATGCCGGGTTCCCGTCCTTGAAAAATGACCCAGGCCTCGTTTTCGATGATCTGTATGCCCGGATGGTTGGCGTCGAGCACCTCTCCCTGAATTTCCCCCAGGTATTTGAAACTGGCGCCTCGGTCGGAGGATATTGCCGCCCGCATGCTGGACTTGTTTCCTGCCCCGCTATACCAAACGACGAACAACTTGCCATTGGCATAACTCATTGCCGGGCCAGAATGGGCGCATCCGTTGATCTTCCAGCCTTCTTCCGTAACGCGGACCTTGTCGGACCAGGTTTCCCCTTTGTCTTCAGAAGTGGACACCACCATGACCCGGTTATCCCCTTCATAGACATGCCGCCAGGAAATAAAAACTTTGCCGGAATCGTCAAACGCGATGGCTGGGCGGCAGCAGGGACAAATAGCGCCGGAAACTTTTATGTTTTTGCCGAACGACTTTCCCTGATCGATGGATTTGGCGATATAAAGGGACCCCGTCCCCGGAGGGTTGGTTTCCTTGTCGCGGCCGTCCAGCCAGGCGACATAAATCGTTCCATCGGGTGCGACTTCCATGGTTTGAAAGGAGTGATAGCCTTTGACTTTGCTGTCATTCACTACCACCGCAGGCGTAAAACTCCTTCCAAAGTTCATCGATCTGGCAAATTTCAAATCTTTGCCTCCCTGCCAGAACGCATACATTTCAATCCCCGGACCCTTTCTGAGCAACGGACTGTTTTCGCCGTGGGAGCTCACCTCGCCTGGAACCTTGTTAATGGGATAGGGTTTTGAAAAGGTGTCGCCCACATTGTGAGAACTCAAATACAACAGATCCTGGCCTCCCTTTCCCTGATACGCCGCATAAATGAAATTCATGCTTTCGGAAGTTTTCAACATCAGCTGAAGTCCGTTCCCCTGGCCGACAATCTGAGGCTGGGATTCCCAATCCACCAGATTCGCATTTTTCCCCATGGGGCTATGCGGTAACGCCGCTGAGGACCCGGTTTCGGGGGAGTTTTTAATATTTCCTGCGCAGGAAATATTAAAAACCAGCAAAAACAAGGCAACGCATAAATTAATATTTTTAGCAATCATCACGACTTTTCCTTTAAATGGATTCAGATTAAAACCTTAAAGTCACGCCACCAAAAAAACGCCTGCCGTCACCGGGATAGAAAAGCGCCGAGCCGGTTCCTGCGGTGACCGCCGTTGAAAAGTTGGAAATGTAGTTGGTGTCAAAAAGATTGCGTCCGGTGACGAACATGCTGACGTTCTTATTGACCTCGTATCCGGCGCCGAAACCCATCAACGTATAACCGGGGGCGGTGAAGGTGTTGGTGAAATCAACTTCCGCCTTACTCGCCTTATCCGCGTTCACAGCCACGTACCAACCTTCGCGGTGGTCATAGCGTAACTCCGTCTGAAAAAGGTGAGGCGGCTGACCGGGAATGGTGTTGTTGCCAAACAAAGCATCGCCATCAAATCGGAAATCACTGTAGGTGTATGAATTGCGCCAACCCAGGCGGTCTCCACCGGCAATCAAATTTTCGGCCAGTTGAACGGTCAAACCCGCTTCCACGCCCTGATGAATGGTTTCATCTGCATTGAATGTGGTAGCGGGAATTCCCCCTCCTACCGTAAACTTCAGCAATTCGTCAAAGATCCAGGCCCGGTACACACTGACATCCCAGGCAACGGGACCCCGCTGGCCGCGGGTTCCAACCTCCGCCGTCCATGCCCGTTGCGCATCCAATGGAACAAAAGCCGAGGTGCCTCCCTGCGTCAAATCACTGAAATCCGGCGGCTCATAGCTTTTGCTGACATTGGCGAAGAACTGCATGGTTTTTGAAGGCTCGTACAGCACGCCCACTTTAGGGTTGACCGACTCATAGGTGTCGCTGGCGGTCACCACATCACGGTTCGCCCAAACGTATTGCAGACCTGTGATCAAAGCCAGATTGCGGGTGATATAAAAACTGTTCTCGCCATACACCACGACGCTGTTGGCCAATTGGTCGGTGTCTCTGGTTAAGGCACCGCGTTGTCCGCCCACGTTGGCAAACACTTTTGCATCCGTTTTTCCGGTATGCGTGGTGACTCCCAAACTGAAGCGGTTCAAAAATTCTCCGACGTTATAAGAGCCCGTGCCTCTTGCAAACACGCCGTAGTTGTGGCTTTCCTGATCGATGACGCCGACAAAGGGAGTGATGGGGTGAAACAAATCCTTGTAAGTGAAAAAAGCTCCCACATCCAACAAGTTGCCGCCGCCAAGATCGAAGGTGGTCTTGTTGGACGCCCGAACCGAATTGATGTCTCGGTGTTCATCAGCGGCGAGCACAGCATCTCTCGCCACTCGCGGATTATTCAATGCACTGGATAAAGTGACGGTTCCGGGCAATTCCAGTTCAACGTAGTTCGCGGTGAAGTAAAAACGGGTTTCAACGGTTTCGGAAAGTCTGGTCCCGAGATTCGAATTGAACTTATAACTTTCCTGGTCCGCATGCTGGCGGAACCCGTCACTCATAGAGCCCGTGAAACTGAGAAACAAATCGGAATTTCCAAACAGCTGGCCGGTTTGAAAGTTCCCGCGAAAGGTATCGTCCGACCCCCCTTCCAAACGCAGTTGATGCCCCGGATGACTCTGGCCCGTCTTGGAGATCATATTTATGGAACCGCCAAGCGTCGTACCGCCAAACTGCATGGAGTTGCCCCCTTTAAAGACTTCAATGCGCTGCAAGGTGAGATTATCGATTTCCTGAAAATCGCCGCTGCCATCCGCCGCATTGAAGGGGACGCCATCCTGAAGAGCCGCCAGCCCCTTCTGATGAAAGTTGCGTTCGAGGCCGGAACCCCGGATTGAGATGCGCACCTCTTCGGCAAAACGTTTTGTGGCGAACACGCCGGGGACAAACGCCAGGGTGTCTTCAAAATTAAGGGAAAAATCGTTTTCGAATGCTTTTGAATCGACAACCGCCACGCCACCGGGCGTGCGCTGGATGATTTTCGCGGCTTCCAGATTGCTTGGAACGGTCAACGTTCCGACCGTGGATTCGAATGTTCCAATGGATGTCTGGGTCGTTTCTTTTAACGTTGCCTTCGGAGCCTCAACGAGAACTTCTGGCATTACCAAGCGGTCGTTATCTCCCTCATCCGCGAGTGCCGGCTGGACACAAATCAAATTTAAAATCGCGTAAACCACGAACGCCCTGACAGATACTTTTTCCTGGAAAATCATCGCTGGTTGCCAACCTTTCTTATTTATTGCGGGAACAATAAATTTTGATTTTTAAGACACCCTTTCACCCTTTTTGTCAGAGGCTTGGGGGGTTCCCAAAAAATTTCGGGCCAGGTTCCATTTAGAACCATTACAACTTCCGTCCTTTGGAAAGGGGGCAACGCCTCAAACTTTCCAGGTTCGCTCTAAGGTTCGCTCTAATAGAAAGCCGAACCACCTTGGATGGAATGAAAAACCACCTAATGAATTTTTGGGAAATTAAAAACGAGAAAAGTTAGAGAAACTTCGGGGGATGTTCTAATTGAAAAGCCAGCAAAAATTTGTAGTGTGTGGATGATGGGGCGAAAACTTCGGTGTTTTCGTTAAAGCCGATCAGCAAAAAATCGGTGATAGAAAAAAAGTTTTTTGAAAAATTAAGCGATGCAGGAATCGACGCAGAAGATCCGCCACCACAATCAGAACCCAAAAAGAATTTACCGGCATTTTTGTGCTGTGCGGCATGCGGACAGGGAAGTCCCTTTTCGTGATGGTTTAGCGGGCAGGCGTGTTGCATCTTTTCATCTTCCAAAACAGAGCTCTTCTTTTCATGGTGATGAAAAGGAGATGCGCTTGCTCCTGAAGTCCAAAATATTAAACTCAGGAGCGCAAAAATAATTGCCCTGGCTGTGTATCGCATAAAATCAATTATATAAAATAACCTCTTAAGATCAAGAGCTATTTAAAACAACCGCTTTTATTGAGGACCCGAAAATCCGAAAGTTTGCCGAAACTGGGAAACGCTTAGGTTCTAGGGACAACACCCAAATCCTGGATCAATCTACAAGAAGAAAACCTATAACCATTTGAATAATAGGGATGATTGAAAAATTAAACCCCCTGATGAAGTGCGCCGTATTTTTTTAAATTAAAAAATTTTTGGGCGCGGGGAACTTGCGGCTCGCGGGAATGTTTGATTTTTCTGATAAAAAAATAAGGCTTGTTGAAAGGGGCCATATGCAGGTAAACCATCAAATTTTATTCAAAATATAAATGGGGCGCCTGCGCTCTTGTTCTCTTGGCTTTACGGACGGCCTGCTAAATGAGCCAAAGAGAACCTGCAGATGCGTTGTTCGAGGCCGAACCTGGAAAGTTGAAGTATCGTTGAAGAATTTGCTTTCTCCTTACTGCGGCAGCATCACCGTGGTCCTCTTTTTTCACCTCTTCTTTTACGCAATTCCTGTAATTGCCGCCGGGCTACTTTTCGGACCTTCATGGCTTTGTTGCTATTTTTTAAGTCCTCGCTTGCCTTAATACCATATTTCTCCAGAAACATTCGGATTTGCGGGTCGTCCAAAAGTTTAGGGGAAATTGGGCTGCGATAGGGACTCATTCCGATTCTGGCCAATTGAGTTTCGTTTAAGAAAATCTCCCCAACTTCAGCACCTGGGGCCGGGTTTGCGTTTCCCTGTTTTTGTGCCTCGGAAAATTTTCCCTGCAGTGAATCCAGAGAACCCTCCGGGTCAGTGAGGGAAAGCAAATGGATCTCCGTGAGTCTTTTGTGCTTATCCCAAACCTGCAAATGATTAAAGTCCTCGATAATTTCCAGCACGGCTTCAGTCCAGCTGCTGGCTTCCAGGTTTACGCTGAACGGTTCATTTTTCATTTCAAGCGTGACCTTAAACTCAATCCCGCTTTGATTTTGGATTTCCTGAATTAAGTCGGCCAAGGGAATATCGTTTGCCTTCACGATGACACCGTATTCGCCGGAGCCCAATACCCCCTGGCTGATGGTTGGCTGAGAGATAACCTGGGAATGAGAGGGAGAAACCCAACCAAAATAAAAAATCAGCAGGGAACAACCAAACGATTTAAGGAATGAATGAAGGAAAATTGCGCGCATTTTCTATAAAAATTAACTCTTGAAAAACCACGTAATATAAACAAAAAACTATAAAGATAGCGGATTTATATTGGAATTTTTTATAAACAATGTATAAGCCTAACCTATTAATTAAAAATATCATAAATTTATTAGGAAATGTGATTCCTGTCACACACGCTTCCAATTGCGTGCGGTATGTTAGAAAAGTTTTCGGCCTAACACTATTTTTAAAGAAGGGGTCTTTATGAAATTTCAGAATTTTAAGCAAACGTCTATATTTGTTGCGCTTTTTTCCATCGCCACAATGGTCGGGGCAGGAGATGCCCAGGCGCAACTCACCGATCAAACCCAAACACCAAACGCGGCGGGCCGGGGGATCGCTTTGTCCCTTGAAGAGCAAATTGGAGCGGGACAAGGAGATTTGACCACTCCCGATTCATCCTTATATATTATCAAGCGAGATCCGGCCCGGGCCGTTCGCAGGGGCAGACAATTGTTCCAACGAAAGTTCACCAAAGCTCAAGGACAAGGGCCGAGAACAGTCACGGATGGTATCGGTGGACCCATCGGCGACCCAAACAGCATCGCTAATAACGGGGCTCTTGGGGCCGGTTTGGCGGACTCTTGCGCACTTTGTCACGGGCAGCCGCGCGGCAGCGCAGGTTTTGGCGGGGACGTGGTTACCCGCCCAGATGGGCGCAATGCACCGCATTTATTTGGGCTGGGGTTGCAGGAACAGTTAGCTGATGAAATCACTCAAGAGCTTCGCGCTCTCCGGGCGGAAGCCATTGCCACTTCCGTGGATACAGGCCAGGCGACACAAAGAAAGCTAATCAGTAAAGGAATTTACTATGGCAAGATCACAGGGCTTCCTGATGGCTCCGTCGACACATCCCAGGTTCAAGGTGTAGACCCGGATCTTCGCGTTCGACCGTTTTTTGCGCAAGGGGGAACGATTTCGATGCGCGAATTTATCGTTGGCGCCCTAAAAGCGGAAATGGGGTTGGAAGCCGCCGACCCTTGTCTCTTAACCGCTTTTAATGGAGGCGTTTGCACCACCCCCGCCGGAATGGTTTTGGATGGATCTTTGGATACCATTGAAGCTCCGCCCATTGATGTGGGGTCCGATGACGGCGATCTGGATGGCGTGACTGAGGAAATTGATCCCGCTCTGGTCGATTTTCTGGAGTTTTATCTGTTGAACTACTTTAAGCCTGGATTGGCTGAGCAAACAAAGTCGACCAAAAAAGGATTAAAGCATATGAAACGGGTCGGTTGCCTTACATGCCATAAGCAAAACCTGACCATCAACGCCGATCGACGAATCGCGGATGTGGAAACCCGTTTCGATCCTGGCAGCACGGAGTTCAACCGCTTGTTCGCAGAAGCCAGGACCTTAATTGAAGAAGTGGACGATGGCCAGCCTCTGCCGCAGTTATTGCCCAAAAAGGAACCCTTCGTTGTGAAATATATTTTCACCGATTTTAAACGGCATGATCTGGGCCCCAATTTCCACGAGATCAATTACGATGGAACCGTACAAACAGAAATGATGACCGAACCGCTCTGGGGGGTGGGTTCCACGGCTCCTTACGGTCATGACGCCCGCAGCATCAATTTGAAAGAGGTGATTCTGCGCCACGGCGGGGAGGCTCTACAATCCCGAAACGGGTTTAAGCGGTTGAACAAGAAAAAGCAGGAGGAGATCATAGAGTTTCTGGAGACTTTGATCCTGTTTCCTCCCGACAGCACTGCTTCTAACCTGAATCCAGGGGACCCGAACACTCCGGGATATCCGCAGGTGGGTCACGGCAGTATCAATCTTGGAGCCCTTTTTCAAACACCAGGCCCTGAGTGAGTTCCAATGCCCCAGGGAAACGATCCCTGGGGCATTGGGGTATTCCGCAGGCAATAAGTTTGATTTGATCGGTGCCGGGGAAATTTCCCTGGTCCGTCCAATCCGGATTCAGGTGGAAAAACGGGATTTCCAGGAAGTTGAACTTATCCTTTTCACAGGTCAATATTCGAAAAGCTCATTCCTTCTTTCTGTCACCAGATCAACTTCGTCAATATCCGTTAAACCCTCGAGGATCTTTTTAATGCCATCATACCGGAGATTCTTAAACCCTCTTTCCATCGCCAATCTTTGAATATCAAGTATGGAAGAATTCTTGGCGATCAATTCCCGCATTTTCTCATCCAGAACAAACATCTCTTGAAGAGCGAGGCGGCCTTTATACCCTGTTTGATTGCATTCCCGGCAGCCCTTGGCGCGATAAAAATGGACTTCTTTTTCACCATCCCAGATAAAATACCTATCAATTTCTTCGGGAGTCAACGCATATTTTTCTTTACAGCTGCCGCATAATTTCCGAACCAACCTTTGCGCCATGACTCCAATAACAGAGGGCGCCACCAAAAAAGGTTCCACTCCGATTTCTACGAGACGGGTCACGGCTTGAAACGAATTATTCGTATGCATCGTTGTCAGAACCAAATGACCTGTCAAAGCGGCCTGGGAAGCAATTTTTGCAGTCTCAACATCCCTGACTTCCCCCAGTAAAATCACATCAGGATCCTGGCGCAAAAATGACCTCAAGGCAGTGGAAAAATCCAATCCGATTTGAGGATTGGCTTGAACCTGATTGATCCCCGCCATTTTGTACTCCACGGGGTCTTCAATGGTCAGGATGTTGATACCGGGTCTGTTTAAATGTTTTAAGACCGCAAAGAGAGTTGTGGTTTTCCCTGAACCCGTTGGACCGGTAACAAAAATAACTCCGTTGGGGGTTTTAATCAGTTCTTCCACTTTACTTAGATTTTCATAAGAAAAACCCAGGTCCTTAAGGTCAGGAATGGGTTGGTCTACGACATGCCCCAATATCCGCAGGACTACTTTTTCCCCGTGAATCGTGGGAATGGTGGAAAACCTGAAGTCAATCGAACGATTGGCCAAGGTAAGGTTGAGTCTTCCATCCTGGGGTTTTCGTCTTTCTGTAATATCCAGTTTAGCAAGAATTTTCAACCTGGATATCAAAGGCAGGTGAATCGCTTTTTCCAAGTTCAGTTTCACCTGAAGACATCCATCAACGCGGAATCGCACCTGAACATGGGTTTCAAAGGGTTCCAAATGAATATCACTCGCGCGTTCCTTTACCGCTAAAAGCAATAGACTGCGAACCAGCTGAACGATAGCTTCGGTTCCAGCGATTTCTTTCAATTGTTCATTGGATAATTCCTGACCGAACTCTATGAAGTCATTGATTCCATCTTTATTCAAAAGGTCATTGGTGAGATTTTGCAAAATCCCCGCGGATTGATAGTGAACTTCTATCGCATCCTCGATTTCCTCCTGCAAAGCAAACACGGGGCTGACTTTTTTGTTTATCAATGCCTCAGCTTTGGCCAGGATAGCCGTATTTTTAGGATTTACCGTTGCCATAGTGACAACATCCCCAAGTTGATAAATGGGGAGGATTATATTTTCTCTGGCAAAGTTTTCCGGGAGCTGTTGAACCACTTCCGCTTGAAAAAGGGTTTTTTCAAGCTCCACAAAGGAAATTCCTATAGAATCCCCCCAAATTTTTCCCAGTTCCGATTTGTTGGCCCCGCCTCCGCGAAATCCTTTACATAAACGCTTAAAGATCGCAAATGAATCCCCCTTGTAAACCTTATTCAGTTTAAAAACGTCCTCTTCGCTCAGGAGATCTTTTTCGATCCGTATCTCTAAGAACTATTCGTTTTTAATGATAAGCACTTATTTTTTTCCTTTCTTCATTTTTTTGCTTCAGCTTTTCCTTGATTTCTTTTTGAGATAACTTTTCTGATATGAGCCCACCTTTGTCTTTCTCTTTCTCCAGTTCTATTTCTTCCAACATTTTATTGAGATCAATTTTTTTATTCATTGGTCTACCGCCCAGCGTTTTCAAAGTCCTGCCAAGCTTCCTGGACCAGAGATTTAATTTCAACGACCGGGTTATCCTTGCGAATATAACTACTGGCGCCGAGTTCAAGGCATTGTTCGATACTATTTATGTCCGTAAGGGACGTCAACATGATCACAAAGGCACCCGGGTTTATCTTTTTAATCTCCGCAAGGGCTTCAATTCCAGTTTTCACAGGCATATTTATGTCGAGGAGGGTGACGTCAGGAGATTCGTACTGGAACCGTTCTACGGCTTCCTGGCCGTTTTCCGCCTCCACAATCACTTCAAACCCCAAGGACTGCATAACCGTTTTCATCAAGGTCCTGATATGGGCATCATCATCTGCCAGCAACAATTTTTGTTTATTATTCTGCATGATTACCTCAGATTGTTAGAAATTATCAAAGAAAAGATTGCCAAAATCGCAGGCTTTCAACATCAGGAATCCCTTTTTGGGTTTGATCCTTTTTGAACTCATTCACTCACACCAAATTCCTGCCAGGCTTTTTCAATCCTGGATTTTATTTTATCATTCGGGTTGTCTTTAAGGATGTAGCCGCGGGCGCCAAGTTTGATGGCTGTTGTTACGGTTTCCAGATCATTACGAGACGTCATCATGATCACCAGCGCACCGGGATCGATCTTTTTTATTTCTCTTAAGGCTTCAATTCCTGTTTTAACCGGCATATTTATATCGAGGATCGTCATATCAGGAGATTCGGACTGGAACCGTTCTACGGCTTCCTGCCCATTTTCCGCCTCCGCAATCACCTCAAAGTCCAAAGATTGGGCAAGCGTTTTTATCAAGGTCCTGATATGGGCCTCATCATCCACCAGCAACAATTTATGTTTTTTGCTTTCAGCGTTCATATCAAGTTTTTCGAAATTGTGAAAGAAAAGGTGGACCCAACTCCCAGCCGGCTTTCAACATCAAGCGTTCCCCCGTGCGCTTCGACCATTTTTTTTACGATGGCCAGCCCCAAACCGGTACTCGATTCGCCGCCTGTTGGACGGGCACTTAACTTTTGAAATCCTTTAAAAAGTTTCTTTTGATCCTCCTCAGAAATTCCCGGTCCTTCATCCCGAACGCTCACTTTCACATCTTCGTTCGCGCTTTCAATCGAGACAAATATGTTGGACCCCGGAGAGGAAAATTTGACCGCATTGCTGATCAAATTTTCCAGGACTTGGGTGATTCGGTTTGGGTCTAAATACAGATCTGGAAGATCCGCCAGCGACAGCTGGATTTCCATTTGCTTTTTTTCCGCCAGCCGCCTGTTGGCCCGGACCACCTTTTCGATTAATCCATGAAGCGAGCATTTTTTAAGACTCAGCGACAATTTCCCGCTTTCAATGACCGATGTGTCCAGGAGATCATTCACCAGGCAGAGCATGTGCTGGCTGGCATCATGCATGGTTGTGATAAATTCCCTTACCTGTTCATCGGAGAATTGATTATTTTTATCAAGCAGCAGGTCTGAAAGGCCGCGAATAGAAACTAATGGATTGCGCAGATCATGCGCCGCCATGCCCAGAAACTTATTTTTAAGCTCGCCCAACTCGGTGAGCCGGTTTACATTATTTTCTAATTTCGAAAATAATTTTTCCCGCAACTCGGTCAAGGACCGCAAATTGATGTGCGTCCGAACCCGGGCGCATACCTCTTCGTGGTGAAAGGGTTTGTTGATATAATCCACCGCACCCATGGAAAACCCCTTAACCACATCTTTGGTCTCATTTTTTGCGGATATGAAAATAACCACTATGTCCTTATTGCCTGCATCTCTCTTAAGCCTCCGGCAGGTTTCGTAACCGTCTATTCCAGGCATCATGATATCGAGCAAAATGAGATCCGGTTTAAAATGAGAAGCAATTTTAAGCGCCGACTCTCCACTTGTCGCCACTGAAAGTTCATAACCTTCCGGCTCCAACGTTTTACGCAATACATCGATATTAGCGGGAGTGTCATCCACGATGAGGACCTTGTTCCCTAACACACTGTTTCTGGCCTCAGTATCTTGGTTCATCTCAATCTTCACAGGTTTCTACTTTTTCTAAAATACTCAACACTTCGTCGAAATTATACGAATCCACAAATTTAGATAAATGACTGCCAAGAAGTTCGCCTTCCTCACCCAATTGATGCAAACGGGCCAGTTGCTTCTCCAGTTGAGTGATGTTGCCTTCTTCAACCGCATCCTTAAAACTCATGAATAACTTTTCGGGAATACTGAATTTTGAAAAATCCACTGAGTGAGAAAAAACGTTTTCTTTGGTTATTTCCTGGTCTTTGTTCGAAATTTTATATTCAAACTCCACGCCCAGCAGTTTCGCCATACACTCGAAAATCTGCCCGGCTCTAAAGGGCTTGGCGATGAATTCATGACATCCGATTTTGAAATATTCCTTCCGTTGATGTGCAAAAGCCGATGCGGTGATGCTCACCACCTTGAACCGATCCTTTCCATACCGCTTGACGATCTCCTGTATCGCCTCTTTTCCGCCCATCACCGGCATGCGCATGTCCATGAAGATGATGTCGGGATCGAACAATGCTATTTTATCCAGAGCAACTTTTCCGTTTTCCGCCTCCATCACTTCAACACCGATATCCTTGAGGAGCTTGGACAATACATCCCGGTTGATGTCCTTGTCGTCCACCACCAGAGCCTTGACACTGAAACCCGGCGCCAGGCCGATGACCTTGTCGCTTTGACATTCGGATAATGGTAGAACCTCAGCCTCGGACCTGGGCAGATGCAACGTAAAGAAAAAGCACGAACCCTGACCCTCCTCGGACTCAAGTTCCAGTTTCCCGCCCATCAGTTCTACCTGCTTCGTGGCAATCGCCAGGCCCAGTCCGGTTCCGCCTTTTTCCACACCCTCTTCCGCCTGCTGGAAAGGCTCGAAAATTTTAACTTGACCTTCCGGAGAGATCCCTTTCCCGGTATCGGTCACCGAAAATTTATAACGATCCTCTTCATCGCATGTGATATTCACTGTGATCTCACCCTTGTCCGTGAATTTCACCGCATTTCCTAAAAGGTTGATCAATATTTGCCGCAGTTTTCCCTCGTCGCCGTTTACATTGAAGGAGTGCGTATTCAGTCCTTCCACCCAAAACCCCAAATGTTTTTCTTCACACCGGGTACTGAACATGACTCCGAGTCCCTGAACCAGATCGTTCAGGTTAAAGTCGACGGGATTCAGTTCAATGTGCCCCGCTTCAATCTTGGAAATATCGAGAATATCGTTGATCAAGGTCAGCAGATGGTGGCCGCTTCTCTCGATCGTCGCGACCGATTCCTTCTTATTTTCCGGAAGAGAGTCATCGCGCAGCATGATCTGGGCGTACCCCAGAATCGCGTTCATGGGCGTGCGGATCTCGTGACTCATATTGGCGAGGAAGGAGCTTTTTGCGCGGTTAGCCGATTCCGCCTGGTGCTTCGCTTCTTCCGCCATTAGCATAGTTTCCGCCAATTCAAATTCGCTCTCTACACGTTGCATGTATTGCCCTATTTGACTGCCCATGTTGTTGAAATGGTCGATCAAATCCTGGTCAAGGTTTAATTTATCTATTGTAAAAACCTCAAACACTCCCCAGAATCTTTCTCCCGAGAAAACTGGAAATCCAAACCCCGTATGAATTCCAATTTTTGCCGCCCAGGGAGATCTGGGGAAATTAGGGTCGTCTACCACATCATTGATCCAGGCCGGTTTTTTACTTTCCCAAACCCGTCCCGGCAGCCCTGTCCCTTTTTCAATTTTTTGAATAAAAGTTTGATCTGAAAAAACCTTATAAGCTTCTAAACCTAATTTGTTTGAATAAGCTCCATTTTCGCTGGACAATACATTGGAATCTGAGTCCGTATACCAGTAAAACGCCATATCCCATGCTGGATGTTCCACAAACGTTTGCAGAATTTTAACAACCCCTTCATCGAGAGTTTGTGCCTCGGCTAAAATTTTGGTCAATTCATACCGTAAGATATTGTTTTGTTCCTCCTGCTTTTTTTCCGTGACGTCTCGAAAGGTCACAACAGCGCCGGTAATTTTTCCATGTTCTTTAATGGGGGTGGCTACATACTCCACGGGTAACGGAGTGCCATCTTTTCGCCAGAATACTTCTTCTGATTCGCAATGCACCCTGCCGTCCTTAAAAGCGGCATAAATATGGCAGTCATCACGCGGATAGGGAGAACCGTCCGTTCTGGTATGATGTATCAGAGCGTGTTGAAGTTGACCCAGGAGTTCTTCCTCAGAGTACCCCAGCATGATTTCAGCGGCGGGGTTGGCAAAAGTCGTTTTTCCATCCAGATCCAGGCCAAAAATACCCTCCCCCGCAGACTCTAATATCAATTTATTGCGATGAGTCAACTGCTCCACTTTCAACGTTTGTTCTTTACGTTGAGTCACATCTTCGATGATGGCCACATACACCGGAGGATTTTCGTCGTGCATGAGTTGCAGCCGAATCTCCACGTCATACAGGCTCCCGTCCTTCCTTTGGTACGCCGTTTCAAAAACCGTAACCGACTCTTTCCTGGTGACCAGAGGAAATACAAACTCAGCGAAGTCACTTTCATAAAAACTCGGACTGATATCCACAAAGGTCAACTGACTTAATTCTTCCATGCTGTAGCCGATGTTTTGCAGAGCCCCTTGATTCACCTGCACAAATCTCAACGTGTCCGCATCGAAGATGAAAATCTCGTTGAAAGAATTATCGAGAATCCGGCCAAACCTGAGGGACAATTCCTCCGCCTTTTTACGCTCTGTAATATTTCGGACGATACCGGTGAACATTCTTTTCTCGCCCATATACATCTCGCTGATCCCTAAATCCACCGGAAAGGTCGATCCGTCTTTGCGTAGACCCACTACCTCGCGGCCAATACCGATAACCTTGGATTTGCCTGTTTCGATATAATTTTTCAAGTATTGGTCGTGTTCACTGCTGTAAGGGTCCGGCATCAACATGTTGACATTCCGGCCCAGAACCTCTGATGACCGGTATCCAAAGAGGCGTTCTGCGGCGGGGTTGAAAGTATTAATACTGCCTGTTTCGCCAATGGTGATGATTCCATCGGGGATGTTGTCCAATACGGAGTTGGTCCGTGCTTCCAGGTAACTTTTTGCTTCGACTAATTTTGCGTTAAGATTTTTTTCTATAATACAAAGAACAGCGGTGATCCAAATGGCAAATACGGCGAGACAACGGTTGACCAGAACTTGCCAAAGCTCACCTCCCGGCGGCGAAAAATATAAACCCAGCATCACCAAACCCGTACACAGGGTGGCACTTATCAAAATAAATCTTTTTTGAGTCGACCATACGCCGAACAGAACGACAGCAACATAGGGTACGCCGCTCGCAATTCCGAGGGGAAGGCTCAGATCGATGGCAAAAATCGCCAGTGCCAAAACAACGCTCCCGGCCGCAAGAAAAAAACTGAACCTTTTTCCTCTCTCCGCTTTTTTACGTTCTTTACTATGGCGGACGAAACCGGCAAACATTTTCTTCTTGCCCACATTTTTCTCACTGATCTCTATATCCAGCGGAAAGGTCGATCCGTCTTTGCGTAAACCCATTGCTTCGCGGCCAACCCCAAGGAACCTGGAAACTCCCGTCTCAATATGATCTTTCAAGTATTGGTCGTGTTCACTGCTGTATGGTTCCGGCATCAACGTGTTGAAGTTCCGGTTCAGGACCTCCGATGGTTGATATCCAAAGAGGCGTTCTGCTGCGGGATTGAAAGACTTAATACCGCCTGTTTCGTCAAAAGTGAACATCGCATCATTGGCGGGATCGACAGCCTCTTTCAACCTTGCTTTATTTTCTGTGAGGTCCTGGGCTTGTAAGAGAACTTCACTCTCAATTTTTTCAGTCTGGGAGCGATTCAATTCTAAAATTATGAAAACAAATACCGATAGAAAAATAATCGCCGCGGAGCTTATCATGGGTAGACTTTTATCGATTCCTTTTCCAAAACTGGCGTCTGCCTGTAAAACGACCGTCCAATTGCGGCCGGAAAATTCTATTTCCTTTTTTAGTTCTAAAAAGCTGTTTGCGTTGTGTTGCCCGAAAATTATATTCTTGCCGGACATTCCCTTTTCTTCGAAAACGAGCAGATTCATTCCTTTATCAAGATAGGGAGAGATTATGTTATTAAACATATCTCCAAGGCGGTACACACCTAAAACAAACCCTGATATTTTTTCCCTTCTTTCCTCGGTGGTTTTTGGTATCTTGGGGCTTCCATAGAAGGGAGCAAAAATCAAAACCCCTGACTGTTCTTTTTCTTCCTGAACCAACCGGACTTTTTTCGTGGCTAAAATCTTACCTGAGTCTCTCGAAGCAATGAGCGTTTCCAGACGTTTCGGGTTGCTTGCCAAATCAAAACCCAGAACCGCTTCATTACCCATAAAAGGTTCTACAAAATTTACCGGGTAGTATTCAGGGCGAGAGTCTGCCCGTGTTATGGATCCTTCCTTAAAACGTTCGGTTATTTGAAAGTTCGGGAAGCCTTCTTTTTTTACCTGGTTTTCAAATTTTATTCGTTGGTTGTCAAAAACACGGGGTATCCATTCCAGGGCTTGAATGAACTTATTTTTTTCAAAAATAGGGGAAACAAATGCATTAAATTCTTCGCGGTTGACTTCTTCGGAGGCCCCATAAAATGAAACGATATTCAAAAGGATTCTTTCATTGACCTCTATTTTATTTTTTAAAGTCAGAGTCGTTTTTTCGGCTTGATTGATAAATTCTTTTTCCCAGAGGTTTTTTTGATACCCATAGGTCAACTTGAAAACCACTGCAGAAAGAATAAGGACAACAATAAATACTGTTATTTTAAATTTAGAAAACGCCATTTTCTTTTGTCTTTTAAAAAAGTTGGATTGAAAACACTTTGGCCAAAGAATCAACTTTTCATTGAAAAAGCTTTCTTTTCAGCGAATTCCCGTGAAGTCCTTTGTTCCCCTCCCTGAAACCTCAAGACAAAGCTCGCAAACTAATTTTTTCAAAATTAGAGGATATATTCAGATATAGGGATATTTTCAAGATAAGCGATAAACCCCAAAAAATCAATTGGATAAATGCCGGTCGACAGGTTGTTTTGTAACAATTCCGATAAAAAGGGGGGGATTTTCAAGGGTTTTCGATGTTCGGGAAATAAACTCTTTTAGCGGAACTTCCCCTTTAAGAAATGTTGAAATATTGAGAAATTTGTCGAGGGAATGGAAGTTGCGGATAATGGCTGAAGGCCTGCAAGTTTTTAATCGAGAACCCTCAAATATCCTGCCAGGAGTGTGTGGCTGGTCTTAATTATTTGGCGTCGAATGGATGAGTTAAAAAATTATGGAAATTTGATTAAAAGAATCAGGCGCAGAAAAATCACAAAATTTTCTCAATCACTTCATTTTACTAAAGATAAGCACGTGGTTTTATCGTAGCTGAAATCGCAACCTGAAGATTTGCGCTACCGTTTAGCCAGGATGGACTTTAAAATATTTTAAACATGATTCCTGAGCATCAGTTCCCTGGGATGTGGATTCAGATATACCTGGTCGAGAAGATAAGTGATGTCGTACTTTTTTACATGATGTCGAAGCAAAGTGATGGGAACGATCAAAGGGACTAATTCGTTCCGGTAGTCTTCGATATTCGAGAGGATGTCCCTTTTTTCTTCTTTTGTCAGGTTCTTTTTTAAAAATCCCAGAATGTGCTTCAGTGCATCTGTATTTTTTTTCGCCGTTGACCGAAAAGTCAGCGCTTCCATAAAAATTTCGCTATAACGAGATCTTATCTCCCCTGGGCTCAACTTTTTGGCCTCGGCGACCAGCCGGCCCAATGTGTCGTAATGCTTTCTACTATGGGATAAAAGCAAAAACTTGTGTCGGGTATGAAAGTTTACCAGTGCCCCTCTCGAATACCCTTCTTTAAATAATTTTTGCAGGCGGTGATAACTGAACACACGGACGATAAAGTTTTCCCGGATTTTGAAGTCGTTCAATCGACCCTCTTCCTCCACAGGAATCAAAGGGAATTTCTCTATAAATGATCTGGCAAACAGCCCCTGCCCCATGGAGTTTGCCTTATTCCCGGATTCAGTATATAGCGATACGCGTTCGATGCCGCAGGAGGGGGACCCTTTCTTGAAAATAAAACCACTCAAGCCATAAGAAGAAAGTTCTCGAACCTTGCCGGCGCTGAACCGGATCATTTTTTGTGTCCAGTCGGTTCCTGTTTTCGTTCCAATCATTCTTGGAGAATCCTTGTCTCCCGCTAAATGGACCGTCTCGCGCGGCACTCCCATTCCGACTTCAACTTCAGGGCATACCGGGACATAGTCAAAAAACCTGCCCAATACCTCCTTGGCATACAAGTTTTGTTTGTGGTCACCGTTCCACCGGACTTTTTCGCCCAGCAGGCAACTGCTGATTCCTATCCAAAGTTTGTCCATTAGACGATCCTATACAACAATATAAATTTTGAAAATTCGAAGCCACCAGGTTCTTAATCAATACTAGAATAATTGCCGGGATGCCAGTTCACCTAGTAGTTTCTCCAGATCCTCTAAGCCGTTTACGATTTTGATTTTTGCTTTTTCGAAAGCCGGCTCCACGCTCCTTATTCCCTGTCCTCCAACCCAAACCGGGCATTTGTGGGTCGAAATTTTATGGGATAACTCCGTAAAAAAAGCCCTGGCTTTATTTTCGCTGATGTCTGAAGTGCAGGATAATATGACAACATCCGGTTTTGTCTGGGAGCAAAAATGAATTAAATTTGCCAAGGGTAAATTAGCACCAAGAAAAATCACCCGACCCTTTCGAGTTGCGCAAAAATAGGCAATCATTTGAGCTCCTATTTCATGGAGCTCCCAGGGTGGACAGGCAATCAAAACTTTCGGCCCATGTTGCTCGATACCAATCATATTAATGGCGGTAAAAAGTTTTTGTTTTACCTGCGCCGTAACATAGTGCTCGATCGAAATATCCAGCTTGTCCTCAAACCAGAGTTCCCCCACCCGGATTTGTAGGGGCACGAGAATCCTTTTAAAGACCTCCTCAAAAGGCGATAAGACCATTAAGTCATTAAGTCTTTTTTCAAAAGCTAATGGGTCCAGCGGCAATAAATATTTTTCCAGCTCCACCAATATTTGATCCCTGGGCAATGATTCCGGTTCTTTTTTCCCCTTCTCCCTCACACGAGCCAGAATTTCATCTTTCCCCAACGAGGCCAGTTCGCCAATCGATTGGCCCTGTTTAATTTCCTCAACCAAAAACTTCAACAAATCAATATCTTGCTCATTGTAGAGACGGTAGCGGTTCGGGCCCCTTTCCGGGGACAGCAACCGGTACCGTTTTTCCCACACCCGAAGAACTTCCTTTGAAAGACCCGTGATTCTTGCCACCTGATTGATTCTGAACGTTTTCATAGATGCAATACTAACCAAATGTTTATAGTTTGTAAAATGTTTTTAAATAAAATAGTTGACAAACTATAAACAGATGCGCAAAACTATGAACAAAACATTAAACAAGCATTATACAGAAGAGGTGAGGGCATGAGAATGCTGACAACAAAAAATCAAATATTTTCGGAGACAACAATATGAAACACAAAAATTTAAACCCATACATCGGCAAGTGGTTCATGGCTTTTCTTTTTCTCACCCCGGCTTCCAGCTCCTTTGCCGACTACGGAGCTCCCATTCAATATAAAGCGGTTGATATCGTAAGACCCGCCAATAATTCCAGCGTAACTAATCCCGTCAAGGTATGTATGGAGCCTTTCGGTGTTTGGGTGGAACCTGCAAAAAATGGCATCAACGAAAATAAAGGTCATCATCATTTATTGATCGATGTCGATCTGCCCTCCGATCTGAGTAAACCCATCGAAAAAGACGAAAACCATATTCATATGGAGGACGGATCAGCCTGCAAAGACTTAACTCTCTCGCCAGGCAAACACACCATCACCACCTTATTCGCTCAAGGTAACCATGTGCCTTACAACCCACCTCTCAGCGCCACCATTACGGTGCACGTGAAAAAGTAGGTTTAATAATTTTAATCCTAAAATTAGGGAGTATTAAAAATGAAAACAAAACAATTTATTAAAACAACCTTAGGGGCATTGGCCGTGACAACCATGATTGGCGCCTCGGCCACCTGGGCGGGCGAATCCCCTGAAGATATGGTCTTGGTCCCTGGAGGATCATTTCTCATGGGTGTGGATAAAGAAGTGAAACCGAAAACAGAAAAAATGTCTAGACAGCAACAACTCAAATACCGTGTTTCCCGTGAAGCTTTTCATGACGAAGGCCCCGCACGCCATGTCTTACTGGATGCTTTCCACCTAGACAAGTACGAAGTGTCCAATAAGCAGTACGGAGAATTTATTAAAGCCACGGGACACCCTGCTCCAGCCTATTGGGACGATCATCGTCGCAACAAACCCGAACAACCGGTCAGTGGAGTCAATTGGCATGATGCCACCGCTTATTGTGGTTGGGCCAACAAACGACTGCCGACGGAAGCGGAATGGGAAAAGGCGGCACGCGGTCCGGAAGGATACAAGTATCCGTGGGGAAACGACCTGGACTCATCCAAAGCAAACTTTGGCCGCAAGCAGGAGTACACCGCCAATGTTGGTTCCTTCCCGGAGGGCAAAAGCCCTTATGGAGCTTACAACATGGCAGGAAACGTTTTTGAATGGGTACAGGATTGGTACGACCCCAACTATTACAAAACCACCAAGGAGATGGTTAATCCGACGGGCCCCAGGGAAGGGGTTTTCCTGAGTGCGACAGGGACCTATGTGGACCGTTATGCGACGGGTGAAAAACGAGTCATCCGCGGCGGTTCCTGGTATGCCCCGGCGGAAAGCGTAACCAACACCCATCGGTTTTGGAACGACCCCATGAACAACAGCTACGGGGTTGGTCTTGGTTTTCGCTGTGCGCGTTCTGTGGAAGACGATCCCAGTCTTCAAGCACGCACTCATTACATGGACGCTCTCATCAACATGGGTGCAGAAAAGTATTCCGAGGCGATGAAGTCCATCTCTAAGGCCTTGAGCATGGATACCGTGAATCCTGAATATCTGAAGGTAAAAGAGATGATTCAAAAGCAGATTCGGTAACTATAACTTTTTAAGTTTTATTAAAGAGGAGGGGATACCCCCCCTCCTCTTTAATCCAAAAAGCAACGTCACATTAAATATTAGCGGGAAAACGACTCATGAAAGAAACCATTCATTATTCAAATAAATCAGCTTTAACCGGATGTTTACTTCTTTGGGTAATTATATTTTTCAGCATTCCGGTGTCCGGGTTCGCCAAAGATTTAAATAAAGAAAACTCCGTCAGCAGGACAGCTGAGGCCCGGATGGCCGTAGAGCAGGCTTGGGAAATCTATCATCATGGGGCATTGGGTGGAACCCTTGCTTCTCCCGCGATCCAGACAGAATTAGAAATGAACCTTCATAAATCGCGCACCCTTCTTGCCCAGGCTTATGAAGCGGAAGAAAGAGGGGATAGGAAACATACCGACAAACTGGTCAAGCAAATCATACAAATCTCCCGCAAAGTCATCACCGAAAGTCAGGAGCCAAAAAAATGAAATCCGCAACAAGAGTTTCAAAGTTGACCATTCTGCTAGTCCTGATTTCGGCCGGTTTCAACTTCCAAGCCCCGGTTTATGCCCAATCTAATGGCGCATTACAGAATGATTCCGTTGAAATGATCTCGGTTCCGGCAGGGGTGTTTTTGATGGGCAGCAAACAGGAGGAGGGAAGACCTGACGAGCGACCTCAGAGAAAGGTATACCTCGATACCTACGCGATCGATGCCCATGAAGTGACCAACAAACGTTATCTGAAATTCATCCATGCCACCGACCGTAAAGAACCACTGAACCCATATGGGGACAAATTACTCTCGGAAGAATCAGGCGTCGACAATTTACCGGTGGTTCAGCTGACATGGTATGACGCCGTCGATTATTGCCGCTGGGCAGGAAAACGACTGCCTACCGAAGCAGAATGGGAAAAAGCGGCGCGGGGAGAACAAGGATTGATTTTCCCGTGGGGCTTTGAGCCTCCATCAAATGAAACGGTAAATTTTTTACGAAACTGGAAAGGAACCCAGACACTTTGGCAGGTCGGGTCAACTCCCGAAACATCCTCTCCATACGGAGTTCAAGACATGGCGGGTAACGTTCGCGAATGGGTGCGCGACTGGTACGCCCCGGATTATTACACAAGGGCCTCCAATAAAAATCCGCAAGGCCCGGACACAGGAATTTTGAAAGTCATCAAAGGGGGCTCCTGGCACAGCTTCATAGGGGATGTACGACCGGCTTCAAGAGGGAAAGGCGGATTCGCGCTTAAGACCGATGGCATCGGTTTTCGTTGTGCCAAGTAGATTAAATACTTTTAAACCAATCAGGCTTCAGGAGGCACTCATGAAGTGGCATTCAACAATATATAAAACCAAAATTCTTTTTTCAATTCTCTCGGCGATCTTCATTGGCACTTGCCTGCCCATTGCCGCGGCCGCGGATTCCTCTGCACCAGAAAACATGGTTCTGATCCATCCTGGTGGTTTTATGCGCGGGATCGACAAAGCTCCTGTCGGGGACGAAAGCAAACAACCGTCCCCGGCCAAAGAAACCAGGTATGAAGCATCAAAAGATGCCTTCGACGATGAAGGTCCGGCACAAATGATTTATCTAAGCGCCTATTACATCGACAAGTATGAAGTTTCAAATGCCCAGTTCACGGAATTCATCCAAGCCACAGATTATTCCGCCCCAGCCTATTGGGATCACCGCCAATTAAACCAACCCAACCAACCGGTAACGGGAGTGAACTGGTACGACGCCAATGCCTATTGCCACTGGGCTAACAAAAGACTGCCGACGGAGGCGGAATGGGAGAAAGCAGCGCGTGGACCCGCGGGCTCCATCTACCCCTGGGGTAATGTACTGGATTACAGCAAGGCGAATTTTGCCAAAGGTAAAACGGGTCAAAAGCACATTACGGCACCCATTGA
This sequence comes from Nitrospinaceae bacterium, assembly GCA_021604505.1. Lineage (NCBI taxonomy): Bacteria > Pseudomonadati > Nitrospinota > Nitrospinia > Nitrospinales > Nitrospinaceae > Nitrospinaceae bacterium. The sequence continues at coordinate 471,531 of BQJC01000002.1, read as the reverse complement.
TTCCCACCCGGAAGGGAAAAGTTATTATGGCGTCTATAACATGGCCGGAAATGTTTTCGAATGGGTTCAGGACTGGTATGACCCGAATTATTATAAAACTTCGAAAGACATTCGCAACCCCGCAGGACCGCAAATAGGCGCTGGACTTGGCGTCACTGGAACCTATTTAAACCAACGGGCATCCGGGAAAAAGAAAGTCATCCGGGGAGGGTCCTGGTTCGCTCCGTCACAAAGCATCACCACGACTCATCGTTTCTGGAATGATCCGATGAATAACTCCTATGGGGTTGGATTGGGTTTCCGATGTGCGCGTGACGTGGAAAGCGATTCCAAAATACAGGCCCGTGCATTTTATATGCAGGCACTCATTCAAATAGGGGCGGAAAAATATAAAGAAGCCAGAGCCGAAATTAAAAAAGCGATTGAGGGTGATCCCGACAATCGGGAGTATCGCAGTCTTCTAAATACTATTGAAGGAAAATGATAATCAGGAAGGTGCCGTTATGAAAATAGGTTCAATGCTCATTGCATTTGTTTTAGTAGCTCTCCTCCTCAATTTCACGAGTGATTCTTTGGCAGGGAATAAAGAACCTTCGGGGGTTTGTCCGCAAAAAAGAAAAACCGTTACCGCCCCCAAGGACTATCTGGAAAAAGTAAACCCGCTGCGAAAAGAACCGCGCTTTGTGAAAAAAGGTAAAGTTCTTGCTCATATCAAGGCAAAACCTCTTGCCTGCAAACATTGTCATGGCATGGCAGGAAATGGCAAGGGGGCCATGGCTCCTAATATGAATCCCAGACCCAGAAATTTCACCTGCAAACCGATTATGGATCAAGTTTCAGATGGACAGTTGTTCTGGATCATTAAAAATGGTTCTAAAGGAACTTCCATGCCGGCTTATTCTTATCTGTCGGACAAAAAAATCTGGCAACTGATTCATTATATTCGGTCCTTATCGGAAGAACCTGCCTGATATTTGGCGTATTCATATAATGTTCGATTATCAAAATTTTATTTGACAGGTCTCCTGGTTTCACTGGAAGACATGCGGCAAGTTATGGATATGGATTCTGCTGATATTTTTAACGAACAATTTAAATTAAGAAAATGTCATTGCCAAAAATAATGTTTCACATATTCATTATAATTTGGGTTTCAGGATGCCAGACAGAATCAAACTACCAGGCCTATATGGACCTAAAGAAAAAAGGGGAACAGGTCTTTCTTAAAGACTTGCAGGCTTGTAAAGATTTGACGAATCAAAGCAAAAAACGCAGTGAGGGCAGTGAAGGCGCTGGGGAATTTTTGAATCGAAAGAGAGCATTACTCCGTTTATGCATGGAAAGTAAATATTGGACGGTGAAACAATGAAAACAAATAACGTAATAAGGAAAATACCAAGTTTAAAAAAATTATTTAATGTGACTTTTATTTTTGGATGCTTGTTGATGATTTTTATCGGACCGGCCTGGGGTGAAAATGAAATCCCAATCCAGCTTCCAAAAGTGGAAGGCTCTAAGAGCTTTGACCTTGAGATCGGTCAAATCAATGGACAGGGTATCAAACTTTATCAACAGGGCCATTTCGAAAAAGCAATTGAACAATTTAAAAAGGCTTTGAATTTGGCGCAGCAATTAAGGGATCCGGGCCAGGGAATTTTATATTTCAACCTGGCTTTAAGCTTTCATAAATCGGGGCAACATGAGAAAGCCACCAAACAGTTTTATTCGGCACGGCGATTAGCCAAAGGAAATAAAAGGATTTTAGAATCGGAGTTGTTGAAAATGCATGAGTGCGGGCTCAACCCAGGTGTGCCCTGTGAAAAAAAAAGTGCCGCATCAAATGAATATAGAGGGGTCTAATTAATCTTCCCGTTATAGCGAGCAAATTTTAATTGAAAATCTGCAAACACATCATTTCTGTTTTCAGATAGTTAAAATTTTAATTAAGGAGATCAGCGTGATTTATATAGCGAGTGCTATTTATGCTCTTAAAGCTTTAATTGCTGCTTCTATTTTTTTTGTTTGGGTTGTAAGATACCAGAACATTATTGAGGAATTTAAGCTATATGAATTACCTGCCTGGCTAAGGGATCTGGTCGGGATATTAAAATTATCCTTCGCTTTGATGCTCTACAGCAGTGACATAAATGTTGTCCTTTTAGGTGCGTCTGGGATAACGGTATTGATGGTTGCGGCTGTATTAACCCATTTAAGAGTAAAAAACCCTTTTTATAAAATGGTGCCTTCCATGAGTTTGATAGTTTTTAGTTCTGTAATTTTTTTGTATACCTATCGAAGCCAATAACCAAATGAGGTTGTCGGTTTATGGATTTCTATCTATAGCGAATAATATGTGCCATGCGATTGTGGTCAATATGTGTGATTCACGGAGATCGTTTCAATTTTTGCAATCTTAAATCATCTTGATAATTTTGGGAACGAAAACGTTCTTTCGAGGGATCGTATTTAGAATAGACCTCTTCAGAAAGTGGGGTTTTTGGGAGTACTTCAAAGTAGCGGTCCTAGAAAAATTATCATAGTTGAAGAAAATCGGTAGGAAGGAAATCCGGTAACCCTTTGTTTTACTGGAGCCAGCGGGCGGAATTGAACCGCCGACCTACTGATTACGAATCAGTTGCTCTACCCCTGAGCTACGCTGGCTTTCTGGGTGGGATGGAAGGGAGTTATTTAACCGCTTTTACCGAAAAAGATCAACTGGATAACGTGTTAATTTCCTTCTAAAACGGACCAGGCCATGGTGCGGTTACTGCCTGCCGCAAAACCATCGTCACTGATCAGAATCAATCCAAACGCATCTTTGGTCGGATGGAACCAATGAAGCACCTCTTCCAAGACCTTTTCAGGCTGATCTCCCCGCTCCAACATCTGGTAGGCGCGAATCGCTGTGAGATGCATGGTGATGGTCTCACCGTCCCCCGTGGCGGCAACCGCTCCCGCCGATCCGGCGTACAAACCACACCCGATCAGGGGTACATCGCCCACCCTGCCGGGGGATGCGCCGCTAATGCCTCCGGTACTGAGCCCGGCGGCAAAGCTGTTGCCATCGGTGGCGACGCAACCGACCGTATCGGTCGTCCCCTCGCCGGTCGAAAAATCCATGCCTCGGGCCATGACCTGATCTGGTGACAGGGTTTCGAACCCGGCTTTTTTCGCAAATTGCGCCGCTCCCCGGTCTGCAAGAACCTTGTATTGGGTACGGGTCACGGCGTGCGCCACGTGAATGGGGTTTTTGAACCCCTCCATCGCCGCAACGGCGCCAAATTCACCGTGACTGTCCATCACCGCCGCGTCCATTTGCACGGACCCGTCGGAGCGGGGGTGCGAACCCACACCGGCGTTGAACCTTGAATCGTCCTCCAGCGCAGCCACTGCCCGGCACAGGGAATCCGTAAGAGTCGCGCCGGATTGCAATACCTCAAGACCCAATTGAGCGGCGCGCAGGGTGCCGTCCTGATATTCTTCTTTTGACCCCGCTCCCCCGTGGGTCAACAATATGTATTTACTTTCGGGCATAGGTAAAAATGAATCTCAATTGATCCTGCGAGTGGAAATAGGGTATCCTAAATCCACCTTAAAAGGAATATCATCATTATGGTTAAATTTTGTCTGCAATGCAAAAACGCGTTTTGGGGGGGACAGTATTGTCCAAAATGCGAAGGGGAGGTCCTGCTTTTAGACGCCGCCGAACCGGAAAATCAGAAATACCTCGGCCAGCTCAATATTGACGTCAGGCCCAAGTATTACGCGCGAAGCTCCATGCTTCTCACCTGCTTTGGCTTCATCATGGCTCTGCCGCTCGGCGCATTTGTTTTTTTAAGGGGCATATCGAGCTCCGGGAATGTCGGGCTGTGGGGTACCATCGGCATCGCGACGGTAGTGATCGTCTCGTGGGGGTCGTGGTTTTTGTCACACAAACTCTTCGATAAACAAATGGATAAGGTCGAAGACATCAAGGAACCGCAATTGGACTGACGGTCCACGACCGACGGCTCACGGCCGGGGGAAATTTCACCCCCAAGACTGCCTTCTCATGCCTTGAAACGATTGATAAAGAATTCACATCGCTCCTTGATGAGTGTGATTAGTTTGCAAACCACTTCATGATCAATTTCAATTTCCGCCAGACCGGCAAGCACTTCCTCCGCTAGTTCCGGTACACGCCTGACAACCATCGGTTTGGCCAAACCGGCTTCCTCCGCTAGTTTTTCAAAATGCCTAGGGACAAGTTTATCTGATACATATTCACCACCAATCTTCATAGCCATTTTTTTGGTGAGATCAGGGTAATAAACAGTGCTCACCAAATCATAAAGCGGAGCTAATCTTATTCCCTCACCTCCCGTTAGCAAGGTCTCCCTCTCCTGGTAGAGTAGCGAAAAATTCTTGCCATGGGCATCGTTGTTACCTATCAAGACATTAAAAATCACTCCATCAAGAAAATACCGAAGATCAACCGCGGGAACTGATGAAACATCTCGTAATAATTCAAAGCACTGCTTTAAAGATGGCCCTCCTTCGCTCTGATATTTTTTTTCTGGTGGAATGGAAAGAGCCTGACAAAAATCCTCTTGATGCAGACGCCTGGCATAAGAATTGATCAAAATACGCCATACACTTAAATGGGGCGGAACAGGAACCGGTTTGCGATCATAGCGTTTTACCAACAGGTAATCAATCCCGTCCACGTGACGTATTTCTACCTTGGCAGTAGACAAACCAACCTTGGTTGCCAATTTCATGCAATAAGCTTCGTTAAAGACGACCCCTTCGAAACGTTCGATAGCAGGTTTCAGAATATGAGTGCTGGGAGCGCCGCCAAGGGGTATGAAAATTTTATCGCCATTAACATGAACGGCAATTTTATCCTGGACTCCAGCGAGAGAAAGGCGCACCCCTTCATCACCAGCCATCAACGGACGGCGTGGCAATGCTGTGAGTATATCTGCCAGTTCCGTTTCATTCAAACTGCGGTAGCTGTAGTTTTTTTCAGGGAGTGGCTCTCCCGCCGGAACAAACGTCACAGCCCCGGCGCATTCTCCGCCAATCTGTTCCAGCAGGGCATAATCGTTTTGAGCGCTGATTCCGAGATTACCGGCAATGATTTTCCGCTTATTCTCTTCAGGCAAAATGCCCGCAAAAAATCCTCTGCATTCTTTCCGTGAGAAAGCCGTCTCCCTCAGTGGAAGCGAATGCGATATGGGAACAGCCAAAGGATCTTTCAGCCAGTTTTTCGAATAATCGAAACCCATCTGACCATCATCATCCTGAATAAGATGGCCAACTAATTTATTGTTGAGATAAACATCAAGAGTGCTGGCCATGACTTACTTCTGCCTGACTACGGGTGGAGGAGTGAACGTCAGGCGAATCCCCAGGGTATGAAGAACGGTCAACACCTTTGCGAGCCGACAGGTGGGCTTGCCCTTTTCCAGGTCAATGATGAAACGCAACCCCGTCCCGGACGTAAGTGCCAAATCCTTCTGAGTCAGGTTCAGGCTTTTGCGCGTTTCCTTGATCAGCTTGCCAATTTGTTCTGGTGTGGATTTCATTATCATCACCCTTAATATTACCGTACGGTAATATTAAGGGTGATCCAAGCAAAAATCAAGTTTATTATTCCCGATCGGGAATAATATGGTAATTTAACCGCAATACACCTTTAAATATTCCTGAGCGGGAATATTTAATTCGGGTTCCTTATTTATGATTTATAATCTTACGGAGATCACTTCGCTTTCCCGCCGATATCCTTCCTAAAATGCACCCCGTCCCATGAAATTTTATCCACCGCACGATAAGCACTGGCGATAGCGGATTTCGTATCATTTCCCAGGGCGGTAACGCCTATAACCCTGCCGCCGTTGGTGAGGACTTCTTTTGCGGACGACTTTGTCCCGGCGTGAAACACCACCACATCGGGGATTTCCCCCGCCGCCTCCAAGCCGAGAATCGCTTTGCCTTTTTCGTAGGAGCCGGGATAGCCGTGAGCCGCCATCACCACGCACACCGCCGATTGCGGTTTCCATTCCACCTTCTCTTTATCCAGGGTTCCGTCGATGCAGGCTTCAAAGAGGGAAACAATGTCGCTCTCCATACGCATGAGAAGCGGCTGTGTTTCTGGGTCGCCAAATCGGGCGTTAAATTCCAACACCCTGGGTCCGCTTGCTGTGAGCATCAGCCCTGCGTACAGGATGCCCTGATAAAGTCGACCTTCTTTTCGCATGGCTTCCACTGTCGGAATCATGATGGTTTCCATGACTTGTCGGCGCAGAGCCTCGGTGAACACTGGAGCGGGCGAATAAGCGCCCATGCCTCCAGTATTCGGCCCTTTATCTCCATCGTACGCAGCCTTGTGATCCTGGGCCGAGTCCAGCGGCAACACCGTTTTACCGTCGGTAAACGCCAGCAACGAGACTTCCTGCCCTTCTAAAAACTCTTCATTCACAATGGTGGCTCCGGCTTCGCCGAAGTTTTTGTCGACCATGATGGAAGTGATGGCTTTAACCGCATCGGCGGATGTTTTGCAAATGATGACGCCCTTGCCCGCCGCCAGTCCGTCTGCTTTAATCACGCACGGCCCTTCACTTTTTTTCGCGTAATCCAGCGCTTCTTCGGCGGAGGTAGAAGCATGATATTTGGCGGTGGGAATGCCGTATTTTTTCATCAGATCTTTAGAGAACACTTTACTGCCCTCCAGTTCAGCAGCTTCGGCAGTCGGACCAAAAATTCGTAAGCCCTTTTCCCGGAACCGGTCGACAATTCCCAGCACCAGCGGTTGTTCCGGCCCCACCACCGTGAGGTGGATTTTTTTTTCCAGAGCAAATTTGAGCAGGCGGTCGATATCGTCGGCAGGGATATCTACATTAATCGCCACCTCAGTGGTCCCGGCATTGCCCGGCGCACAAAAGACCTCTTCCACCTTTGGACTGTGTCCGATCTTCCAGGCCAGGGCGTGTTCCCGGCCTCCTCCGCCAATGATCAATACTCGCATTCCTTCTCCCTTATTAAGCTTTTCCGCTATCCAGCGTTTGAGGTGTCATCGAGGGGCAAATTTATATAAAATGCCGTCTGGTTGCAAGCTTTTAACATTTCACATCGCTAGCCGGGGTTCATCGGAAAACCATTTCTCCTTTTGGCGAAACGATGACCATGAGCCCAAACACCTTTTTCACTTAAGCGGATTATGGTTCATCTAAAGTCTCTTTCAAAATCTTTCTCCGGAAACACCGTTATTGAGGAGGTGTCTCTTGAAATCTCAGCCGGCGAACGATTCATCCTGCTGGGCCGAAGTGGTTGCGGTAAAACCACCCTGCTTCGACTGCTGGCCGGATTCGAGAAACCGGACCGCGGAGCCATTTTAATCGACGGTAAAGATGTCGTCCCCTTACCCGTAGAACGACGACCGGTGGGCTTCATTTTTCAAAACCACGCCCTGTTTCCACACATGTCGGTTTACGATAACATCGCCGTGGGATTAAGAATCCGCAAAACGCCAGAACCAGAAATCGCACGACGGATCGCTGAGATCCTGGAGATCACCCGTCTCACTCCATTGCGCGACGCTTACCCGGGCCGGCTGAGCGGAGGAGAATCGCAGCGGGTCGCCATCGCCCGCGCCATCATCAACCGGCCTAAAATCCTTCTGCTGGATGAACCGCTTTCCGCTTTGGACGCCGGTCTTCGGCAGAGTTTGCGTGAAGAATTGCGGGAAATGCAAAAAACTCTCGGCATCACCTTCCTGTTCGTCACCCACGATCAGGAAGAGGCAATGGGCCTAGCCCATCGCATGGGTATCCTCGAGGAGGGCCGGCTTTTGCAGGTGGGCGCCCCTGCCGATTTATATAATCACCCAAAGTCGCCCTTCGTCGCCGGGTTCTTAGGGGCTGTGAACCGGTTTTCCGGCAAGGTCGAACGGCAAAACGCCGATCATACCGTCGTCGCACTGGGAGGCGGCGTCAAAATCAATTGTGAACCCAGGTCAGATTACCCGCCCGGCAAGGCGGTTTCCTGTTTCATCCGGCCGGAGAAAATGTTTTTTCATTCGGAAAGGACAATGGGACCATCGTATAACCGCGTGAAGGCTCTCATCGCCGAAAAAACTTTTCTGGGAAACCAAACCCAGTATCAAACCAAATTGGAAAACCGGCAAATGTGCACTGTATCCGTCCCGCACGATTCGGGGCAGGATAAATTTACCCCATTGGACACTGGAGACCGGGTGGAAATCCTGTTCTCGGCAAAAGACGTCATGCAATTCAAGGATTGAATACGCCCGAAAGGACCCAAGATGAACCAGTTGATCAAGACTGTTTGTTCCGGAAAAATTCCTGCGCTTTTCTTCTTACTGACTTTTTCATTTTTCTGGCCAGGATGCGGAGAAAAGCAGAGCGAAGAATCCTCGTCGAGACAAAAAATCATCATGGCCACAGACACCAATCTTATTCCCATGGCGTTTATCAACGACCGGAACCAATTGACCGGATTCGAGCCGGACCTCATACAAGCCATTGCCGATCGGGCAGGGTTTGAGGTCGAGATCATCTCGGTGGCCTTTCCGGGTTTGTTCGGCGGGCTGATCACCGGCAAGTTCGATCTGGTGATGAGTTCCATCACCATTCTCGAAGAACGAAAGGAGAGGATGGCGTTCAGCATTCCCTATCTTAAAAGCGGTCTGGCGCTTGTGGTGCGGAAAGACATGGAAGGCATCCGCTCGGTTGAGGACTTAAGCGACCGAAACCTCATCGCCGGTGCGCAACGAGGAACGACAGCCTATTTTTATCTAGAAAAATACCCGGCTCTTAAGAAAAAGGGTTATGACATCCACGGCCACGCGGTGACCGATCTCATCAATGGAGAAGTCGATGCGGTTTTGGGTGAGAGCACCGGAACGCTGTATTACAAAAATCAGCAGAAGGATTACTTCAAGAAGATCAAGATGGTGGGAGAAATTCTCACTGAGGAACATTACGGAATCGTTTTTCGAAAAGAAGACACAAAACTGCTGGCCAAGGTCAATGCGGCGTTGACGGATCTTCTAAAAGACGGCACCGTGGAAAAACTGCACGCCAAATGGGACCTGGGAGCCGCCGCGCAGGTGCCAGAGTTAAACTCCACTCATACGGGGCCGTAGCGTATGGATCTCGATCTGCAAAAAATTAAAGCGAGTCGAAAGAAACCTTCAACCCTTTCCACAAGCCCCCAGCACTGGGCGTGGAACATCGCCGTTGCAGGAAGTATTTTATTCCTGGTATATCTACCGGCCAGGGATACGTTTCTCCCCGAAAGCGCAGCGAAAGATTATCTGAAACTGCTCCCTCTCCTTCCGCAGGGAATCTTATACACTCTTGCAGTTACTTTGTTAGGCAGTGCGTCCGCCATTTTCGCGGGGCTCCTGGTAGCGTTTGGAAAACTTTCCCGTTACCGGGGAATTCAAATCGCGGCATCGTTCTACACCGAGATTCTGCGCGGCATTCCTTTGCTGGTTCTGCTGTTTTATGTCTATTACGCTCTTGGACAATATCTTCACATCCCGGCATTCGCCGCCGCGGTTCTTGGATTCGGGCTGTGTTACGGGGCTTATATGGCGGATGTGTTCCGGGCCGGTATCGAGTCCATTCCCAAAGAGCAGGGCGAAGCCGCTCGCAGTCTGGGAATGACCGAACGACAGGCCATGTTCCAGATCATTCTGCCGCAGGCGATGCGCACCATCGTGCCTGCCATCGGCAATCAGACGCTTGGGATGTTAAAAGACACCAGTCTGGTTTCCGTCCTCGCCATCACCGATATTTTGCGCATCGGGAACGAATACGCCACCCGGCATTTCAACTATTTTGAGACTTACACCTATGTGGCCTTGACCTACTTGATCCTCACTCTGCTGATGTCGCGGGGGGTGCTCACCCTTGAAAGCAGGATGCGCTTTCGGTGATTCTTTCGGTTACGAGTGGAAGGGCACTGTAGGCGCCCGTTCGCCTCTTGCGTAGCGGATGACATCAACCGCATCGATGATCACCGACAATCCGCTGACAACGATGACAGCAACAATCCACTTTTCAAACCACGTCACCGGAGATGCCAGGCCGACCCTTGTCAGCAGCCAAAAAATCATCGGCACCCAAAGAACGTGGCCCAGGCCCAGGAGACGAACAAAGCCTTTTTTTGCAAAAATCAACACCATGAGAGCGGCGCTTGCCATCGTAGTGATCAACACCACCTGAGCTTCCACCCGGTCGATGAAAAATATCGGGGTGACCATATTTGTGGTCATCATCAATGCCACCCACGCCACCCAGGGTTTTGCCATGCGAAGCACGGCCTTAAAAAAGCTGAGCATGGTTTTCATTATATTCTCTCCACCCAGGGAAATATAAACTCAATTTTTCCATTCCGGTCCGGGTCGGAAAAAATTACTTTCCCTTACAAATTTTTTCGGTTAATGTGAGCAAAAAATGAAAAATGACGGCGAAGCCCTTATAATCCAATTGGAGGGCAAAGAATGACCTGCAAGAAAGGAACGATCCATCATGACGACCGCAATCATTGGTAGAGGTTTGGATACAGGGCTGAACCCTGAGAAAGCAGATTTTGATCTCGACAATTATTTTGCTGTCCGGGGACGGCTGTGGGACGCCAAAGAGCAGGATCATTCGGTCGAGATTGAGGAGGACCGGGGAATCAAACGGTTTAAAGATGGAGGAGATGCCTTGAAATATTTTGATAAAGCCACCTACGGCACCTTTTCAGAAGTCGACAAGGGCGACATGAAAATAGAATTCATTCATTTCAGGTTCACCACCCCCCGCGTCCTAAAATCCCGCATCCTGTTTCCCTGACGGGAAAGGCTGTGCTGAGCGCAACGGCTTCAACAGAAGGGGTCGTCCCCCTCTATCCTTTCACCCTCAAATCAGCCACGATGCCCTGAATGATCGGCGCTTGGGGTTGGTTGGGCTCCAACCTCAAGGACTCCCGGAAATGAAAGTCCGCCTTATCTAAATCTTTTTTAAACTGAAAATAAATCATTCCAAGATTCTTATGAATGCCGGCCAACCTGGGCTGGTTCGACAGCACGGCGTTATAGATTTCGATCGCTTGATCGACATTGCCCTTTTGCACCTGGATATTGGCCATGCTGACATGCGCAAAAATAAACGTCGGCTCCAGGGAAGCTGACTTTTGAAACTCAGCATAGGCTTTGTCAAACTGACCCTGCATGGCATACGCATTGCCCAGCCCAAACCGGGCTCTGGCGTGGCCGGGTTGCATTTTTAGAAAACTGAGAAAGTTTTTTATGGATTCGTCGATCCGGCCGGACTGCAGGGCCAGGTTGGCGAGATTATAAAATGCCTGCTCGAAGTAAGGATTGAAGCGGATGGCCTGGCGATAGGATTCAAGGGCATTCTGGGGTTTTCCTATCAGGTGCTGAGCACGCGCCAGATTATAATGCGCCGGGGCATAATCCGGTTTTTGCACCAGGGCTTTCTCAAAGTATTGAATCGCTTTTGAGTAATTTTTGTTTTTGCCGTAGACGTTGCCAAGATTATTCAAGGCAAAAAAGTAACCGGGGTTCAATTGAATCGCGGTTTCAAATTCTGCAATCGCCAGATCGTATTTCCCCTGGCGGTCATAGGCTTCTCCAAGATTATTATATGGACGAACCAGGTTGGGGGATTTTTTTTTCGCATCGGTCCACAGGCTGACCTCATCCTTCCACACCGCATTGCGTTTCACAACACCCGCCGCGAAACAAACCAGGACCACGACCGCACCACTCCAGACGACCAGACGCCCTTTGTCGCTGAAGAGAAAAGAGCCGCCTGCCGGCATTTTAATTTGATGCGCCACGTGAACCAGCAATCCGGAAAGCAAAAGAGAAAACCCCACCATCGGCAAATAAGTTCTGTGCTCCACCGCGACATCCAATAAAGGCACGAAACTGGAGGTCGGAAGAAAAGCGATCAATACCCAGGCCATGCCAAACCCGGCAAATCGCCGGGTCAGGGAGGCATCTCTCTTTCCGGAAACCAGAATACATACTCCTGCATAAACCAGCAAAACCGCGACCCCCATCCAGTTAGCCCAATTTGACCAGTCAGATATCATTGGAAAATCAATATCAATATTTAAATTAAACGGGAACAACAATTTTCGAAAATACTCCAATGGGACCACAAACGTCTGTGTCAATAAATACGTGGATGCCGAAAAAGGTGCCTGGGAAGCGGACGCCACTCCGCCAGCAAAAAATTGTTTGTATGCGATTGCCGAAATTAAAGGCAAGCCCATCAGAACCATCCATTTCGCTTGTCTGGCAAACCATTTAAAAAAAGATTCGGAGGATACAAAATAAAAATGAAACACAAACAACATGGCCGGGAGGGTCACGATGATCTGTTTCGAGACGACGCCGAGAAAAAAACAAATTCCCGACGCCACCCAAAGTGCGGTGGTGTAAATCTTCTGCCTGGAACCCGTTAAGACGCCCTCTTTTATCTTTAGCAGACCCTTGAAAAAAAATATGAGGGAGGCGAGGTAAAAGACGGTAACCAGAATGGAGGAGCGGCTGGAAATATAGGTCACCGACTGCGTGCTCAACGGATGCAGGCCAAACAACAATGCGGAAAGGAAAGGCATATTATTCCCTTTCCAGGATGAGAAAGGATGGGTGTGGGCAAACAACCTCACAGCCAATCCCGCCAGTTGGTAAACCAGAAGGGTCGCCGCCAGATGGAACAAAATATTAAACGCATGGTAACTCCACACGTCGAAACCGCTGATCGCATAGTTGATGTTTAAGGATAGAATCACCAGCGGCCGGTTCCAGACACTGAAAATAAACTCGGGGATTTTATCGAGCCCGCGAATCCAGGGTTTTTCCAGAATGGAGGGAATGTCGTCAAAATGAAACGAATGAAACAGGGTGTTGCCGTAGACCAGAAGAACGGCCATCGTTATCGCCAATGCAGGAAGGAGTTTTTTCATTTTTGAAATAATTTTTGTTCACTCATTTTTATTTCCCCAGAACCAGGGAAAACTCATCCTCTATCAGGTCCACCACTTTCTCCCAGGAATATTCCTTGACCGCCTGCTCCCGGCAACGCGTTTTCAGGGCTTCGAAAGGAATGGGGTCTCTTAAAAACTTTTCGATGCGGTGGGAAAGCGCTTCGGTTGTGGTTCCTGGGAACAAAAGGTTTTCATCGATGTTTTTTAAAATTTCCACAGTCCCGCCGACCGGGGTTCCCAGAACCGGCAAGCCGCTGGCCAGCGCCTCCACCGTGACCAGTCCGAACCCTTCGATGGCAAGGGTGGGGAGGATAAACACATCCGCCGACCGGTAGTAGTCGGGAAGGTTTTCCCTGGAAATCAGACCGACCAACCGTACCCGGTCTTGCAGATCATTTTGCTTCACCAGGCCATCCAGTGTTTCTGACAGCGATCCCTTGCCGCCCATGACGATCAGAAAATCCAGTTCCGGCGAGCGCCGCACGATTTGCCCGGCGGCCAGGATCAAGTTTTCCAACCCCATGCGCGCCTCCAAGCGACGGACCGTGAGCAGAACCGGACGATCGACAGGCAACTGCAAAGCCTCCCGCAAGGCGGAGCGATCCTGATCCGGCGGCAAAGGATAAAATGCGTTCACATCCACCCCGCCTGGAATCACCCGCAACCGGGCTTTTTTTTTGGAGTAATAGTTTAAAAAATGCCGGCGCGAATATTCACTCAAAAACAATATGCTTTTTGAAATTTTGAAACACCGCCCTTCCATGAATTTAATGACTCTGAGAAGGCATGCCAGTTTCAAGGAAGAAAAAAATCCAGACGGCTTTTGAGCCTGACGATTGATTCTTTCTTCATCCAGCCAGGAGCTGTGAAAATGCGTGACGATGGGAACGGCCCGCAACCGGGGACTCAAAACAGCCAGAAATCCCACCAGGGGGTTGTGAATGTGGACCAGAGAAAGGGACGTTTGCCGGCATATGTGGCTGATGCGCTTTCTAATTGCCCGCCAAAGGCTGACGACGTTCTTGCTGTCTTTTAGCCGAATGCGGTGAAAATGCACGCCGTCGATCACCTCATGATCGGGCAGGGTATCGTCAGGTTTGCAGGTGATCAGGTGCACCGCCCACCCCCTCTCGACCAGCCGCTTGTTGACTTCCTGAGTCAAGCCCCAGGCCCCACCCAGGGCATCCGGGAGGCTGTGATATTGCAAGGAAAGGAGGCAGCGAATCTTTCGGGCAGGGTCCATAAGTGATGCTATCATAAGAAGAAAGTACGGATAAATCAACCCGTTTGGGCCGCGCTGGAATCTTAAACGAAACAATTCCATCTAATAAGTAGAGGGGGCTGTTTAAAGGGTGAGCCCGGCTCTTTTCAAACGAGTGTAAACTTGCTATATTAAAAGTAACCAATACTCACCACCGGAAATTGGCCATCCCATTTTGGGGGCGATCTGGATTCGACGGGAGGAATGAGACAAGGGTTGCATGCACGGGATGCCGTTGGCCCGTAAAAAAACGGCTTTTACATAATCGCCAACGATTATGATGTAGCAGTAGCTGCTTAATAAAATAAGTTAGCTACCGTTCGCTTCTCCCATGTCTGCGGGGAGTTGGTCGAACGTCATTTAGCGGACTGGTCCGGTTCGGATGTTTCGGCTGAACGGGGCGAGATTTCTTAGAAACTGGCTTTGACCTCATCCTGCCTCTGGGAGAGGGTCGAGGCGAGATTTAAAACAGAGGATAAGCATGTAGACGCCTTTGATTGAAACCTTTCGGACGGGGGTTCAATTCCCCCCGCCTCCACCATTTTAAGATCCAACAAAATACAATACGGTTCATAAGTCTGTGTCAAAGCAGGCTTTTTATTGATTTGGTTCCCAATGAAAACCCGCCAGAAAAGAAGAGTCAACTCGTTACGGCTCTAAATCCAACCTGAGGAATAAATATCTCCTATTGACGGCAAAGGGAAAAGGTATATATTTGAAACATAGATATATTTAGAGATTGGTCATGCAGAAACTACTCGTAAAATATAAATCTTTTATTGCCCTATTTATTTTCATAGGGGTTCTTTCCTTTTCCGTGTGCCATGCGTCTGTAATGCCCCCAAGCATGGATGGGATGGATTGCCAGGCGCAAAACTTTTGCGCGGCCTGCCCCGTCCCTGTAACCTCGGATTCTCCTGATTTGAGCAATTTTTTAACCCAATTTGAAATACTCCAGGAAAAATCTCCCTGCCTTCCTGACCCTCTTAGGATTTCTATTTACCATCCTCCAAGATAAAACTTTCTTTTCCTTAATACCCTAGCATTGCCAATATAGCCTGTTTTGGCTAACTATTGAAGATCGTTGGAGTTTGTCCGAGGAATCCTCCATGGCTCCGCGGCTTCACTCCGACAGATTTTCGGGAGGGACCTATGAAAAGTAAAGTTTTATTACTAGCAGCAATTTTGCTGTTAGCTATTTCCGGCTCCAAGGTGTGGGCCGAGGAAGTTGAATTCCAGAGAAAGTTAAAGGAATTTATTTCCATTGCTTTGAAGAATAATCCGGAACTTTTGGAAGCGAATAACAGAATCAAAGTCTCCAAAGAAATCCCTCCTCAAGCGGGTTCTCTGGATGACCCTGTTCTTAGGTTTGGATTGAGTAACCTCCCCGTGGATACGTTTGCATTTGACGAGCACGTTGGAACCACAAAAGATATTACGCTTTCTCAGAAGCTCCCCTTTCCAGGGAAATTGGGGCTTCGAACCGAAATAGCGAATAAAAACGTAGGGGTTGCGGAGCAAAGCTACGATGACTTGCGATTTAGAATCACCCGCGATGTCAAACAATCCTATTACGAATTATGTTTTGTTCTGGCAGCCATTGAAATCACAGAGCAGAACAAGAAGCTTTTGGAGCAGTTCGTCACAATTGCGGAAACCAAGTATTCAGTGGGAAAGGGCATTCAGCAAGACGTTATTAAGGCTCAGGTGGAATTGTCCAAAATCATGGATGAATTGATTGCTTTAAATAAAAGAAAAGAGACGGAGCAGGGCAAATTAAACAGCCTGATGAATCTGTTGCCCCAAACCCCATTGAACATTCCGCACGGGATCACTCAATCGTCATTTAACTACAAAATTGAAGAACTTCAAGGGCTGGCAGAGGAACACCGCCCAGTCCTTGAACAAATACGGTTAACAAAAGAGCGGTATCAAGTTGCCAGAAAATTGGCGAAAAAAGATTATTACCCGAATTTTAATGTTGGTTTCAAATACGGACAGCGCGAGGACGGGCGGGCCGGTAGAAATGGAGCTTTCCAGGACCGTCCGGATTTTGTTTCTGCATTTGTGGGGATCAACATTCCCATTTGGTACAAGACCAAACAAAGCCGCAAAGTGGCGGAACAGTCTTACAAAATGGATGTCGCTCAGGAGGCTTACAACAAAGCCCGAAACCAGATTTTTCTCAGTATCAAGAAACTCATGGATCAGGAAGCCAAGTCATCGGAGACTCTGAAACTCATAAAAACAGCCATTCTACCCCAGGCGCGGCAATCGTTGGAATCGGCGTTGGCCGGGTATGGAGTGGATAAGGTGGATTTCCTGACCCTGCTGAATAATCAAGTGACGCTTCTTGACTGGGAAATAAAGTATCACCGTGAGTTAACGGATTACGAGCAAACCTTGGCGGAACTGGAACAAACGGTCGGCAAAAGTTTGTTTTGAAGTTCTTTCTAAAAACCAATTTTTCAGCTCCTGAGATTAGCAGGGCCAATCAAATTAAGGTGAAATATGAAAGAAATAGAAGATCTATCAAAACCTAAAGATTATGAGGGAAATAATTCCTCTAACCGCAGGGAAGAGCCCATGATTGATCCGATGGATGAAGAGGAAAACCTTAACCCTTTTGAAAAAAGAAGCATCGCCTCGCGTTTCCTTTTGGGACTCAAGAGGACCGGAATACGGATGAAAGTAGCCCTGAGTAAGCTGAAATATACGCAAGGTTCGGGAATTTCCGATGGTCTTGATTCCTCTGAGCATTCAGAGGAAGACGTTATTTTTCCTCAGGAGAAAAAAAGTGCGACGAGAAAAAAGATGAGAAAAGCATCCAAATTGACCAAAGCCCTTGGATGGGCGGCCTTGTTTCTCCTCGTCTTTTCTCTGGGCCATTTAACTCGACCGGAATTGATCGAAAATACTGTGAGTAAGCTCAAAGAGTGGACTTCAGTCGCTCTTGAGAAGGCTGAACCCTTGAAGGAAAAAGTCGAAGAAAAAGTCACAGAAATCGTCGAAAAAAAATCTGGGGGATCAGAAAATTTCGGGCGAAAAATCAAATACTGGCAAGCTCCAATGAATCCAAGTTTCACCTCCGATAAGCCCGGAAAATCTCCTATGGGAATGGACCTGGTTCCGGTTTACGAGGAGGAAGAAAAGGTTCAACGAAAAATTCTGTATTGGAAGGCCCCCATGACCCCTGGATTCACTTCGGATAAACCGGGGAAGTCACCGATGGGGATGGATTTGGTCCCTGTTTACGAGGATGAGAAAAATTTTGGCGAAGGTTTTCTGATCAACCCCATCGTGGTTCAGAACATTGGAGTGAAGACCCAAAAAATTGAGAAAAGAACCCTCACCCGAGAAATCCGGACGGTGGGCATCCTGACTTATGACGAAAGAAAAGTGACTCACATCCACACCAAATACAAGGGGTGGGTGGAAAAATTATATGTGGATTTTACCGGGCAAGAGGTGAAAAAAGACGATCTTCTGGCTGAGGTCTACAGTCCTGAGCTTGTCTCTACTCAGGAAGAGTTGCTTGTGGCCATGAAATACAACCAGTCTTTAAAGGACAGCCCATTTACTGAAATAGGCAAGGGAGCCGAACGGCTTTTTGAATCCACAAAACGTCGCCTGGAATTGTTTGATGTCCCCGAGCATCAAATCGAGCAATTGATCCGCGATAAAAAAATTACCAAAACCCTGCACATTCATTCTCCCTTTAGAGGGTTCGTCGTTAAAAAAGAGGCATCGCAGGGGATGTTTATCCAACCGGGAACAAGCCTATATACCATTGCCGATCTTACAAATATCTGGGTGCTGGCGGATGTTTACGAATATGAATTGCCCTGGATTAAAATTGGCCAAAAAGCGGAAATGAATCTCTCCTACTTTCCTGGCAAAAAGTTCCAAGGGAAGGTGACTTATATTGATCCCTTCATGGATTCCAAAACCCGCACTTTAAAGGTGAGGATGGAATTTGATAATCCCGCATGGAAACTCAAACCCAATATGTACGCCAATGTCACTCTTAAATCCGCCATTGCAAAAAAATCGATCGCCGTTCCTGAAGAGGCGGTCATCCATTCGGGTGAAAAGGAAACTGTGATCGTTCAGAATTCCTCTGGAGGTTTTGATTCCCGAGTCCTCACTTTGGGAGCACAGGCCAATGGATATTATCAAGTTATTAAAGGGCTCAAAGCCGGAGAAAACGTGGTCACCTCTTCAAGTTTCCTGCTCGATTCGGAAAGCAGACTCAAAGATGCTTTAAGCAAACTACAAGCTGAAAAAAAAGATAAAAGCATAAAAGCTACGGGCAAGAGCAAAACTATGGATATGTCCAAAACAGGTCACGAGGAAATGGAAAAAAAAGTTCCAGGCGTTATTGAGGTTCACCCTGAATCATTGGATATACAAAAACCGGGTCATTAAAGTGAGTTTTTTATGTTAAAAAAAATCATAGCCCTGTCTTTAAAAAATAGATTCCTGGTTATTTTGGGCACTCTTTTTGTCATTGCCTGGGGAACCTATTCCATGCTGAAAACTCCTTTAGATGCAATCCCCGATTTGAGCGATGTGCAGGTCATTATATTCACCAAATATCCTGGGCAGGCCCCGCAAATCGTGGAAGATCAAATCACGTATCCTCTGACTACAGCCATGCTCTCCGTTCCATTTGCAAAGGTGGTGCGAGGGTATTCTTTTTTCGGACTCTCTTTTGTCTACATCATTTTTGATGATGGGACAGATATGTACTGGGCCAGAAGCAGGGTATTGGAACAATTGAATTTTGTTACAGGCCGACTGCCATCGGGCGTTAACCCTTCTCTCGGACCCGATGCCACAGGGGTTGGGTGGGTCTATGAATATGCTTTGGTGGACAGGTCGGGAAAACACGATCTGGCGCAATTACGTTCTCTTCAGGATTGGTATCTGCGCTATGAACTCCAGACCGTGCCGGGAGTATCAGAGGTCGCCAGCATCGGTGGGTACGTGAAACAGTATCAGGTGGAAGTCGATCCCAACAAACTCATCGCCTATAACATTCCTCTGCACAAAATCATCATGGCGATAAAGCGTAGCAACAATGACGTCGGTGGAAGGCTTCTTGAAATGTCCGAAACCGAGTTCATGGTGCGCGGTTTGGGCTACATAAAAAATCTGGAGGATATTAAGGAGATTGCTATCGGGGTTGATGACAAGGGAACTCCGTTAAAAATACGGGATATTGCCAATGTGCAATTTGGTCCTGAGTTGAGGCGAGGCCTGGTGGATTTGAATGGTGAGGGAGAGGTAGCCGCCGGAGTCGTCATCATGCGCTATGGAGAAAATGCCTTGGATGTCATCAATGGCGTAAAGCAAAAGTTGGAAACATTAAAGGCGGGTCTCCCGGAAGGGGTCGAAATTGTGACTGTTTATGACCGCTCCGCTTTGATCCACCGTGCCATTGAAACCCTCAAAAAGACGTTGATCGAGGAAAGCTTGATCGTTGCCCTCATCTGCTTCATTTTTCTTCTTCATGTCCGTTCTTGCCTGGCAGCCATCGTGACTCTTCCCATCGGAATATTGATGGCATTTATCGTAATGAAACTGCAAGGGTTGAATTCCAACATCATGTCTCTGGGAGGCATCGCCATCGCCATTGGCGCCATGGTCGACGGGGCTCTCGTCATGGTCGAAAATGCTCACAAGCATCTGGAGCAGTTTAGAGGTAAAAAAGACCACTGGCAGATTATTTATGAAGCCGCCGCCGAGGTAGGACCGCCAATATTCTTCAGTCTGTTGATAATAACGGTCTCATTTCTTCCCGTATTTACCCTGCAAGCCCAGGAAGGAAGGTTATTTTCTCCGCTTGCTTTTACTAAAACCTATGCCATGGCCGCAGGAGCCATTCTCTCCATCACCCTCATCCCTGTTCTCATGGGATATTTTGTGCGCGGAAGGATTGTGCCTGAAAAAAAGAATCCGGTTATCTGGATACTCACCTTTTTATACCAGCCTGTTATCTGGCTGGTCTTAAGAATGAAAGCGGGGATTATTTTAATAGCGATTTTGGTTGTCATGATAACAATCATTCCCCTAAAAAAGCTTGGCACAGAGTTTATGCCTCCCTTGAACGAGGGAGACATCCTGTATATGCCGACCACACTGCCCGGTATCTCGATCACCAAAGCCAAGGAATTACTCCAGCAAACTGATAAGATCATCCGGAAATTTCCGGAAGTCCATCATGTGTTTGGAAAAATTGGACGGGCGGAAACGGCCACGGACCCGGCTCCCCTGAGCATGATCGAGACCACGATCATGCTAAAACCCGAAGATCAATGGCGGTCCGGAATGACGGTCAAAAAGCTCATTGATGAAATGAATGCCGCGATTCAATTTCCAGGGGTGACGAACGCCTGGACCATGCCGATCAAGACGCGCATCGATATGCTGTCCACCGGCATCAAGACGCCCGTCGGAATAAAAATCGCTGGAGACGATTTGAACACACTCCAGAAACTGGGAGAGGAAATAGAGTCGGTTGTCAGCAATATTCCAGGAACCCTCAGTGTATTTTCCGAAAGAGTGGTTGGTGGAAATTACTTGGATTTTGAAATCGACCGCAAGGAAGCCGCCCGTTACGGATTGACCCTGGGAGATGTTCAAGATGTCATTCAAACCGCCATCGGTGGCATGAACATCACCACCACCATTGAAGGATTGGAACGGTATCCCGTCAATCTGAGGTACAGCCGGGACTTACGCGACGATTTAAATAAATTGCAACGAGTTCTGATTCCTACGCCATTAGGACAACAAATTCCCATGGCCCAGGTAGCGAAAATAAATATTAAGAAGGGGCCTCCGGCGATTAAAACCGAAAACGCCCGCTTAAACGCATGGATTTATATTGATTTGAAAGATATCGATGTTGGAACGTATGTCGAGAATGCGAAGCAAGTATTAGCAAAGGAGGTTTCATTGCCGCCAGGGGTCAGCCTGTTTTGGAGTGGTCAATACGAGTATCTGGAACGGGCAAAGATAAGGTTGAAATTAGTGATTCCCTTCACCTTGCTCCTGATTTTTCTTTTACTGTATTTCAATTTTCAAAATATCACCGAGAGCTTAATCGTGATGCTCTCTCTGCCATTTTCCCTGGTCGGAGGCATCTGGTACATTTATTATCTGCAATATGAATTAAGCGTTGCGGTGGTGGTTGGATTCATTGCCGTGGCAGGTCTCGCCGCCGAAATCGGTGTGTTGGTCCTGGTTTATATCGACCATGAATTCCAAGGGAAAATGAAAAATGGCGGCATCAACAATCTCCAGGATTTGAGAGATGTTGTTTTCAGGGGAACCTCAGAAAGGATACGTCCCATACTAATGGCGGTGTCAGCAACATTTGCCGGTCTGTTACCCATCATGTGGGGTAGTGGTACGGGTTCTGAAGTTATGAAACGAATCGCCGCTCCCATGGTTGGAGGAATGATCTCAGCCACTTTGTTATGTCTGATCGTCATTCCAGCCATTTACGCATTTGTATTGGAGCATCGATTTAAAAAAACTGAAAATTTCCAGAAATGAGATTTAAACCTTGAATGGAAGGAAAATCCAATGTCTCAAGGCGAAAAAAATCATCAGCATAACCATAATCATCATGGTGAGAATCATGACCATAATGAACATTCTCATGGGCACGGCGGTCACGGTGGAGCCCATGCCGGTCATTCCGCAATGATGGAGGACTTTAAAAAACGGTTTTGGGTTTCGCTGATTATTTCCGTTCCGGTCATCCTGTTTTCGCCGATGGTCCAGGAGTTGTTCGGGCTTCATGAAAAACTGCATTTTCCCGGCCATTTCCTATTGCTGTTTGCCCTATCTTCGACAGTCTATTTCTATGGAGGCTGGCCGTTTTTGAAAGGTCTATGGGAAGAGATTTCCGAAAAAAATCCCGGCATGATGACACTGATCGGAGTTGCCATCACGGCGGCCTATGCCTATTCGAGCGCTGTTGTGTTCGGGCTTGCCGGCAAGATGTTTTTCTGGGAGTTGGTGACGCTGATCGATATCATGCTGCTGGGTCACTGGATTGAAATGAAATCCGTGATGGGTGCCGGCAAGGCGCTGGAACAGCTTGCAGCGTTGATGCCGGATACAGCGCATCGTCTGAAAGAGGATGGCAGCGTCGAAGATGTGCCGGTTTCCGAACTCAAGGGGAACGACAAACTGCTGGTGAAACCCGGAGAGAAAATCCCGGCGGACGCTGTGATCCTCAAGGGCCATACCTCCGCCGACGAATCGATGCTGACGGGGGAATCCAAACCCGTTGAAAAAGCGGAAGGCGATACGGTGATTGGTGGTGCAATCAACGGGGAAGGGGCCATCACCATTGAAGTCCAGCATACAGGTGAGGAGAGCTTTCTGTCCGGTGTGATCAAGCTGGTTCAGGAAGCGCAGGCCAGCAAATCGAAAACACAGGACATTGCCAACCGCGCTGCATTCTGGCTCACTGTGACTGCTCTCGGATTGGGGTCGCTGACCTTGTTTGTCTGGCTGGCATTTACGGAACAAAGCCTGGCCTTTGCCATGGAGCGAACCGTAACGGTCATGGTCATCACCTGCCCGCATGCACTGGGGCTGGCTGTGCCGCTGGTGGTGGCGGTGTCAACGGCCATTGCCGCCCGCAACGGTCTTTTAATTCGTAACCGCACCGCCTTCGAGGAAGCGCGCAAACGCAGGTGATCGTTTTCGACAAGACCGGAACTCTGACGAAGGGTGAGTTCGGTATCACCGATGTCTTGGATTTTGAGGAGGGCATGGAGGAAAACGAGTTGGTTGCCTATACCGCATCCATTGAGCAGCATTCAGAACATCCCATTGCCAAAGGCATTGTGAACGACGCCAAGGAAAAGTGGGAGGTCGATAACTTTAAAGCGATTCCCGGCAAAGGCGCGGAAGGCACGGTCAAGGGCAAAAACGTCAAAGCCGTCAGCCCTGGTTATTTACAGGAAAATAATATCACTCAGAATGACTCGCGCATTTTGGAACTGAGCAGGCAGGGCAAAACGGTGATCTTTGTTCTGATAGACGACCATCTTAAAGGGGCGATAGCCCTGGCAGATGTTATCCGCCCGGAATCGAAAGAGGCAGTGGCCAAGCTCAAAGGTATGGGTATCCGCTGTATCATGCTGACTGGGGATAAGAAGGAAGTGGCCGAATATGTGGCCCAGCAAATCGGGCTGGATGAAGTCATCGCCGAGGTGCTTCCCGATCAGAAAGCCGCCAAGATAAAGGAAGTACAGAGCCGGGGCCTTGTCACCGCAATGACCGGCGATGGGGTGAACGATGCCCCGGCACTGGCGCAGGCTGACGTTGGGATTGCCGTCGGTGCAGGAACGGATGTGGCCATTGAGACCGCCGATATCATTCTGGTTAAAAGCAATCCAAACGATGTTGCCGCCATCATGCAACTGGCCAAGGCAACCTATGGCAAAATGATTCAGAACCTGATATGGGCTACCGGTTATAACGCGTTTGCAATTCCTGCAGCAGCAGGGGCGCTTTACCCATGGAGCATCGTTCTCAGTCCGGCTATTGGGGCCATCTTCATGTCTGCCAGTACGGTGATCTGTGCCATAAATGCCAAAATGCTGAAATTGAAATAGAGAAATTAGAAAAACTCCACCTAAGTTTTTATACTAGATAGAAGGGATAATAAATAGTCATGGGGGTAACTTTGGGGGTATCTTGATAATAGTCAACCAAGATATTCCTTATAATATAATAGGATATGGATTTTATTCGGTAGTCCCCGCCTCCGCGTGGGGCGAGTTTGCTCAGGTCGCGCAGAATTTCTTGATTTTGGTTCGAACTTTTTTGCCAAGCCTCCACCATTTGCATATTCAACAAAATCCAAAGAAGTCCATAAGCCCTAATAAAATAGGGCTTTTTTGTTGTTTAAGGTCCGACAAGCAGAACGGGCGGCAACCCGATTCAGCCTAAGCAGTGAAGGCTCACTTTCCTTTATTCTGGGCAACCGATGTCTGGCCTTAACCCCCGCTGAGACTGTCGAACTTCGCTCCTTTCCCGGTGCCACTAGCGCTGTTATCCCCAAGGAGAATCCATGCCTCTAACCGATACCGCAATCCGTAAAGCCAAACCCGAAGCAAAACCGCGAAAATTGTTCGATGAACGTGGACTATTCCTACTGGTTGAGCCAAATGGCAGAAATATTACAGGCCATCGATGGTTATAAAGGCTCTCTCATCGTTGGCTGTGCTCTGCGTCTGGCCCCGCTGATGTTTGTAAGGCCCGGTGAACTGTGCCAAGCCGAATGGGCGGATACTGATTTCGATAAAGCGAAATGGCGCTATACGGTGACCAAGACCGACACCCAGCACATTGTGCCTCCAACCCGGGAAGGAATCGCTATAATAAAGGAGTTACAACCCCTCACTGGGTCTGGGTACGGGCATTTTGTGTTTCCAAGTGCACGGGGTAACGGACGGCCGATGAGCGATAACGATCCCCTGTTTCCTGCCACGCTGGTGAAGGTCGGAGCCAAACAACAATTTGAAGCCGTTGGATTAAAGGGGAAGGTCATATCAAAACCCCACTGACTGTTGAAAAAATTACAGAGATTCTTGCTCAACTTGAGATTGTATCTCGCGACCTGATGCGCAAGAAAGAAGCTGCATATGCCGAGTTTAAACTCGATAATCTGTCCTTATCTGATGACAACTTGATGGATTTCAGGGTTGAACACTCAATATTGCAAGAATCTGGCATTTCTAAAGAGGCGTCTATGGGGTTGGTTTCTAATTAAAACATAAAACTAGGCGATTTCCGATATGCATGCTATTATAAGGATAAATAACAGGGGTTGCTGATTCGCAGTGTACATTGATTCCTTCTAGTTTCTCGCCTAGGTAAGTCTACAAAAGCAATTTGGTCTACTAGACCAAAGGAAGTTTGGTTTTCTCTCCAAGTGGTTCTCTAAGAGTTCTTGCACCAATCCAATCCAATTTAAAAACTGGGAAGACATTATTCAGGTTTTCTGGAGATGCGTTCCCGCACAATTGCAGGAGAATATTTATTATGGCATCAGGAACAGTAAAATGGTTTAACGAAAGCAAGGGTTTTGGATTCATTGAGTCCGAGAGCGGCAAAGATCTCTTTGTTCATTTTTCGGAAATTCAAGGGGACGGTTTTAAGACGCTTGCAGAGGGCCAGTCGGTCGAGTTTGAAGAGGGTGTGGGCCAAAAAGGCCCCTGCGCCACCAAGGTAGTATCCAAATAAAACCTCAGAGCATCTCCGGTAGAGCTTTGACTCTGCCGGATTCCTCTCAGTTGCATCTTAAGTGTGAAAGGGCTTGGCCAATTGGCCGGGCCCTTTTCCTTTCTTTGAATAACCTACCTTACGTATAGAATTTAAATAATTTATTTTATGGTTTCTCTATCGCTCTCATATATAAAATTTAACTGGCTTGGCAATATACGCAATGACGTGCTTGCGGGCATGGTTGTCGCTCTGGCTCTGATTCCTGAGGCTATTGCATTCTCCATCATTGCCGGTGTCGATCCCAAAGTAGGATTGTACGCTTCCTTCTGTATGGCGATTGTCATTGCTTTTGTAGGTGGCCGTTCCGGCATGATTTCCGCCGCAACCGGGGCCATGGCCTTAGTCATGGTCACCCTTGTGAAAGAGCATGGCCTTGAATACCTTCTTGCGGCAACCATCCTGACAGGATTCCTGCAGATTCTCGCGGGGTTTTTCCGGTTGGGTTCCCTGATGCGGTTTGTATCGCGTTCCGTGGTGACGGGCTTTGTGAATGCTCTGGCCATTCTCATTTTTATGGCACAGCTTCCCGAATTTAAAGGAGCGGGCATCCAGATGTACGGCATGGTTGCTTTGGGGTTGGCGATAATTTACATCTTTCCACGGTTCACAAAGGCTGTGCCGTCACCGCTGGTTAGCATCATCACGCTTACGGCAATCAGTGTGTATTTCGGAATCGATTTACGCACCGTGGGCGATATGGGCGAACTTCCTTCGACGTTTCCGATTTTTCTGTTACCCGACATTCCGTTCAATGTGGACACCTTGCGGATTATTTTGCCCTACTCACTGACGTTGGCGGCTGTTGGTCTGCTGGAGTCACTCATGACCGCAACTATAATCGATGATTTGACGGATACATCCAGTAATAAAAATCGCGAGTGTGCCGGGCAAGGCATTGCCAATATTGTGTCTGGTTTTTTTGGGGGCATGGCGGGCTGTGCGATGATCGGACAATCGGTGATCAATATCAAATCGGGTGGCCGTGGCCGTCTGTCAACACTTTTCGCTGGGCTTTTTCTTTTGTTCCTGCTTTTGGTTGCAGGGGATTGGGTCCGCCAGATTCCGATGGCCGCTCTCGTTGCCGTCATGATAATGGTGTCGATCGGGACATTCAGTTGGTCGTCATTTAAAAATCTGAAAACGCATCCCAAAAGCTCCAGTCTTGTCATGATAACCACTGTAGTGGTTGTCGTTTTCACCCATGATTTGGCCATTGGGGTCTTTGTTGGCGTTTTGACCAGTGCGCTGTTTTTTGCCCGTAGAGTATCGCGATTTCTAAAAATTGAATCTCATTTATCTAAGGATAAAGAGGAACGTACCTATAAAGTCTACGGACAAGTATTTTTTGCTTCGGCGGAAATATTTTCTAATTCCATCGATTTCAAAGAAGTCGTTCAACATGTCACCATTGATGTCAGCGCCGCTCATTTCTGGGACTTGTCCGCAGTTGGTGCGTTGGATAAAGTTGTCATGAAACTCCGTCGTGAAGGAACCGCGGTTGATCTGGTTGGCTTGAATGAAGCCAGCGCTACAATTGTGGATCGTCTGGCAGTGTACGATAAGCCAAATGCGCTTGAACTCATGCTTAAACATTAAGGGGCTGGAAGGATGACCAGATTACTAGTATGTATCGATGGGTCGGCTTATGCAGATAATCTCTGTGCCAATGCCGCCTGGGTTGCCAAACAAATAAACGCCGAAATTGATCTTCTTCATGTTTTGCGCCGCCCTTCAGATTATCAAGCGCCGACAGATCATACTGGCTTGATTGGCCTTGATGCACGCAGCGATCTCCTGGAAGAATTAACACGAGTGGACGAAGAGCGCGGCCGTTTGGATCAAAAAAAGGGCAAAATCATTCTTGAGCATGGCGCCAAAATGCTGAAAGAAGCAGGCGTCGAAACAATAAACCTTATCCACCGGCGCGGCAGTCTGGTTGAAACCATTCAAGAGTTTGAAGACTCTGTGGATATGGTTTTCATGGGCAAGCGTGGCGAGCATGCTGACATGGCTTCTGCTTTTCTAGGAGCCAACCTGGAAAAGGTGGCCCGTGCGATCCACAAACCCCTCTTTATCGTGTCTTCTGTGGTACGCCCAATCAAACGCTTCCTGATTGCCTATGATGGTAAAGACAGTGTGCGTAAAGCCATCGACTATATTACCAAACACCCTTTACTCAAAAAGGGACTGGAATGTCACTTGCTGGCGGTGGAACGCGCCAAAGGCGATATCGAAACGTCCGGAGCCGAACGAAAACTGCGCACTGCCGGGTTCACTGTCATACTCAAAACGGAACAAAACCATCACGCCGACCAAGTGATATCCTCTTACGTGGTGGAAAATAAAATTGACCTCCTTATCACAGGTGCGTACAGCCATTCGCGGATGCACAGCCTGTTGCTTGGAAGCACAACTGCGTCATTGATCAAGTCTTGTAAAGTACCGTTGTTATTATTCAGGTAGGAGGTACAGACAATCTTTGCTGGATAGTGGCGAAATTAGCGGGAACGCCTTATGAATAGTCATGGGGGTATCTTTGGGCTATTATAGAATGCTATATCCAAAAAATCTGTTTATTTATAATGAGTTGCAAGAACTATTCGGTAGCACCGCCCCACCACGTGGGGCGAGTTTGCTCACGTCGCGCAGAATTTCTTGATTTTGTTCCGAACTTTTTCCCTCCGCCCGCACCATTTTTATTGAGCCTTCAATAAATCCTCTCCCTCGGTATTGATCGGATGATTCGTCATCGTCACCCGTACCATTCGGCCTTTGCTGTCTTCCTCCCGGAATACCAGAATCGTGTTTTCATTCAACCGGATATTCACCTAAGCTTTATCGTCTTCCCTCCCTTTTTTTCGTTAAAATGATAGCGGAAAATATTGGCCGTGTTCACCAGACCTTCTGCATTGGGTCGTTCCTCGATCGGGAAACCCCACGGAATATTGATTTGAATCAGCTTTGGGGGTTTGTAACCCATGATATAGACGATGTTTGCTTACCCGTTTCAGATATCAGGCTATTTACCATGATCGAAAGAGTGGAGGTTCTCTGTTCAGTGAAAATAAATCGCGGGAAATTTAATGGGGGACTCCTGCTGGCAACCGTGGAATTCCAAAAACTCATCTCTAACCAGTAAGATTCTATTTCCGAAAAGCCTTTTGCAAGGGAAGAAATTGCTTGAAAAGCAATTTAAAGGAGGATTGGCATTCGCCGCTCACTCGGCTACAAGGAAGTGTGCCCGACGGTTTTGAAACCAGCATTGCTCATTGCTTTCCAGGCAGAAAGGTTTTTCTTCTCCGTAACTGACGGTGCGTATCCGGCTTTTGTCGATTCCCAGGGAAACGATGTAGGACTTGGTCGACTGCGCGCGCCTCTCGCCAAGACTGATGTTATAACGGTTGCTCCCCCGCTCATCACAATGCCCTTGTATTTCGATTTTCGAATTCAAATGGGATTTCAGATACGCCGCGTTTTCCCGAAGAATGGCCTTTGACTTATCATCCAGGTCATGCTTATCGAAAGCAAAGTGTATGTCCGCCATGCGGGTCGAGGCTAAATAGGGCAATAACCGGCTGCGAACTTCCCGCTCTTTGGGCAAAGAAGCAACTTCATCCGCTTTTTCCTCGGGTAGAAACGGCTCCTCGGCAAATCCAGGGGTTTTACCCTCATCGCTCCCTTCGCCGGGAAAATCCTCTCCCGCTTGATCGCGATCCCCAGTAAAAGGCTCGGCACTGAAAGAACCGGCAGACCCATTGCCTGGCATGCCTTGTTCCGCAGAACCAAAACTCCGGGGAGCGGGTTTCTCATACCCACCGGCAGAATCGCCATTTTCATCTATATTTTCCTCTTTAAACCCGGATCCATCAAGCGGTCCGGCGCTGAAGGACCCTGTGGAACCGTCGCCCGGCATGCCCTGCACCGCAGATCCAAATTCCCTGGGATCGGGTTTTTCATACCCACCGGCAGAAGAATCCGCTCCCTGCAAGCCTCCCTCTTTGGCTGCATCGCCTGAGCCGTCGAGCAAACCGCTTCCCGCCTGACTCTGGTCTCCCTCAAAAGAATCCGCACTGAAAGACCCTGTGGAACCGTCGCCCGGCATGCCCGGTTCGACTGCGTCCAACTTGAGGCCGGAGGCGGATTTTTCTTCGACTCCTTCGAGATTGCTTTCCACTCCGGGCAGCCCAGAGTCGGCTTCGAGTTTATCGCGCTCAAGAAGACTTTTTGAACACCCGGAAGCAAAAAGGATTAATAAAATCGACGTTATCGGGAAAATCAGTTTGGATATTTTCATTGGCTTTAATTTGAGCGAGTTGTATGGAAATATTCCTGTAAGATCCTGCGCTCCTCGCGTATTCGTCGCGACGGAAAAATAAAGAAAATTGCAATGGAGCCCTCAACCTAACGGAAATCTTTGCTTTTAAATGTATGATTTCTGCAAGGATACCAAAAACTCAGGGGGATTTTCCAGTGGTGTTTTGCATATTCTGTTATTTACTTGCGCCCCTCCGCCATATGCCGCCAATCAGCATTAAAATTCCCGCGGAATTCTTGTTTAATTCCAATATATCTTCTCAAAAAACCCGGTTCCCTTTTTTTGCAAATTTCTTCAACTTTTTATTTTTTTTGTTATGTTATTAGAATCCTTATTTTCAAATTTCTTTCGGTATAGAATTTTCCCCTGATGACGGAACGACTTTTGGGTTTGCTTGTGGTGGTCTGGTTTTTCACTCCGGTTTGGGTTTCCGCGGGTGATGGAGTCGCCGAACCCTCCAGACTGGACCAAAGTCAATACTTCAATATTCAGTTTGAAAACGACCTGTTCGGAAGCGGGGAAGACAGCCACTACACTCACGGCTCGCGACTTTCCTATCTGACCAGCGAACAACCCACCCACTTTGAAGAAAAAATAAAATCCACTGTTCTTGCGCCGATCCCGAAATTTTTTATTCCAAAAACCCGGCGCATCAGTTTCATTCTTGGCCAAAACATTTTCACTCCTGATGATATCGCGCGAAGCGATCTGATCGAAAATGACCGCCCCTATGCGGGATGGCTGTATTTGGGAGCGGGGTTTGTTACGGAGGGCGGAGAGAATGTTAAATTCATGGAGAACCTGGAGATCAACCTGGGTGTGGTCGGACCCGCCGCCTTAGGGGAGGAGATACAAACCGAGTGGCACCGGTTGATCGATGTGAAGCGCCCTAAAGGCTGGGACAATCAATTGAAAAACGAGCCGGGTCTCATCCTTTTCTATGAGCGCAAGTTACCGCTCAGACCCCGTTCGAAAAACTGGAACAAGCTGATTGACTTCACACCCAGTGCCGGGTTTGCGCTGGGAAATGTTGCGACTTATTTTGCCGCCGGACTCACTCTGCGCATCGGTTACAATATTCCCAACGACTACGGACCGCCGCGTATCCGTCCGGGGCTTTCAGGCTCCGGTTTTTTTACTCCGAAAAGCCGTTTCACCTGGTACGTTTTTGCCGGCGTGGAAGGCCGTGCCGTGGGAAGGAATATTTTCCTCGACGGAAACAGCTATCAGGATAGCCACAGTGTGGACAAGAAAACCCTGGTCGGGGATTTGCAGGTGGGGTTCGTCGTGACCCTCTTTCACAATTTCCGGGCGGGTTTCACCAACGTGTTTCGAACCAAGGAATTCGACGGCCAACCGGAAGAGGATGAATTCGGCTCCATCAATGTATCCTACCGCTGGTGAGCTTTCCTTCCCCTGCCTTGACCGTCAAATAATTTTTTAACTCTAATATATCAATGTGTTGATAAGAAAAATGGAAATTTAGGTTTGTACTTACTCCAAACCTGGAATTTTTAATTCCCGTATGACTCACATTGTTGTAATGTAAGGGTTCAAAATAAAAACTTTCATTCCAGCCTATTGGGAGATAACAGCGTGGCTTCTGAAATCAAAAGACGGTTTTCCCTGGATAAAGCCCAGATCGACCCGGCTTTAAAAAATCGCATCATGTCCGCCGACGGAGAAGACGAGGTCGGCACCTGGGATGGGCAAAACATCGAAGACTTGATTAAAGAACTGGAACGGATCGAGGAAAGCCAGGATCCCAATTATGCCGGTCTGCCGCACAACAACAATATTCCGGAAGATCTGCGTCAGCAGGTCGAAAAAGACCTACCTATCTGGGCATGCGATGTTTCCGGAAATTGCCTGGTGGGCGATCAGGCCACGAAAGTCCGGACTGTGGACCAAATCCGCAAACGTTACGAAAAAAAATACGGCGGTGTTGACAAATTTAAGGAAAAACTGCGGCTGGAGCGCGAACAGATGATTCGGAGTTTAAAAGGAAACTGAATCGCCAGTCAGCCGTTTTGGCAATTACCTCTGCGTTGGGTTCATACAGCCTTCCACGTTTCCAACCGTAAAATTTCTCCCCTGAAACCGTTGCATTTGAACGTTGCCGTTTTGTTACAGCAAAACTAAAAAATTCCAAAATAATTTAAACCCCACAGGCACTAAAGGAAATCGCTGGAAATCCGATATCAATTAAGAGGACCGTTCTGATTTACCCTTTATAAAATATACAGTTATTGGACTTCTGCCCACAAACGTCAAATATTGGGAAAATACAGGGGAATGTCAAAGACAGGTGCATCCAGGTCAATAAAGGGTTTGTCGTTGTTACGATTACTGTAAAAATAAGTGCTATTATGCTATATTAAGATAGAGTTATCGGCTATTTATTTCAAATGGTTGCCAACCATTTGAAGACCGGAACATTGTCCTGAAATAAAAAAATGAACCAACCTCCCAAACCATTTTCCATACTGATCGCTGAAGACGATGAAGACGACTATTTGTTGATTCTGGAGGCGTTAAAAGAAGCCGGGGTCAATAGCGAGGTTCATTGGGTGAAAGACGGCGATGAGGTGATGGAATTTTTAAAATCCGGTTCGAACGGGACCAACGGAAACAATGGAAGTACCGGTCATTTGCCGGGATTGATCCTGCTTGATCTTAATATGCCCAAGAAGGATGGAAGGGAAGCCCTCGCCGAGATAAAATCCAACCCGAAATTCCGCAAAATTCCAGTGATCGTGATGACCACTTCATCCGCCGAAACCGATATCGCGAAATCCTACGATTTAGGTGTTAATTCTTTTATCCAGAAACCTGTAAGGTTCGACGATCTGGTGACGACGGCTAAGGTATTATCCAGCTATTGGATTGGGACCGTAAAACTGCCAAATTGAAAATCTGCAATGGAAGAACAAGCTCTTAAAATCTTAATCGTCGATGATGACGACGACGATGCATTTTTGATCGAAGATCTGATCAAAGAAGGTTTGGTTGATCTTTCTCCAGACATCGACCGCGCCCAATCTCATCAGGAGGGTCTCAAGTGTTTGGAGGAAACCACCTACGGCCTGTGCATGTTTGATTACCGCCTGGGAGAAGGAAATGGAATCGGGCTGCTCAAGACCATTCGATCCAAAAATATCACCACGCCCATTATTCTTCTCACCGGACAGGGAGACCAGGAAATTGCCGTGGAGGCCATGAAATCCGGCGCCACCGACTATCTCGTCAAAGGAAATTTATCCTGCGAGTCACTGACCAAATCCATACGGCACGCCATTCGACTTCACAACGAAGCCGAACGGAGAAAACAAACGGAAGAAATGTTGAAGAAATCTCACCATGAACTGACCGTGGCCCACCAAGAATTGCAGTCTTCTCTTAATAAACTTCAAACGGCGCAGAATCAAATTTTACGCTCAGAGAAGCTTGCCGGCATTGGCCGTTTAGCCGCCGGGGTCTGTCATGAAATTCTGAATCCCCTAAATATCATATCCGGGCACACGCAAGCATTGCAGATGGAACGGCAAGAGGATCAATATCTATTAGAGGACCTCGGTTCCATCACCGAAGAGATTCACCGCATCGAAAAAATCATCAGCGGGCTTCTAAAGTTTTCGCGCAAAGGCGATGTCGAATTAAAATACACGGACATCAACAAAGAACTGGAGTCGGTCCTATCCATTATGCAGGGTGAGATGAGCCACGAAGCCATTGAAGTGGTCCGGGATTTTGACGCCGATCTGCCGGAACTCCTTTTAGACAGTGACCGGATGCGGCAAGTCTATCTAAATATCATCAACAACGCTAAATACGCCATGTCTGGAGGCGGCACATTGACCGTTCAAACCCGGATTCTTAAAGGCAAGAATTATCCTAAAACTGAAAACGGGAAACCTGCAACCAATCCGGGAAAGGATGGGACCCTGAGAATCAGTTTCCGCGATACCGGACCCGGAATCGCGAAAGAAAACCTGGGGCAGATTTTCGACCCCTTTTTCACCACCAAGCCTGAAGACAAAGGAACCGGGCTGGGCTTATCGGTTTGTTATTCCATCGTGGAAAAACACGGGGGCTTCCTGGAAGTTGAAAGCGATGGCAAGAAAGGGGCAACCTTTTTTATCGATCTGCCTGTCAATCAAAATTTAGATGTTGAATCTTTCCCATCCAACGCGAGTGAAAGCGAATTCATGCGCCGTTTCGAGTGAAACGCAGGCGTCTTATTCCTCTCGGAAAAACCAAAACATTTTTAAGACAGCGGCTCACCGCAGAAAATCAAGCAAAGACGGTTGCAGGATGCGTGCAGTGGTGCTCAGTGTAGCGTTCAAGGCCACTTCCAACGAAGCGAGATCGGATGCCCGCTGGATGGCGTCGGCGTCCTCCGTATTGGACAATTGCCCGGTTTGATCGACAATATCCTGGTCAAGGATAAAATCCGTCGATTCGATCCGTCTTAAACTCGCCCCCACGAAGGCCCGCGATTCATTGATCGAATCCAAGCCCTTGTCCAGATTTTGCAGAGAGGCAATGATCCCGGCGGGATCATCTTTTTCCAGAGCCAGTTTTAATTGAACCAGCGTGTCGAGAACGTTCCGCCCGCCTCCCAGGCCAAGACTCTCGCCGGTGGTCCCGACCCCGATATCGTTGACCACCGCCACCGTTGCCGGGTCGTTGGAAACAATCCTGAGACCATTCCCGGCGCTGTTGATGCTGGCGGTGACATTAAAGCCAGATCCGTTGATCAGGCTGAGTACATCCCCGACTGTCGTTGCGCTGCTCAAACTGACGGTTCCCGAAGCCGCTCCGTTGGTGATACTGATATCTCCCAGTGTCAGCCCGTTGCCGCCGTTCAATTCGGAAACCGCGGTGGCCGCCGTCACCAATCCATTCAAATCACGGCCTTCCAGGTTTCCGTTGCGTTGACCTAAAATTCCCAGCCCGGAAGCGGTTGTCCCGCCGGACACTTCCGTCACGGTCAAGGCCTGGGTGATCACTGAACTGGTATCCGTTAAAGTGATCCCATTCGCACTGCTGTTTAAAGAGGCGCTGACATTCACACCTGCCGAATTGATCGCGGAAATCACCGTACCCAGGGTCGCCCCTGAAGAAACGGTGATGGTGGCGCTGTTGCCGCTGCGGTCGCTGATCGCGAACTGCCCCGAAGGCACGCCGCCACCGCCATTTAAAACCGAAAGCGGTGTTGACTGGGTGAGATCCGGATTGAGATCCGTGCCCAGCACATCGGAGCCTGGGAGCGTGAGGCCGATTCGGATGTTCTCGGCAATCTCGACTTTAAAACTCTCGGTATTGCCCTGATATATCGCGCCGGAAGCGCTGACTTGAAAGGGAGCGGTCCGGGTTTTCGTGCCGGCGAATATGTGCTGATTTTTCACCTCGGTATTGGCCGCTTCCAGCACTTGGGAAATGATTTGCCCGATTTCCAACGCCGCGAATCCGCGGGTTTCCGGAGTGGACGCACCGCCAAGTTCGGCGATGGCAAGCTCTTTCGCCCGCGTCAGCCCTAACCCGACCGATTGCAGGGCGGTGTCCGCGCTTTGGATAAATATTTTATTGTTATCGATATTGCGGATGAACTGCCTCGACTCGCTGATGCTGGTGCGTAACGAGAGACTGGTACGCAATCCGGCCGGATCGTCGGAAGGCTTGAGAATTCGTTTCCCCGAGGAGATCTCAGCCTGCGCCTTGGCCAAATCCTCCGTGATACGGAAAATATTGTTCAGGACGGTGTTCTGAATCGCCTGGCTGGTGACGCGCTCTACCATATACGTGCTCCTGGTTTGGCCGGAAAATATTTCACCCTGTATGGCTTTGAATGATTAGATTCGATTAATGAGCGTATCAAATAATTCCTCGACTAAACTGATCATTCTCGCAGACGCGTTGAACGCCTGCTGGAATTGGATCAGGTTGATCAACTCCTCATCGATGGAGACTCCAGATATGCTTTGCCGGCGGTTGTTCAATTGCAGCAGAACGCCTTCCTGCTGGCGCACGCCCGCCTGGGCAGATGCTGATTGAATGCCGATGGCGCTGACCAGTGCGTTATAAAACTCGTCAAACGTAAACGCCCCCGAACCGGACTGCAAGGTGACGCTGTTAAACGTCAGGTCGCTTTGCAGATCCGCCAGATCCCCGGCGTTGCTCCCGTCGCCGGCCGTGGAATTTCCCGCCGCAATTTTTTGCGAATTGGAAACCACTGCATTGGAGACCTCCACGAATTTGGCCGCGTTTTCCGAAACCGAGAACTTGAAACGATCGCCCACCGCCGCCGTCCCCGTAATATTGACGGCAAACCCGCCCGCCAGATTGAAGGTGGACCCGGGTGTGAACGTGAACGTTCCGGAAGAAGCTCCGGTCGTCAGATTGTTCAGGGAAAATGAATTCGCTCCGGTAAATGTGATTTCATAATCATCCACCGACACCGTGGTTGGGCTGGCATTCTGCACCGAAACCAGGGCGGACCCGGTGTTTTGAACGTTGGTGAACACCGTTGGATCGAGGGGGGTGAAAAAATTGACCCCCGTACTGCCGTCCAACCCAAATCCCCCTTGATGGACCCGGTTGAACTCCTGAACAAATCCGGCGGCAAGACGATTGAGTTTTCCCTGGATCGCGGCGACTTCGGTGTCCCGCATGTCCAGATAACCCTTGAGACCGCCGCCTTGAATCGCGGAGGTGACGTTGGTCGTGCCGCCTGCGCCATTGCTGATGAACACATCCAGGAACGATTTGTTATTGCCATTCAATCCTGTGCTCAAATCAAAGGTGACGTCTTTTAACACCAGAGGCGTTCCGTCTTTTAAAGTCAGGCTGATCTGCCCGTCGGATTCATTGACATAGGTGATATCGATTTTCTCTGAAAGTTGCGTGACCAGGCGGTCGCGCTGATCCCTGAGGTCGTTGGCGCTGAACTCGCCCGGTTCGTTGGCGAAGATCGCTTTGTTCAACTTGCCGATCTCGTCTGCAAGCGTGTTGATGCCAGCCACTTCGTCCGCTATGATGGCGTCTATATTTCTCTGAATTTGAAATAAACCTTCGCCAAGGGTATTGAAAACCGCGGCAACGGACTGCGCCCGGTTTATCACTTCCGCCCGTTCAGGCAATCCATTGGGATTCGACGAAAGATCCTGCAAGGCGCCAAAAAATCCGCTCAGCTCGCTGTTCAAACTGCGGCCCTGGTTTTCATTGAAGAGCACTTCAAGTTGCTCGAACACATCTTTGCGCACCTTGAAGTCCCCCGTCGGGTCGCCTTCCGACAGTATCTGCTGAAACAGGAACTGATCGAACACACGCTCGATTCCACTGACGCGCACCCCCGTTCCCAACTGCCCCTGAGCGACCGACCGCGGCGTGTTGGATTCCAGGATCACGTCCTGACGGGAATAACCGTCTGTCTCGACGTTGGCGATATTATTGCCGGTCACCTCGATGGCCAACTGTTGAGATAAAAGCCCGAGCTTGGCGGTATTTAAAATGCTGAAAATATTGGACGACATATTTTAACTCATCCGTTTAGCGGGTGGATTAAAACCCAGCCATTTTGGGGTGAAACTATTTTTAAGCGCTTTCTATAATCAAACATCCAGACTCAACATGCGCCCCTGCATGT
Source organism: Nitrospinaceae bacterium (assembly GCA_021604505.1). Lineage (NCBI taxonomy): Bacteria > Pseudomonadati > Nitrospinota > Nitrospinia > Nitrospinales > Nitrospinaceae > Nitrospinaceae bacterium. The sequence continues at coordinate 433,965 of BQJC01000002.1, read as the reverse complement.
TTCCTTCCTCCAGCTTCCCATTGGGATGATAAGGAGAAGATGCTTCCTCGCCTTTGGAATGAACAAACGCCAGGGATTTTTTGAGCGACAACGAGGAATGGTCCATCAAACCTTTCAGACGCTCGTGCAGTTCGTTGATGGCGGTGATTCGTGAAAGCAGGGCCTCGCGGCCTTTGACCAATTGAGTGCGAATCGGATCGGAGGTGGTCTGGATGATTTGCTTGAGCGTCAGCGCTCCAGGCGCCGCTCCCAGATGGCCCTCCATCGTCGCCATTAAAGCGGATCGTTCTTTTTCCAGCGTTTGCATCTGACCGACCAGTTTTTCTTTTTGAGCAATGATGACTTGAAGTGAATCCAATGAATATTCCGAAATAGAAACCCATTGTTCCTGAAGAAGGAGGATGAATTGATCGTAGAGAGCAATTTTTTTTTCAATCAGCGCGTGAAGTTTCCTGAGCGACGGATTCATTAGCGGTACTCCTTCAGACTAAAATTCTGAGCCGGTGAAGATTTCGAATCTTCCCGAATTTTTTCGGCATCGGGTTTGTTCTCGTTGATGCGGCTCAACTGGTCGTACATGACCTGGGCCAGTCCTATTCCTTTTCCCTTACTTTTTGACATTTCGGCGGCCACTTCCTGATCGAACATGGACTGGTACATATCCAGCGAGAAACTGCTGAGGAGCCCGTCTTTAGGTATGGTTTCGCGCATCGACTTCATCAGCATGTTCACCAGTATCGACTCAAACTGGCCCGCCAGTTTTTTGAGTTCTTCACCGTCCTTAAAGTCTTCGGAGGTCGCCTGGTTTGTGAGCTGGTCCAGCTTTTGCTCTGTCATCCGGGAAAACACACTTCCCTGATTCTGCAGGGGAGATAAATAATCCATCCTCAACCTTTTTCATTGGAGAGTTAACGTCTTGTCTTCTTTATCGTTAATTGCAATCCACATACCAAATGCTCCGACCTTCGGGCAGAGGTCGGCATTGGCCCGTTAACTAGCGATAAAATAAGAGATTGCAAAATAGGCGCGATTCGCTTTACTGCGTATCGGAGAAGGTCCAGGGGAAGAAAAAAACCGGGCAGGGGGAAAATTTTTCCCGTCTCAATTCATTGATTCTCAAAGAATTATCATATTCTCCCGGCAAAGGGTCAGATGATTTCCAGTTCGGCGTGCAAAGCGCCGGAGGCTTTGATGGCTTGCAGAATCGCAATCAAATCCCTGGGGTTCACGCCGATGGCGTTCAAGCCGTTGACCACTTCACCGAGCGAAATGGATTTCGGGACAATGAGAAGGCGATCCTCCCCTTCTTCAACCTGCACACGGGTGCGGGGCACCACCACCGTTTGCCCGCCCGGGGAAAGCGGAGGCGGCTGAGACACGGAGGGTTCTTCGGTGATTTGAATGAACAGATTGCCGTGGGCCACGGCAACGGCGGAAATCATGACATTTTCACCCATCACTACCGTGCCCGTGCGTTCATCGAGGATTACTTTGGCTACGGTATCGGGTTCCACATTCAGATTTTCCAGGCGAGTGACAAATTCCGATGTGTTGTCCTTGTAAAACGGCGGAACCATCACTTTGACCGTACGGCCATCCTCCAGGGAGGCGACGGTATCCCGCATCGAATCGTTGATGGCTCTGGAAATCCGGCTTGCGGTGGTGAAATCGGTTTTTTTCAGAGTTAAAAAAACCTCTTCTTTTAAATTAAACTGGTGCGGCAACTCTCTCTCCACAAATGCGCCGTTGGCTATCCGGGCCACGGTTTGATGATTCTTTTGCACGCCTTTTGCGGCACCCTGGACAAAAAACCCGCCGATCGAAAGCGGCCCTTGGGCGACGGCATACGTTTGCCCATCCGGGCCTTTGAGTGCCGTCATCAAAAGCGTCCCTCCCTGCAGACTTTTTGCATCTCCTAACGAAGAGATCAAGGTGTCGATACGGTCTCCCTGGCGGGCGAAGGATGGCAGGCTCCCTGTGACCATGACGGTAGCCACGTTCTTGAACTTCAACTGGTCCACCTCGCCTTCAGGGATGGTGATTCCCATTTTGGAGAGCATGTTGACCATCGTTTGAATGGAAAAGAAAACGTTGGTGGCGCTGTCGCCGGTTCCCGCCAAACCAATCACCAACCCGAAGCCAATCAGTTGATTGTCGCGGACCCCGCGAACGCTGGTCAAATCCTTGATCCTGGCCGCATAAGCGGTTTCGGCCAGCAAAACAAATAACACCACCCACAGCCGGATTCGCATCGATTGAGTAAACATAAGCCCCTTTTATAGTTTTAAGGTATGGTGACTGTCGTGGTTCCGGTGTTGCCAGCGGAATCCACCACCGTGATCGTTTCCGTGCCAGCGGCTGTGGCGGTGAACACTCCCGTGCCGATGACGATGGTTCCTCCCGTTCCCGGACTGGTGGTCCAGAAAACCGGAGCCGTCGCCCCCACCGCAGTGAACGTCAGCGTGCCGCCGACCGCCACAACTCCGGCGTTCGGACTGACGCCGAGCGTCGTATTGGCGAGCACCGTAACGGATGCGGTTCCTGTCGCGCCACCGGCATCCTGCGCTGTGATCGTCGCCGCCCCGGCTGTGTTGGCCGCACTGAACACGCCTGTTGCCGGGTCGATGGTTCCTATCGTTGTCGTGCTGATCGTGAAAGAAAACGGCGCGACTCCTCCCCGGGTGGTGAATGTCAATGTTCCCAGTTTTTGCACCTGGCCGTTGGCGGGTAATACCTGCACGCCTGCCAAAGAGGGGCCAAGCGGCGTTCCCTCATCCAAGTCATTGGTGCACGCCAAGATGACCGAAAGTAAAAAGCCTGCAAACAGAAATCCTCCGATCGGAGAAACTTTATATTTGGGGGAAATTAATTTCCGGGTTGAACCCATCGCAATAATATTGGTTAGAAGGAGACAATGGGAACGGCGGTGTTGGCGCTCACATTATCAACCGTGGCCACGATGGCGGCCAACCCCCTGGTGGTGCTTGAGGTCAGCGTGGTCGTCGCCGCGCCATTGGCCGTGGTTAAGGAATTACTGCCTAAAGTTCCGAGCGTGGTCGTCAGGGTCACGGTCGCGCCGTCCACCGGCTGGCCGCCGCTGGTGAACACTTCCACACGGATGGTGGCCTGACTGCTTCCATCATTTTTTAAACCCGCCCCGCCAAACTGCGCCGAGACCCCGACGCTTAAACCGGTGGAACTTGGACCCACTACATTATCCACCGGCGCGGTGCATCCTGGCGCCAGGAAAGCCGCGACCAAAAAACCTAATACCGATGCCTTAAAAGAATCTTTCATAATCCGGCCCCCTCACTAAAAGGGCCAAATGTAGCTCAAAGCCCTGGACGCCCAGCCCACTCTTTGTTCGTCCGCAACCACGCCTTCTCCTGAATAACTGATAGACGCATTGGCTATCAGCCTGGATGAGATGGTGTTGTCAAAATCAACATCCACCGGACGAATGATGCCGCGCAGGACCATGATCTGCTCTTCATGATTGACGGTCACCGACCGCGTGCCTTCGATGGCAAAATTTCCGTTTGGATACACATGGGTGATGACCACGGTCACCGTCGCCGTCAAATTCCCATTGCGGCTGGTTTCACCGGTGCCTTTGTTCGATCGCGATAAAGCGGCGGCCACCCTCGGGTCAAACTGCGCTCCCGATCCCAGGAAATTCTGGACGCCCAAATTGCTGGGCAGGCCCAGGAAACTCTCCCAGGACATCGAGGTTTCCGCATCCTTGGATGTGTCGGTTGTGGCCGACTGGGTTGAGGTGGCATTTTCACTGATCACCACCGTTAAGATGTCCCCCACTTCTTTCGCCTTGGTGTCGACAAACAACAGGTTGCCGGCGGTATCGCCGGGCCAGAGCGCCCCATCCGCCCTTTTTGTGGCTGGAGACGAAAAAATATGATCCGGGATGACGGCGGCCTCCGGGTTCACCGCCAGGTGAGACTTGGCACAGGACGACAATACCCCCGCCAACAGAAAACAAGCGAGAACAAACACAAACTTCCGGGTTTCATTTAATTTTCCGAATTGCATCATTAAAATTTTACCTTTACGGTTTGAGAGTCCACCACTTGGCCAAATACCATTTTTTTTGTTTGCAGGTTGAGAACTTTAATTAAACTGTCTTTAAAACCTTTTTCTTTCACCACACCGGGCGCCGTGATGCGCATGGAACCTTTTTCCGCAACCAGGGTCACCTGATTGCCTTTTTCAACCAGCGGCGGCTTGCGAAGCGAATTGACTGTGATCACCCTTCCTGCTCCCAGGTTGCGGACCAGCTCAAAACCCACGGCGTCTTCCAGGCGGGTCACGGCGTGCTTGAAACTGCGATTCGATTGCGAGACTTCAATCCGCAAATCCTCTGCCGTTAAAATCTCCCCGCGATTGACAGGGTGCCTGGTGGTGACCAGAGGAATCGACTGCGTGACCCGGGCAGTCAGGCGCAGTCTTTTCTGCAAAGCCTTGTTGACGGTGATCTTTGCCTGCACGGGAAAACGGCCGAGCCTGACGGTTCTGCCGGGCAAGTAAAAATTCACTTCAAGGTTGCCCGGCGGCAAAACGACATCCTTTCCTTCATAATTGACGACCACCTGTGTGGTTTCCGGGGCCCAGGGAAATCGGTCTTTCAGAAATTTTAGAGCCCGTTCTTCAATTTCATGAACCTTCAATACATTGTTTCCCGCTGCACAAACGGCAGCGGCGCCGAATAAAAGAAAAAAAACTCCCGCTCCAAAAATGGCGCGTAAACAATTTGGCAAAATCCTGAATCGTGTCATAAAAGGTCTAGGGGGTTAACGTTTCATTTGATTGGCAATTTGCAGCATTTCATCCGATGTTTGCACCGTCCTGGAATTGACCTCATAAGCCCGTTGTGCTGAAATGAGACTGACCAGCTCTTCCACGACGCTCACGTTGGATAGCTCAACAAAGCCCTGTTGCAGGGTCCCGCGGTCATCGACTCCGGGGTTGCCTACTGCGGCGGCCCCCGAAGCGTCGGTTTCCACAAAAAGATTAGAACCTATCGATTGCAAACCGGCTTCATTTTGAAACGTGGCGGTTTGTATGGTTCCTAAAACCGTAGGGGCCGTGGCTCCCGGCTGAGTCGCGGCAACACTGCCCTGAGGGTCGATGGAAATCGTTATGGCATCCGGAGGCACGGTGATGGCCGGCTCCATGGTCAGGCCATCCGCCGTCACGATCTGCCCGGAATTATCCAGCTTGAAGGAACCCGACCGGGTGTAAGCGATGGTTCCATCCGCTTGCGCGACTTGAAAAAAGCCTCTCCCCTGAATCGCCATGTCGAGGGTGTTCTGCGTTTGCGCGAAATCCCCCTGCAGGAAAATCTTTTGGATCGCCGAGGTTTTCGTTCCCAAACCCAACTGCGCCCCGGTGGGCACCTGGTTGCCGTTTTCTGACAGCGTTCCCACCAGGCGGAGGTTCTGATAGAGAAGGTCCTGAAACTCCGGTCGGCTTCTTTTGTAACCCACGGTGTTCACGTTGGCGAGGTTGTTGGAGATCACGCTGACGTTCAACTCCTGGGCGTTCATGCCGGTTGCCGCTGTGTATAAAGAACGGATCATCTATGCTTTCCCTTTCTAATCATTAATGCCAATATGGGCAAGACAAACTCAACCCTAAGCCACGCGGCCAATGGTATTTACCGCCTGATCGTCCGCCTGGTCAATGGATTGAATAACTTTCTGGTAGGCCTCAAAGGCCCGGAGCGTGACGATCATATTGGTCATTTCCTCAATCGCGTTCACATTTGAAGCTTCGAGAAATCCTTGTTGCACCCGCAAGTTGCCCGGTGGTTTTTCTCCCGCTCCGGCGCCTTCAAGTTTCAACAAACCGTCTCCCTGTTTTTTCAGTTTCGTCGGATCCTCAAAGTTCACCAGTTTGAAATTCCCAACGGGAATATTTTGCAAACCATCGCCCAGGGAAATTCCGCCAGACGCGTCGATCGATATTCTGCCGCCTGCGGTCAGATCTATTTTTATGGGGAGGTTGTCATTGCCGATCACCTGGTGGCCTTCCTGTGTCACGAGGCTTCCATCCGGCGACAATTTGAAATTTCCGTTGCGGGTGTAGCGCTGCCCCTGAGGCGTGTCCACGACGAAGAACCCGTCACCATCCAGACCCACATCGAGGGCGTTTCCCGTGGGCCGCAAGGTGCCATTGGAAGTGTCCGTATAAAGATCGTTGACTCCGACATAAGACACCCGGATGTCGGATGGAAACGAACCCTGGGCCGGGTTCAAACCTGCCGTCAACTGGGCGTTGGAGTTGAACGGGGGAATCATTTCCCTGAACGCTAAACCGTCTCTCTTGAAGCCCGAATTTCCCAAATTGGCCAGGTTGTTGGCGATGACATCCAGCTTGCGCTCCTGCTTAAATGCCCCGGAGGCCGCTATGTATATTCCTTCATGCATCCAATGCCCTCATTTATTTACTCTTTCCTGTTCGAGCAATATTTGTACCAAAGCTTGAATGCCGTCTTGCCAACACCTCAAAAGCCCTGCAGGACGAGGGATACGCCCTAATTCACCTGGGGATGTTTTTTACGTTGCGGAAGAAAAATTTTCCTAACCTATTGATAGTTATCGGCAGTTTATTCCCATTGAGTTTTGCAGAAAACCGGCTTTTATTAAATTTGCCCGATCCTGAATCTATTTAGGCCATGCTATAATCCAAAAACCGAAATTTTAATATGCCTCCGGGGCACACAACATTTTTCTGAGGTTTAGAATGGAACAGATAAATATTGATGAACTACACGATCGCCTGGATCAATTGAATGAAAAACATTTGATCCTGGATGTCCGGTCACCCGAAGAATTTAATGAAGGACATATTAAGGGGGCGCAAAACACGCCGCATGAGGAAGTGGGGTCCATCGTCGATGAACTGAAAAATTACGAAACGGTTTATGTCCACTGCAAGATGGGTGGGCGGGCAAAAATGGCCTCGCAAGTCCTCAATAATTCCGGGTTGAGTAATATTGTTTGCGTGGGAGATGGGGGCATGCAACGCTGGCGGGAAAAAGGATGGCCTCTCGAAACCTGATTAGTTCGGACATCGAAAAACCCAGGGGAGCCTATATCGGTTCATCCCTGGGTTGATTGCAACGGTCAATTCAGCAAAAAAACGCAACCTTGAGTGCGCTCCGCCTTAAAGCGCCTGGTTGTTGTTTTTTAATTCCAGCAATGGGGCCTTCTCCTGACTTTTAGCTTGAGAAAAACCAAATAAGAGATATAATTTTCAGCGTTTTTCCCACAATGCAAAAATCGTTAAATGAAACGGATCGCCATTTATCCTGGAACGTTCGACCCGGTCACCCACGGTCATTTAGACATCATGAATCGGGCGGTCAAAATTTTTGACCATCTGATCGTAGCAGTCGCCCTGAATCCCAAAAAATCTCCCCTGTTTCCACACGAAATGCGGGTGGATTTTATTGAGTCGGCCACCCAAGAACTTGGCAATCTTGAGGTGGTTCCGTTCGACTGCCTTTTGACCAGCTTTGTCCAATCGAAAAATGCCACCGTCATTATCAAAGGACTGCGGGCAGTTTCGGATTTTGAGTTTGAGTTGCAAATGGGATTGATGAACCGAACCCTCGATGAGACCATCGAGACGTTATTCATGATCCCCAGCCAGGAATTCTCTTTTCTGAGCTCCAATCTGGTCAAGGAGATCGCCAGTCATGGAGGAAATATCTCCAACCTGGTTCCAGAAAGCGTCACCCGCGGATTTCAAAAAATAAATACAAAATGAAATTTTCCCAACGCATACAGTCGGTCCAATCTTCCCTGACCTTGGAAATCACCGCCCTGGCCAATGAACTGAAGGCCAAAGGCGAAGACGTCATCAGTTTCGGCGCCGGGGAACCAGATTTTAACACCCCTGAAAATGTCAAACAGGCTGGCATCCGGGCCATTCAAAATAATCAGACTCACTATACCCCCGTCAGCGGCACCAATGAATTGAAGGATGCCGTTGTTCATAAATTCAAGCAGGATAACGGCTTGGATTATCAGCGAGATCAAATTGTGGTTTCGTGCGGGGCCAAACATTCCTTCTACAATTTAGCGCAAGCGCTGTGGGATAAAGGCGATGAAATCCTGATACCGGCTCCCTACTGGCTGTCCTACCCGGAAATGGTTCGACTGGCAGACGCCACCCCGGTGATCGTTGACACGACGGCGCAAAACGAATTCAAAATCACCCCGCAACAAATCGACCAGGCGGTCACCCCCAGCACCCGCGCCCTCATTATCAACAGTCCCTCCAACCCGACGGGGTCCGCCTACAGTAAAAAGGAATTGGAAGCCATCGCCGAGTGCGCCTTAAAGCACAAGTTGCTTGTCATTGCCGATGAAATCTATGAAAAAATCGTGTTTGACAAGTTCGAGCATGTCAGCATCGCTTCTCTTGGCAAAGAGATTCAGGAGAATTGCGTGGTCATCAACGGCATGTCCAAATGCTACGCCATGACGGGTTGGCGGATCGGCTATCTGGCCGCAAACCGTGAAATCGCTGCGCAAGTCAATAAAATTCAAAGCCAAAGCACGTCCAACCCAGCATCTATTTCGCAAGCGGCAAGTGTCGAGGCTCTCACCGGCCCACAGGAAGCCATCGCAGAAATGGTGAAGGAATTTAATGTGCGGCGGGATCTTCTTTTAAAACTGCTGGCAAACATAGACGGAGTGACTTGCTATCGTCCGGTGGGGTCATTTTACACGTTTCCGGATTTTTCAGTATTTTATGGAAAACGTTACCAAGGGCAACCTATCGGAGGGTCCGTCGAATTTTCTAAATTCCTGCTCAAGGAAGCGAAGGTGGCACTGGTTCCGGGGATCGCCTTCGGGGCCGACAGCAATGTGCGGCTGTCATTCGCCAACACGCAGGAAATTATTCGCCAGGGAGTGGACCGCATCGCTAAAGCAGTGGCTTCTCTGCAATAACTGCTTAAACGCCTTCTTTTTCTTCTCTTTTTTAACGGGTTATAATAAAACTTTAGGGGGTTTTCCCGGCTAAGGAAACTCTAAAACAGAAAGGTAAGGCCGTGGGGAAGGGGTTCAATTAAGCACTCGAACACAAATAAGCTCAGACGGCGGGCTTTTCGAGTTCTTGTTTCTGACTGTTTTTATAATCTTTTATCCGTTTTTCGATGGGAGTTCGGCATCTTTTCGCCTTGCAATTCCCGGTTCCGACACCAATTTTTCGCCTAAGCGCTTCAAAAGACAAGGTCCCCTGCCTGAGGGCGGTCATGATGGTTCCGGCCTTCACATTTCGGCAAATGCAAACCTTTTTAAAGCTGTCGATCAATTCTTTCTGCGAACTCAAAACAATGGACTCGTTTTTTTTAACAATGTCAACCCTACCACTATACCCCATGTTCGAGGAAAAACCCAGTGCAAACAATTAGCGGCAAGCGGCCCTGGATACTATCAACCGCAAGCGGCCTTTTGCTGATCCTTATTTTTCCACAGTTTGATCTGGAAATCCTTGCCTGGTTTTCTTTAATTCCCCTATTTTTTCTCATCCAGGACCAATCACTGACAAGAGCCACCCTGTTCGGGTTTTGGACCGGAATGCTCTTCTACGGTTTCGGGTTGCGATGGGTCACCAACACCATCGTCAATTACGGAAACCTGCCGATGGTCGTCAGTTACCTGATTTTAATGCTTTTGGCCGCTTACCTGAGCCTTTATCTGGCGCTGTTTTGTTATCTGGTCAAAAAATGGAGCCAGGGAAACCCTTTATCGGTGCTTTTTCTCGCTCCCGGACTCTGGACTTCTTTGGAATATCTTCGGTCCACGCACTCAAAATATGGTTTTTCCTGGCTGGGGCTCGGCTACTCTCAGGCGGGGAGTCTTCCGGTGATTCAAATGGCAGAAATCACAGGGGTTTATGGCATCTCCTCGTTGATTGTATTCATCAACGCCAGTCTGTTTTATGCATTGAACAAATGGTTAAAACGCAAGGGATCAGCGGCGGGAAAAAAACAAGCCGCGATTGCTTTAGGGGTTTCCGGGCTGGTGCTGGCCCTTTGGATCGGCTATGGGCAAATGGCGCTTAATAATTGGGAAAGCGATTCCAAAAAAGGAAAATCCGTTAAAGTTGGGCTGGCCCAGGGAAACATCGAGCAACACTTAAAATGGAACCCGCTCTTTCAAGGCCAGGTGATGGAAACTTATCGAACGCTCAGTCTGAAAGCCGCCCAGTCTAAACCTGACCTCATCGTATGGCCGGAGGCTGCCATTCCGTTTTATTACTCTCTCGACAAAGCCAATTCCGAACTTATTAAAGAAATCGTAAAAACGACAAAAACACCTTTATTGCTGGGCAGTCCTTATCTGGAAGTGAGGAATCAGGAACGGGTCCAGTTCAACAGCGCTTTTTTAATCGACACGTCCGGGGAGACTCTGGGGCGCTACGATAAAATCCACCTCGTGCCTTTTGGAGAATTCGTCCCCTTTAAAGAAATATTGTGGTTCGTCCACAAAATGGTGGAAGGTATCGGCGACTTTGGCCGGGGAACAGAGGCCAGGGTGTTTGACCTCAACGGTCACAAACTGGCCATTTCCATTTGCTATGAAATCACCTTTCCCGATCTGGTCCGGCAACCGGTCAACCGCGGTGCACAATTTCTGGTGAACATCACCAACGACGCCTGGTTTGGCAGAAGCGCCGCTTCTTATCAGCACATGGACATGGCCGCACTGCGCGCCGTGGAAAACCGCGTTCCCATCGTGCGGGCCGCCAATACCGGAATCACCGGCACCATCGACCCGACAGGAGCCCTCAGGCAAACCACCGAACTGTTTGAAGAAGAGATCGTCATCAGCGAAATCCATCCCAACCGTCAAGGAAAAACCTTTTATGCCCAAAACGGCGACCTGTTCAGCCAGGCGTGCCTTTTGCTGACGGGGGTTTTTGCTTTGTGGATCTGGCTTTCAAACAGGAAGAAGGTTTTTAACCCCCAACCCTCCGGTCAATAACAATCTCCACCTGTTGATCCCCCGCGGTGACGGTTGTCACTCCCGCCAGATCGTCGGGGCTGGAACGCGCGTCGCCATCGTGATCGATGCGCGCGATCAACGTCATCTCGCCTTCAAAAACTGAGCCCGGCATCATGACGTTTTCCTGACCGAGAGTGAACGGGTACGGAAACTGGACCGAATCCAGAAGTTTGACGGCTAAAGGCGGTCCCGCGGTTGCGCCCTGGGGTCGCGCAAAGAGAAATAATTTCCAGGTATCCGGCAAATTTTTCGCTAATTTTGGATCGATGCGCAAAGTTCCGCTGACGGAATTTTTTCCAGGGGCAATTATTTTGTTCAACACGATGTCCACTTGTTTTGCACCGGCCTCGCTCAGTGTTTCGCCCTCGATATCGCCCGGGCTGGCCTGGGCATTACCGTCCTGATCGATTCGAACCTTTAAGGCAATGGCCCCTTCGAAGGGATTTCCCTCAAGCATTACATCGGAAGGGCCGATAGTGTAATTGAAAGGGAACTCCACCAAACTGTGGCGCTTGACGGCCAGGGGAGGCCCCCCTGAAACTCCCTCGGGACGGGCAATGATGAACAGTCTGGCGTTATTTGGAATAGAGTTTGCATATTGTTGATCAACGGTGATCGTGCCGGAAATTTCTTTGGCTTTTACAGCAGGATCACTTTGTTTGATGATTTTTTGTTTCAGGCTTTCAGGCAGGGGATGTTCCTTGAGCTTTTTCTCGCAGGCGGAATTAAAAAGGACCCCCGCCATTAAAAGTAATAATATGCGATTTTTCAATTGGTTTCTCCAGATGCTGAGGAAGGTGACCCGCAAACAAGAAACCAAAAGGATTCTCAGACATCTTAATAATAGAGGGTTTTACATTATTAAGAAACTTGAGGATCCTCGTTGCCGAAGACTTATGGGATTCTTGCCGGTTACCAGTGGTTTCCAGTTGCAATGCGACCGGAATGAATTTTCTTCAATGATACCCCATAGGATCTTAAAAACCAAAGGAGCATTTCACCGCTCTCAAGGATTTTATCCGGCAATCAGGCTCAAGCAGGATGACGGAGAAAGATCGTATGTTTTATCCAGTAAAAGTTATAAGCGCCAAGGGAAAGGTGAAAAAAGTCCTTACGCCAAAGTCATTGAGCCAGCGGTATTGGGGTGATTTTTTCGACCAGGGCATTAAAAAGAAAAATCAAAAACCAAAAGAAAATGACCGGAAAACTCAAAGAAAGACTGAAGCCAAAAAAGATCAAACGATGGACTACGAGGACTTTTATTACTCCGAAGTATGACACCGTGAGCGCTGTTTACTAAATTTTTTCAGGGAGATTGTTTTGATTGCCTGACTCCTAATCCTCCACCAAAGGTTGAGTTGGAAACATCGAATTTTCCCTGAAAGAAACGCGGGGGGAAGCCGTTTCGGCAACCCCCCGCGTGCCCCTCTTAAAAATATTCCCGCCAGAAAATTTCTTCAACCCCATTTCTAAGAACCCAACCGTTTCGAGCGGAACCTAAAGCGGCAGCGGTTTTTGATCCTGGCGGTTGGTTTTATTGGGTTTCCTTTGAGGCGAGGAAGACCCGGCGACTTTACGAATCGCTCCTAAAATCGGCGACACCTGAGAAGCCTTCACCTCTGCCAGACTCTCAACATGAAAATGGTGCGCCAAAAAATGGCGAAGAGCGGCAGGGGTCTTGGTCCGTATTCCGGGTCCGGTCATCCAAAGGGAAGTAATCTTGTGGAGTTGGGCCGGACTCGCTAATGGGGGGCCTGCCGTGCCCGATCGAATCTGCCCCCATCCCAGCCCCTTGAAGTGAGTCAACAGCTCCTCAATCTCTCCCGGTGCGAGATTTTTTGCCGAACGCTTGTTGAACCAGAGCTCCAGAAAATCCCGGTACAGAGCGTCGGAAAGCTTCAGGTCTCTTTTGGCGATGTGCACCCTGGCAAGTTGACTTTTTGTCGGCATGACACCCCCTCCTTGCCCGGAATATAGGCTCCGAAGGACGGGCTGGCCAGGGAATATTTGCAAGGAGAGAAAAATCTTTTCGTTACGGGCGGGGGTAACGATGCGGAACAGCCATCCCTTTTTGACGAAGGTCCTGGCCCTGGATCATCACGAATTTGCACATCTCAGCCAGGCGGGAGTATATTCTCGCGCCGATTTTTTCCTGCAGGCTTTCACGCATGTAACCATCCGCATAGTTTTTTACCGATTTTTCTTTACGGTCGTTTTGGTCTTCCATTTCTCCAGAATAAACTTCCTTGGCGATTTTGGATTCGACCGAATAATTGGTGGTGAAAATAGTCACCTTGTCGGCGGCGTTGTAACGGTTGGATATCAATTGATCGAGCACCGTTAATTCCCACTCCGTATTTCTCCCTTTCGCCAATTCATCGATCACCAGAACACGGGCTTGCTGGTAAGGCTTAATAAATGCCTGATCGGACATATCCTCCGAGAATCCGTGGCGAATATCGGACAGGAGCTGGAAAAAATCGACAAACCGGCAGTCGATTCCCTGTTCCAACGTGAGGGCCTTGATGACAGCAACCGCCAAATGGGTTTTTCCGAGGCCTGGGGCTCCCATAAAAATCATGCCGCGGCTTAAATTATTTTTGGCTTTCAAAAAATCCTGGACGAAATCCATGGCTACCCGTTTGGCCCTGCCCTGGGTTTGATGGTGTTTGATGAACGAATCGAAATCCGCATGCACAAACTTTCCGGGAATGCCCGCATCCTCCAGAATACGAAACCGCTTTTTGAGAAGAGTGCAGTCACAAGCGGCAAGATATGAGATTCCCTTTTCATTCTCCTGAAAAATGCGGCCTTCTCCATCGCACTTGGCGCAATGAAAACAACTGCATGCGTCTACCTGCACCCGGCCATTCAGGTTGCTCAGGGTAAAACCCTTGTCTTTGCAGGACGGGCAGGTGTAACGTTTCGTTTGCGCTTGCGCGGTCGGTGGATTCATTGGAGTCAGGTGTCTTGTGCGAGTGAAAATGACTTTTGAACTCGCATTTTTGATCGGGTGGTAAAGGCTTCCGGCAACCTTTACGGTGATTTTAGTCCGGCTGGAATTTGCTTGCAATCAATTTTTGTTGTGACAGGAAGGAGGCCCTTTGTTGAAAGGGTTTTCTATCTGTTTTTTTCTTCGACAAAAATTATTGATCGCCGGGCAACGGTGAAAAGAAAGGATTTATAATTTGTATCAATGGCCTTTCAGGATTTGATATCCAGAATCGTGCCGATCAATTCGTCTGATGTTCGAATGACGCTGGCGTTTGCTTTGAAGGCGGCTTTGGAGACGATCTGCCCGACCACTTCCTCTGCGATATCGACATTGGAACTTTCTAATGCTCCGGATATCACGGTTCCAAATGATCCAGAACCGGGAACCCCTGAAACCGGACTCCCCGATGCAGGCGATTGTATAAAAAGGTTTCCTCCCTGGGCGCTCAATCCGCCGGGATTGTTGAACTGAGATAACTCAATTTGTCCCACCGCCACGGATGATCCGCCAACCAGAGCCGAAACCTGGCCGTTGGAATCGACCGCGACGCTGGTCGCCCCGCCGGGGACGGTTAATGGAGGAACCAACGGATTTCCTGATGATGTGGTTATTTGTCCTGAGTTGTCTATCTTAAAACTGCCGGCGCGAGCGAACCCTGTGCCGCCGTTTTTCAGGCTGACTTGGAAAAACCCTTCGCCGTTGACCGCAAGGTCCAGCGGGTTAGACGTTGGAATCAATGAACCGGGAGTCGACAGGCGGTTGACGGCGGAAACCCGGGCGCCACCGGAGGCGACCTCGCTGACTTCCGCGCGGCTTTTTTTAAAACCTGGAGTTTGTAAGTTGGCCAGGTTGTTGGCACTGGTTTGCAGCTTTTTTGCGGATGTGCGCATACCGGACAACGCACTGAATAGGGAATTAATGAACATGGCCCCCCCTGAGTTCAAGTTTCAGGTTCAGCCGGGCCCAGGGGACACCGTCCTCCTAAGCGCCGGTTTGCCTGTCCTAAACTATCAGTATAAAACTTCGGGAGGATTGTTCAACGGGATATTCCCTAACCGACCTTTTTTCAAGGCGGCTAAGGAGAGGGTCATGGCGGTTTCATCGCAGTTTTCGCGATGCAGGCAGGCCTGGCAGTCGTTCCATATTTTCATGGGCAGGGTGCTTTTTTCGACGACTTCAAACCCTAATTTGTCAAACAGCGGTGCGGCGTAAGTCAAAACAAACAAAATTTCATTTTCCGTAGCCAGCGTCTCTTCGATGCACTCTCTGACAAGAGCGGTTCCAATTCCCTGACGGTTGAAAGTGGGGTGAACGGCCAGGGAGCGGATTTCGACATACGGGTCCCAACCATATTTTAAGCTGCAAACCCCCGCCAACTGGTGATCTCGTTCACAAATCAGGAAGGTATGGATGTTCTGCTGAATTTCGTTCAAAGACCGGTACAGCATCTGGCCGTTTTCCGTGAACAGCAGGATCAGGTTTTGCACCGCCTCTGCATCTTCGAATGTCGCTTTGCGTATCACTTGATTCATACGGCTCGTTTCTCGGTCAATTTGCTTTCTTCAGTCAGATCTTTCGACACCGCATACAATAAATCCTCGGGCGTCTCGATCGAAGTTGCGGGATAGGTGGCTATCCCCAGATTCACCTTTAATGTCTCAAAGCCTTGAAATTCCTTGAGTTCGAGCTCTCCCAACGCGTTTCGAACCCTTTCCGCGACCAGAGAGGCCCCCTGCGGGTCGATTTCCGGCAATAGAACCAAAAACTCACCGATGTCCGTGCGAATTAAAATGTCGCAGGAGCGGCAATTGTTGGTCAGGATTTTTCCGATGGCTTCGAGAACGGCTTCCCCGGCCGCCTCTCCACAAGTATCCAGAAGATCGTTGAAATAGTCAATCTGCAATTTTATACAGGACAAACTTTTCTTCCTGCGCTTGGCCAGGTCGAACTCCCGGTGCAAAACCGGTTCGAGGTAGGCCCGGTTGTGCAACCCGGTTTGTTTGTCGACCACCGAATGACGACGCAGGCGGTCGATCAGAAAAATATTATCCAGGGCGATGGCCATTTTTTGCGCCATGCGCTGTAGAAAATCCGTGCGCAACCCCGGATGAAAGTGAAACGGCTTCACGCTCCCTAGGACAATGGCTCCCGCGACCTCATCGCGAACGATGATGGGGATCAAAGCCTCCGACTTAATGGCTTCCTCGCCTTCGGACTCTTGAAACCATTCGGACCCTTCCTGGATTTCGCCTTTCAGAATCGGGTTTTGTTCGCCTTCGAACCACAAAGTAGCGGTTTGCTGGTCCACAAACCGCAAGGCATGGTTCATGGATTCCCGGTATTTTTCTTTCAATTTGCTCTCTATGAAATGCTCTCCCTCATCCACCAGGCAAATCAGCACGTGCGGAATGGCAAAGCGCGAGCTGATTTCTTCTCTTAATTGTTCCACCAGTTGTTCCAAGTTGGAGCTGGTGAGAATTGACCGTTCGATTTCAAAGAGGTGCTCCTGGATTTTTTCGTTGGCTTGCGAGATCTCCACAAACCATTCGAGCTTACTCTTCAGGTGCTCCTTATCCGCATGCGCGCGTTTGATGATTCTATCCGCCAGACTCAGCGTTCCCAGAGGCTCCAGAGGCAGTTCTTCAATGGTGATGGATTGTATCTTGGTGAGGAGCTCGGGGTAATCATTAAAAAACTCCAGGTGTTCGTTTAAGTAAATGGCGATCTGGTCTTTGTTCATGGGGATGACCTTGATAGGTGAATTGGAAACTTGCATTACGCTTAAGTAAAATAACCGGAGTCAAAGCTTTCATGCTGTGGTGCTGCAACCATTTCCTGCGGGGGCTGAGGCGGACCTTTATGACCGCAGGCTGTTTGAAGGATGCAAACACTCAGGATTAATCCCAGGGTCCATAAAATTTGTTTGTTCATTTTCACCTTCCACGGGGTTGGGGTTGAGGATTGAATTCGGCGGTCTTGCTGAGGAGAACCGGCCGGATTGGTAAAATCTTTCATTTATTTTTGGTGCAAGTTTTTTTTAAGACGCGCCATCTGCGCAATCACGTTTTTTCTGGCAGTGCCGCCAAAAGAAGCCTTCCTTTCCACGGATTTTTCGATGGTGATGTGATCCAGAACATCCTCCTTAAACTTGGGAGAAATCTTTTTAAATTCGGCCAAGGTGAGCTGTTCCAGATGTTTTTTATTTTTTAAACAATGGGCGACGATCTTGCCGGTGATTTCATGCGCATCGCGAAAGGGGACGCCCTTGAGCACCAGATAATCCGCGATGTCGGTGGCGGTCAAAAACCCTTCAGCTTGCAGTTTTTCCAATGGTACTTTTTTGAATTTCGCCGACTTCATCATGCCGTTAAAAACCGCCAGGCACATCTTTACGGTATGCACCGTGTCGAACACCGGTTCTTTGTCCTCCTGCAAATCACGGTTATAGGCGAGCGGCAACGACTTCATCAAGGTGAGCAGGGATACCAGACTGCCGTACACGCGGCCCGATTTGCCGCGGATGAGTTCCGCCGGATCGGGATTTTTCTTTTGCGGCATGATACTGCTTCCGGTGGAAAACGCATCGGATAATTCGATCATATTGAATTCGCTGGACGACCACAGCACCACTTCCTCGCAAAACCGGCTCAAATGCATCATGAGAATGGAAGCGGCACTGCAAAATTCAATGAGAAAATCGCGGTCGCTCACCGAATCGATGCTGTTGTTGGACACCTCAGGAAACCTGAGCAGTTTTGCGGTGTACTCGCGGTCGATGGGAAAATTGGTCCCCGCCAGCGCCGCCGACCCAAGCGGCATGACGTTGATTCGTTTTAAAGCGTCCCGCAAGCGGTCGCGGTCACGCATCAGCATTTCAAGATGCGCCAAAAGGTGGTGCGACAGCAATATCGGTTGTGCCCGCTGTAAATGTGTGTAACCGGGTATGATGTGGTCGATATTTTTTTTCGCGAGCGCCAGTAAAGTTTTTCCTAGAGTGTTGATTGCCTTTATTATTTCGCCGGCTTCGTCTCTGAGGTACATGCGAATATCCAGACAAATTTGATCGTTGCGGCTCCTTGCGGTGTGCAGTTTTCCGGCGACCGGCCCCACGAGCTTTGTCAGACGGTTCTCGATATTCATGTGGATGTCTTCCAACCCCTCCTGAATCTTAAACCGGCCCTGATCGAACTCCACAAGAATTTGCTTGAGGCCTGAGATGATCTTCTTCGCCTCAGAGGATTTGATGATCTTGCATTTCGCCAGCATTTGGCAATGAGCGATGCTGCCTTCAATGTCGTAGGGGTACAACGACTGATCGAACGAGATCGAAGCGGAAAACCGCTCCATGAGCGAATCGGTGGTCTCTTGGAATCTACCGCCCCAGGGTTTTTTCACCAGTCGTTATCCAGTTGAAACTTTTTTGAATTATGAAAAAGGAAGGATTTATGCGGCGGAGGGAGGCAGCGTTCTGGTATCCGACTTCCATTTGTCCTTTTGAACAATAGTGACATGGGCTCCTACAGGCACCACCTTCGCAAGAAATTGCAAATACCAGCCCTGGATATTGGGACACCCTGCACTGCCGCTTCGCCAGTCGAAATTCTTTTTATAAAATTCGTTTACCTTTTGGATATTGACCCCATGAATCCCGTAACTCCCGGGAACCGGATCTCCGACTTTTTTCAGCCCCATCCACCAGCGGCCAATGTCGTGATCCTTATGCCCAAAGGGAATGGCGCGGACACGGGTGTTTCCTTTAACGGTTTCCTTTTTATACCAGGTGGGCTTGAAGACCTTGTTCACGATGCCATATTCACCGATTGGCGTTTCTTCCCCTGTGCGGCCAAAAATCGCATCGATTTCGAGAATCTCCTCGTTTTCGTAATACACGCGGATTTTCCCGGTTTCAATGATTCCGACGATATACCAGAGGTCGGGATCGGTTTTGTAGCTCGCAATTTCCCGGCCATTAAAATGCAACGCCACCTGCGCCCTCTTTTTAACATATTTTGTCTTGGGATCGAGGTAGATTTGTTTCAAAATATATTTAAAATTTTCCGTGACCTGATTGTTGAGGATCATCTGCTCAACCATTCGATTGAGTTCGATGTTGTTTTTGCGGGTTTCCGCCAGTTTAAGCGAGGTGGCCGTCAGGTCGTTGCGGATGTGTTCAAAATCTTCCCTGGAAACCAAACCCAGCTGGTTCAATCCCGCATAATAGGCCATGTCGATTTCTCTCTGAGTCTTGGAATCCACCACAAACTGATAGACCATCCAGGTGGTCACCGTCAGAATAAAGAGAGACAACGCTGTCAATTTCACCGACCGCTTAACCCCGAGGGACAACCGGTACCAGGCAACCTCGAACTTCACCTTTTTTTCTTTGGCCTCCAACGCACGGAAGTTGGCGTTGCCAAACTTTTCCAGCAACCGGCGTTCGAGGGGGGTCAAGCGATTGGGGTTCACCTGAAGTTTTTCAATGACCCAATAGAGATTTTCACGCGTTTTGCGGTCGTAACTGCCATATGGGTTTTTATTGGCGATCAGATTGTAATCGGGAACGTTGAGAACCGCCAACCGACGGTCGCCGGTTTCGGCAGGAAAGCCGGAGTCTGGGGAAGAGATGATTTTCGGAGAATTCACTTTCGCTGAACTCTTTTAAGTGGTTGAAATATACGAGCTTGCGTACTCCAGTGTACTCTAAAATCAATGGTTTTCAAAGTAAATTATTGTAAAGTTAAGCCTCTGCTCATCCTGCGTTGAGAAACGTTTTCTTCCGGGGTTTTTCATGAATGGCGACTTCTCCGGGTTGGCTGGGCATGGAGCACTGGCCTTCAAAAAAAGCTCCCTCTTCGACATGCATCGAGGGTGTGACGATGTTCCCGTATAACGTTGCCCCGTTGCAAATCCAAACCTGGTTCGTTGCTTGAATCTCCCCGTCAATGCGTCCTCTGCAGATCACCCTGGCGGCGGTTATTTTAGCAATCACCTCACCCGAGGGTTCAACGGTCAAGGTGTCGTTGATGAGGATCTCGCCCTCAAACAGACCTTCCACCATCACCGCTCCCGGATGAAGAATTTTTCCTTCCGACTGAGTTCCCTGTTTGATGAGAATCCCGAAGTTGGCGCCGGCGAATTGTTTGAGTATCTTCTTTTCCGGCCGCGAGCACTTTCTGCCCTGATCGCCCAGCTTCTGTATGATCTGGTATAAAGCCTCCCGGGTTTCCTTATCATAGGCTCCTTCAGGATCGTTGCTTTGCAAAAGCGCAAATTCTTCCGGGGATAAAATATTTAATTTAGGATGTCCCATTGGCGGATCAGCTGAAACTGGCGGCCAGGCGGCTGATTTTTGCCGCCAATCCGGTTTTCCCTTTGCCCTGAAGGTAGTGCACAATCTCTTCATTGGACGAGGACAGTGCCGGGCTGCATGTGTTTTCCGACAAAGCGCTTTGCGCGACCAGATCCATCCGTCCCCGCAGCGTCCTGTCCTTATCGTAAAACAAAGCCCCCCGGTTGTTCGTGATATGAATGATCCTATGTTGCGGCATCATTCCCACAATACAAATGCGGTGTTGATATTCTTCATATTTATCCAGCGTATCGAGATACTCCCGCAAACGATTGAGGCAATCCGTAATTTCATCGTTGCCCTGACAGCGGTTGAAAAAAATACCTAATTTTTTATTGCGAAGCGCGTCCTCAATCGCCTGGTGGCCTTTTGCGGCGATCAGGCGGTTGACGTACACCTTGTCCAGACCCGTCAAACGGCCCTGCTTGAATTCATCAAAAAACTCCTCATAGTAGTCGATGAAGGTGTGGAGTGCGTCCAGACTGCCGTTGACCGCAATGGTGTTGCTCATGTCAAACACTAAAATCACCTGGTCGATGGAATTCATGAGTGACGAGATATGGCTCACGCCGCCCGCCGGCGTGTCCAAAATGACATGATCAAATTTTGCGTACACTTCGTTCAAAAATTGCAGAAGCAGTGCCAGAAAGGCCGGCTCGTTGATACGTTTTCTATGGTTTTTTTTGCCCATGATCGGCACTTCGCCGCCGATGATCGAAAACCCGTACTCTTCGATATAGTTGATGTAATCTTCCACCAACGCCCGGGAGTTTTTTTGTAATTCGCCTATATGGGCTTTAAACGCGGCGCTGTCCACTTTCTTTAAAATCGGAGCCAGGGTTTTCAACTGCGCCGTTCCCTCCACCTCCCCCCGTTCCAGAAATAATTCGTACATTGCGTTGCCGAATCTAAAATTTGAAAAATGAAACAGGCTGGTGTTGATGGATTGATACACGGCCAGGCTTTTTGCAAGTTGACGGCTGTTTGCGGGCAGATCCCCTGCCAGATAGCTTTTAAACGTGCTGGTGATTCGATACAGGGTCTCCAGGATATCGACCTGGTAGGTTTTGTTGGCAAAGGTTTCAAAAAGATCGTAAAAGGTTTTAGGCGGATGGCTGTCCAGGATGCTGGAAATGGTGGGCAGGCGCAAATCGAGATCCACCAGGCAGACTCTGTTTTTCGAACCCTTCAGGTTCAACGCCCGCGTCAGAGCCGCGGCGGTGTTGATGGATAAGGTCGTCTTTCCAATCCCGCCCTTCGGGCCGATGATGGAAATGATCGCCATCTAATTCTCCTTTTGTGAATTGCCGGCAATCACCAGAGTGATCTCGCCTTTTAGCTTTCTATCGCGAAGGGATTCGGTCAGATTTCTTAAATCACCGCGTATCACTTCTTCGTGCATTTTAGTCAATTCCCTGGCCAGAACTGCTTTGCGGTTTCCCAAATTTTCGTATAGTTCCTTAAGCGTCTTGTGGATGCGGTGCGGGGATTCGTAAAGAACCAGCGTCCGTTTTTCCTGGGACAATTCCTGCAACCGGGTTTTTCTTTTTTTCTTCAGCGGTAAAAATCCCTCGAACACGAACCGGTCCATCGGCAACCCTGAAACGGTGAGCGCCGCTAAAACCGCAGAAGGCCCCGGAAGTGAAAACACCGGAATGGCGTCATTCAGCGTCAATTGGATCAGATGATACAGGGGGTCAGAGATTCCCGGCGTGCCGGCATCCGACACCAGGGCAATGTCTTCTCCCTGGTTCAGCAGACGGATGAATTGCGGCCCCTTTTTCGCCTTGTTGTAACTGTGGTAACTGGAGAGCGGTGTGGGAATGCCATAATGATTCATCAAGATTCGGGTTCGCCGCGTGTCCTCGGCGGCAACCAGGCGCACGCGCTTGAGAACTTCCACGGAGCGCAGAGTAATATCCTCCAGGTTGCCAATGGGCGTGCTCACAATGTAAAGCGACCCCTTTCCACAATGTTCGTCTTCATTGATTATCATAGCGGAGAAATCCGCGGGAAACATTACCCGTAAATGCGGATTCAGAGGAATGCCCGGAAGATTAGAAGCCGGGATTTGATGGAACTAAAAACCACCCGCTGGCACGAGAAAAAGGCGGCAATGTGCCCAGCGCATTTGCCACCAATATTATGTCATACCGATTAGAAATGGATGTTTTATGGGCAGGATCAACCCGGACCTCCCGTTCCGGTTTCTTCGTTTTTTCTGAATTCGATGATTTTATTTTCATGGCCGGACATATCGCATTGACCGTCTAAAACCCCACCCACTTCAACATACAAAGAAGGTGTTTTCACCGTCCCCACGACCTGGCTGGTCGAATGAAGTTCAACTTTCTTGCTGGCGACGATATTGCCTTCGACCCTCCCCTTACAGACCACCGTACCGGCATTGATATCGGCGATGATCTTTCCGGCTTCCCCAACGATAAGCGTGTCTTCCGTCACCACCTGGCCTTCGAACCGGCCATCTATGCGAACGGTCCCCTCGAACGTCAGAGACCCGTTAAAAATTGCGTCTTCGCCCATATAGGCTTTTAGATGCGCGTCGTCTTTTTTTTGCGCCATACCATCTCCTCCACCACAGGTTGGGTTTGCTGTTCTGGTTAATTGATTTTTTTCACGATCATGCCACGGATTCTTTCGAGATCGTCGTTTGAATAATAAGTAATGACCACCTTGCCGCCTTTCTGGCGCGGGGTTATTTCTACTTTGGTTCCCAGCTTACGCTCCAGTTCCGTTTCGAGATTTTTCAGGAAAACATTTTTCTTCCTGGACGGTGACGGTTCAGCAGGAACCGCCCGAAATTGCTTGACCCGGCCTTCGGTCTGGCGGACATTCAAATTTTTCTTCAGAATTTCCTGCCTGACGGCTTCCATGTCCTTGACCGACTCCAAACCCAAGAGCGCGCGAGCGTGCCCCATGGACAACCTGCCAGCGATCATTTCGCCTTTCACCGTCTCAGGTAATTTTAGAAGCCGTATGGTATTGGCGATCGATGCGCGGTTTTTCCCCAATCGTTTGCCCAGTTTCTCCTGGGTCAGACCGAATTCATTGGCCAGGCGCGAGTAGGCTTCGGCCTCTTCAATGGGGTTGAGGTCCTGTCTGTGAATGTTTTCAATGATGGCAATTTCCAGAGACTCCGTGTCGCTGACTTCACGGATGATCGCCGGGATTTTTTTGAGTCCGGCTTTTTTACTCGCCCGCCAGCGGCGCTCTCCGACAACCAGTTCATAGGTATTGTTTTTGCCCTTTTGGACAATCACCGGCTGAAGAACCCCGTTCTCCTGAATCGACAGGACGAGCTCTTCGAGTTTTTCGTCGTCGAAATACTTTCGGGGTTGCAAACGGTTCGGAGAGATCTCATCGATCAACAGCTCCCCCACTCCGGGGCCTGAACCGTTGGCCTGCGGAACGCCGACTTCAAAGTCGGGAATCAGAGCATTGATTCCCTTGCCAAGGGCTTTTCGGTTCACGCCACGCACTCCCCTCTGGATTCTTTTTGCAACATGTCATTTCGGGCGCGCGCAATAATTTCCTTGGCTAACTCGACGTAGGAATCGGCCCCGCGCGAGCGGCTGGCGTAAAGGACCACGGGCTTGCCGTGACTCGGCGCTTCACTCAGGCGGATGTTTCTGGGAATGATGGTATCGACCATGTAGTCCTTGAAATATTTTTTGACCTGATCGCGCACCTGCCCGGCTAGCAGGGTTCTGCCGTCGTACATGGTCAAAAGGATGCCTTCCACCTTCAGGTCCGGGTTGAGTGAACGCTTGACCAGCTTCAGGGTTTTGAGAAGATGGCTCAAACCCTGCAGCGCATAATACTCACACTGCATGGGGATCAGCACCGAATGGCAGACGGCCAGCGCGTTCAAAGTGAGCAACCCCAACGACGGCGGACAATCGATCAGGATGAATTCGTACTCGTCTTCCGCTCCCTGCAGGACGGCCTTCAAACGTTTTTCCCGGTCCTCATGGGAAACCAGTTCAATTTCAGCACCCGTGAGATCAACAGACGAAGGGATGATTTTTAGAGTTTCGATTTCTGTCGAGTAGGTCACCTGCTCCAGGCTCGCCTCCCCCAGAAGCAGGTCGTAAAGCCCTGATGCCTCATTGGGCAAATTAATCCCGAGGCCGCTGGAGGCATTGGCCTGCGGGTCGACATCGACGAGAAGAACCTTTTTGCCAGAGAGCGCAAGGCAGGCCGAAAGATTCACCGCAGTGGTGGTCTTTCCAACCCCGCCCTTCTGATTGACAACACAGATTACTTTTCCCATACGCTATTGATTTCCAAAGGAGTAGAGCTTTAAAAAAATGATAGCACAGATTAAAAACTCTTCCAAATGAAATATCGGACTTTTGATAGTTGCGGGCAACAATTGGGGTAGAACCAAGGGAACTCTACACCCCCCTTTTTCCCTCAGGTTTCACGTGAAACTTCAAGGGAACCTCAAACTATTGAAAACAAATGTTTCACGTGAAACGCTTATTGAACACCATCAATTTAGAAGTTGCTCCTGACCCTCCCTTCAACAATGTTTCATGCGAAAATTCAAATATTTTTTCATCCTGCAGAAGACTTTCCGGCTTACTGGCTTCGGGTTCCTTTTTAATTACCACCTGCCCTCCAACTTTTAAAAAAGGGGTCGCCATTTTCAAACAATAAGAAATTTCTCCAACCGCACGGAATAATACCAAATCAAATTTTTCAAAATATTTAGAAGATATTTCCTCCGCCCGCTGGTTGAGCACCTCTATCTTTTGAAGGTCCATTGAACGCACACAGCTTCTTAAAAAGTTGGCGCGCTTTCTTTGGCTTTCAACCAGGACAAAAAACAAACCCGGAAAAATGACCTTTAGCGGAATTCCTGGAAATCCGGCACCACTGCCAATATCCATGACCGCACCCTGATCATCCTTAACAGCTCGGGCATATTGCAGGGAATCAAAAATATGTCTTTCAATAACGGCGGTTTCGCTTTTTTCTGAGGTGAGATTGATCTTATCGTTCCAGCGGGTCCATTCGCTCAAAAACACATCCAGGGACTCCGCCCACTGCTCGGAATGACCTTTGTGCGGCAACAGGAGCCGAGGACTCTGAAATAGTTCAAGTAATTGTTTAAGGTTTGACTCGGACAATGAAGGCCCTGTGATCCATGTTTATAATTGACTCAAAAGGGGAGTTATAATGGCGAAACGTGGGTAGCAGGGTTAAGATTTGCCGTTCAAGACCTTGCGAAACTCGCCGGTCAACAAAGGAAGAACTTCCAGAACATCGCCTACGATCCCGTAATCGGCCACGGAGAAAATCGGCGCGTGTGGATCCTTATTAATGGCAACAATACACTTGGAAGAAGACATTCCCGCTAAATGCTGAACGGCGCCGGAAATTCCGCAGGCGATGTAAAGGTCGGGAGAAACGGTGCGTCCGGTTTGCCCCACCTGGTTGGAATACTTACGCCACCCATCATCCACCACCGGACGGCTGGCCCCAACCGCGGCCCCAAGAACCTCTGCCAACTCTTCCAGCAGTTTAAAGTTCCCGGCGTTCTGCATTCCCAACCCTCCGGACACCACAATACGGGCCTCTGTGATATCCAGTTGTTTGCCGGCATCCTGAATGACTTCCTTCACAGCGATTGGCAAAGGAACGGACGCCCTATTTACCTCCACCGTTTCGACCTCTCCCGAACGCGATTTATCAGGTCCCGGTCCGCGAAAAACATTGGCGCGTAACGTCGCGATTTGCGGGCGAAAGGAACCATAAACCAGAGTGGAAAATGCTTTACCGGCATTCACCGGACGGCCGATTTTCAACCCTCCGGTGGAATCCAATTCGAGCGAGATGCAGTCGGTCGCTAACCCCGTTTGCAATCTTGCGCTGAGCGCTGCCGCGAATTCCTTGCCATGGTTGCTGGCAGGAAGAAGTATTAATGCAGGATTGCGTGATTTTATTTCCGGAACCAGCGCCTCGAGGTAACCGGCAACGGTGTAATGAGCAAGCGAAGCATGTTGAAGAACAAGAACTTCATCCGCTCCATAATAAAAAAAGGAATTGTTAAATTCCGTTTCGCTGCCATCTCCTAAATAAACCGCTGTCACCCGCCCGCCGGCCGAATCGCCCAGCTCCCTGGCGGCATGAAGGACTTCAAACGTAATCGGCTTGATTTCTCCCCGGGCATGCTCCACGATGACAAAAATTTGATGTTCGCTATTCACTCGAAATCCCCTTTTATTGCGGACAAAAGAAGGGCAAAGGATAACGCATTTAAATGGCGGGGTTCAATAGAAAGAAATGCGGAGGATAATTTTTCGAAACTCAGAAAGCATTATTTTTTGCCCATTCAGGCTATTTATACATACGGTCCGCTTCGGCTTTCTTTACAATCGGAATCAATATTTTCCAGGAGGGCGGAACAGGGGCAGGTCCAGAATCCAGTCGACTTCCCAGATTTCGCCGACTGTCCCCAGCCCCAAAAGCAAAATATACAAGATGAGAATGGTCAGTCCGAGGCCGGCTTTGTATTTCTGAAAATACTGGCGGAGCTGTTCCAGGAAGGAATTGGAGGTTTCCTGATCGGAGCTGGAATTTTGCATGGTCACAATTTTCAGTGGTGGAGGGTTACAGACATCAACTAAAACATATCATATCACTTTTTCTTCTTCCCTGAGCAGACGCACCAATTCAGGAAGCGACTCCGCAATGGGGCCTTCGAGGATTCGTCCTTGCTTTCTTGCAGGAGGAAGCGAAAGACCGATTTGCCGGACTCTGCCCTGCCCCATCGATTGCGGGTCAAACCCGATGCTTGCGGCGTCCAGTATTTGAATTTCCTTTTTTTTCGCGGCCATGATTCCTTTGAGAGACGGCAGGCGCGGTTCGTTCAATCCTTTCTGACAAGTCACCAGCAACGGAAGGGAAGATCCAAGAATTTCAGACCCGCCTTCGATCTGCCGGGTGATTTCAGCTTGCCTGAAATCCTCGGAGAACGTTATTCGCGTAACCACGGAAACAACGGGAATATCGAGTAAAACCGCGATAGCCGGCCCGACCTGGGCCATGTCATCATCGACGGCTTGCCGGCCGCAAAGAATCAAATCGTAGGAAAGCGTTTGGATGGCATTCGCCAACGCCCGGGCCACTGCGAGATTATCGAGGTTTTCAAACGCGGGATCGTGAAGGTGAATGGCTTTATCCGCGCCCATCGCAAGACCGGTTTTCAAAACTTCCTTAAAACTCTCCGGACCCAGGCTGAGCAGGGTGATTTCGGTGCCGGGCTGTTTCTCCCGAATCCGAAGCGCTTCTTCCACCGCGAATTCATCGTAGGGATTCATGACCCGCGGACTTCCAGCGGCGTCGATCTTTCCGTCTTTGATATTTATTTTGGCGGCGGTGTCGATGACCTGTTTGACGCAAACAATTATTCGCATATCGGCATGAGTTGGGGGTTGAACCGAATAAACCGTTTGCTATTATCGCACTGTTCCTAAAAAATAGAAACCCAACGGAAATAAATCAACGGCCAGGCGGGCGGAGACAGGGAATCCAGGGCTGGGATGCCTCTTCTGGCCGTACAAATTTATCCGCAAGTTTTTTTAGGAGGCAGGAGATGAAATTTTTCTCCGGATTTCCCAAAGAAGGGTTCAAGTTTCTTGAAGAACTGGAAAAAAACAACAACAAGGAATGGTTTCAGCAGAACAAAACCCGTTACAAAGAATCTCTGGAAACGCCGACCAAAAATTTCGTTGCGGTCATGACGGACAAAATGCAGGCCCTGATCGGCGGCCCTGTGAGCGGCAAGATTTTCCGCATCTACCGCGATGTGCGCTTCAGCAGGGACAAAACCCCTTACAATCCATTGGTCAAAATCGCATTCGCACCGCAAGATAAAAAGGGAAAAAAGGGTTGCTCCTCGGCGATGTACTTTTTTAGATTGCAACCGGATTCCCTGGCATTGGGGGCCGGGGTTTACGACTTAAACGACAACCGCGCGCTCGACAGCTATAGAAAACGGGTGGCCGATGACGAAAAAGGTTCTCAATTGGCAAAAATTTTGAAAAAGTTCAGGCAAAACGGACTGTGGATCAACGAACCACATTACAAGAGAGTTCCCAACGGATTTGATAAAAAGCATCCGCGCGAAGATCTGCTTCGGCATAAGGGCTTATATGCATTTATTGAAACGCCGGTTGCAAACCAACTGTCAACGGAAAAGGCCGTTGACTTCTGTCTTAAAAATTATAAGGACCTGATTCCGCTTTATAACTGGTTGAATGGTTTTTAGAGGTTATGGGATATTCGCAGGGTATTCTTGCTCAATACAATCTGCGAGGAAATTGAAAATTAACCTATCATCTAATTTTAAATTTCCTGAGACTCTGCTATGGGAAGGGTCCTTGGTAGTTGGTTTATGCTCAACCACAATTTTACGGCTATCCGGGGTATCTCTTAAAACTTTTTTCCGCATTTTTCCGACATTTATTACGGCGATTTTTGGTTCACCCCTAAAAAAAGAAGAAGGGAACTTTCCCTTATAAACCTCTCTTATTTTATTGACCTCATCATCTCGGTTACGGAGTTTTAAATATTCCAACCAATTCACAGATAATCTATATTGACCATGAACAAAATCATGATTTTCTCTGAGATAAAATGCCACTCCTGTGATTCTTCCCGTTTCTCCAATTCCCCTTTTGCGGCAAAAACGGGAAATATGATCTGAATCAGGAACCAAATTATTAGCCATTATTTAAAACCCAAGAAGCAACTTTTTGAGCATGGATTAAATCGATCAGTTCTTCCCAAGGTGCTACACCTGACATTCTAATAGGCCTTTGGGAATCAAACTGATTTGGAGCAAAAATAACAAAATGAGTATATTTATCTTCCATAAATTCAACATTAAAATGCCTATTTTGATCGACTCTCCACTCGGCCACGATATTTCCGTCAGGAGTTAGTACGACATCCGGGTAATTTAGATTCGGGACGGATTGAATAAAATATACGAAATATTTAAGGGATTCTGAGGACATTTCCTCTTCCCCCTCTTCTTCCATAGCATCCTCTTTGGAAAGATCGAACAGATAACTTATCCGATCCGCAAGTTTAAGTCCAAATGGGTAATTCAATGATCGTCTAATAAAGGATATGTACTTTCTAATTTTAGAATCTTCATCACGTGATTCATCTAAAATTGAAAATGGACTTTCTCCTTCATATGGTAAAACTTTAAATCCAAAAGCTATATTGGAGTATTGTAATGAATCAGGATCCCCCAAAGCAAAAACAGTCCCCAAAGTTGATTCATAGTTTTCCAAATACTTATCGGCCTCAAGTTCCTGATTAGTTTTTACAAGATGGGTTATTATTGATTTATAACGTTGATCATATTGCATTTCCCTTGCGACAAATATTTTCACCTTATTTAATTCTTGACACAACGATGACGACGTTAAACTATTAGACATTCTAGGAGGATTTGCTACGATTGAGCGAAAGAGCTTGGCCTTGTCCGTTTTTTCTCCCCATGCCCCCCCCTTCAAATCGGCAGGTAACGTAAAATTATTTGGCACGTCGGTCATATTTCCCCCAAAACTTTTCCTGAATCTCTAAATTTGTTAGGTCTTCAAAACCATAAACGATCCAATTGTGGGCTAACTCAAACCATTCTCTTATAGATTCAAGGGACTTATCCCCACCTAAGCCACGAGCTGATATTTCAAGAACCAGAATTGGGGCATTATCAATTCTTCGATGAACATGCTGAATTTTTACATGTAATTTCCCGTTGTCTTCAGGCAATTTATACGTGATTTGGGAAAGAAATTCTAAAGGACTTTTTAAGAATCTATCCTTATTTAACCGAAAACTGAGGTTTGGAAAAATATTTTGAATTTCTTCGAGGGACTCCCACCCCATGCCTTTTGGGATATGATTTACATAAGTTAATTCGCATTCCAGAAAATCGCTGTAATTTATATTCTCTGTCCTAAGAAATTTTAGAAATAATTCAAAGTTTTTATTAAATTGTTGCTTTATTCTTGGAAAAGCCGGGTAAATATGCTTGTCCTCCGTTTTGCGCCAATTGTAATAAAATTTATTAACTTGGACCTGAATCATTTGGTCATTGGTTTCATTTATAAACCAAACTCTCGGCAAGGGCAGACCCATTATACGATCTTGAGAAGAAGGGTTGCCAAAATCTAAGGGAGCAACATGATCAGGAACTGGGAAATCCTTTTTAATACTTTCCCAAAACCGACCAAAATGAGGAATCTTTAATCCATCCAATCGATCAAACGAAACTCCCGATGCTACCTCTACAACAGGTGGGGTCTTATATCCCGGCAGATCAGGGTACTCTTCTTTTTTCATTAGATATCGTTTTAGGCTTATTTTTAGATAGAACTAATTGATTTTTAGATAAATAGTCAAACTTTAAAAACATATAATATTATAAATCAAAAAATTGAGCGTTTATATCATAGTTTAAATAATCCAAATAACTTATTTATCGGATTTACTACCCCTAATCTTAATCACCCCGAATTGGGATCGCTAAGTGACAGGAAAAATAGGCATTTATACGCTTTCTATTTCTTAACAAGACCAATAAGATTGTTACAGTTCCCAGACTGTATATCCACTAAAGGTTCCAATTTCAGCTTCCCATACCAATCACGCCAGACTGCGGCTGATTTTTTTGAGCGCCGCGTTGATGTGATCCGTCAACGCCTGACTGGTGATTTGCATCGCCCGGGCGGCACGGTTCTTTTTTACACCGCCATAAAACACCAGGCTCACCGCCATCAACTGCCTGTCGGTGAGGTCCAACTCGCCAAGATTGATGCGTATATCTTTTAAGTGCGAATTTTGATCTCTCGGAAAAAAGTCTCCAGGCGCCTCCCCATCGGGAAGATTGCCGCCCAGCGATTCCAAAACTCCATGCGATGCAAAACTCAACTGCGCGTCCCACCGGGAATCTTCGATGGGAGCTTCCAGTTTGGGGTCTTTTTCCCAGTCAGCGGTTTTGCCCGTCTTGCGTTTCGAGATATTTTTGGAATTGTTCTTCATCGTATACCAGGTAAAAACGAAACCATTTAGGAGGACGAGCTTCCGCCAGATCCGCCAGCAGGCGGCGCGGCAAAAATTCGGGAAACCCGGAAACAGGCACGCCATTTATATAATTTTTATCCTCGCGGCTCATGGCTCGCCAGTATTCCCGGGCGATTTTAAAATGAAACCACAGGGCATCAAGCGTGGGGTTCGTTTGATAAATATAATTTCCACAGTAAAAACAATGCCACCCTACCTCAGAGGCCATCAGTCCGGCACGACCGCATCCGCGCTTGACAGTTTCTCCGTTTTCCAGAGAAATCATGCGGACCTTGCACTCAAGCAAGCGCTTGGATTGGTTTTGCAATCCGGTTTCTTCTCTTTGTTTCATGCGTTTGAACCTTCCCATAGAAAAAACCTATTAAATCAAGCCAGGACTGAAGATCCGCTTTCTTCAAGAATATGCTCCTGAAATCCAAATAATTTCTCAGCATCGCGGACCGAGTGATAATGCGCCACTAATACGTTATCGATCCCTCCCCGCTTCTTCATAGTCGCCAACCCCTTCAACAGAGCCCTCAGATTTCCCGGAGTCAGAGATTCCGCTTCAATGCAAAGGGCTCTCAATGTCGGCAAACCGGACTCTTTCCGGACGGCGGCCATGCGGTTTATCAACGCAACCATAAAGGGAACGATAAAAATAATGAAATGCGCAGAGTTGATCGTATTGAAGGGAATGATCTTTCCATTGCGGTTCCACCCCATTTCAAATTGCTTGCCGCGCAAGCTGAGAATGAACTCATGATCGCTGTCGATCCATTTGAGGGTTTCGTTCACTTCCGTTTCCAAAGCTCCGGCAATGCGCGACGCCATTTCCTCCTGAACGCCGCTGAGCAGTTCGGCCACCTGTTTAACAATTTTGAGCTCCTCTTCACATTGTTTCTTTTTCCGTTTGAGCTCAACAAAGACTTCGCATCTCCCTTCCTGACGAAGGTGGTCGTCGAGGACTTTCTGAATCTTGTCTCTCTGAGCTTTAAGAACTCTCTTTTCTTTTTCCAGGGTTGCTATCTCGGCTTGTTTTCCAGGCATTCGGTTTGAATCCACTGGCAACCGGGTGCATTCGTCCTGACAGAATTTAACAATGCGCTGAGCCTTGGCGGTTGACAGCGACTTTCGAGTTTCCGCTTCCTGTTTCATCAACGCCTCAATCTCCTCGCCCAGGATTTCGCGGTAAGGTGCCATGTCCGTATCGCACCGGACTTGCCGAGCCACAGGACAGGTGAAATGCGAAGGACCTGAATTTTCGTGCTTGTCGCGCTTTAGCCTCAACTCCACTGACAATCGCCTAAGTGCGAACTCGTGTTCTTTTAAAGCGGTAGACCCTTTCTCAGCCAAGTGCATGCGAGTTTTTTGCAGGCGATCTTCAAAGTCTTCGACCGTTTTGTTCAAGGCACAAATCTTTTCCCGGCAATCGGAAATGTTCTGAAGGTTTTCCGTTCGATCATTTTTCGATACAGACCCCATGCAAGAGAGCGCGGCGGTTTGTTCGCGAACAGCATTTTTTAACCGCAAGGTCTCCGCCTTCAATTGCTTGAGCATGGCGCTGCTGTTTCTTTCCGCCGACTCTGAAGGAGACCCATATTGAAACACCTGGTTTAATATTTTTTGCGTCAGCGCCGCATGCTTCGGCTCCTGGCTATGAAAAATTTCCCGCAACTGATGGTGCAAGCGAGACAAATCGTTTGCATCCCGCACTGCAAATATTTCGTTTAAAGAAGACATTCCCAGGGATAGCAACAAGGAGTGGATGATCCCCGACCCCAGGTATTTTTCAACCATTCGGACCAACAGCAAAAGGTATAACCCCCTCTGGCTCAACTCCTCGGATTCGGGAGAGTGGGCAATGATCCACTGGCGTTTTTTGGCATCGGAAAGATTCAAGAACTCGAAAAAATCAAAACTCAAGGAAACCGGACCGATGCGCTCACGCACCCAATGCCCGCCTTCTTCATATTTCCGGGGCCTGTGATCGATCCATACAGGCCGTTTTTCTCCTTGCGGCGCATGGCGCAGGAATCCCCGCTCGACGCTCACCGGTCCATTCCCGGGGTCCGCCACAACCCCCACCTTCATTTCATCGAAAGAAGTGAACTGCAAAATATCATCCACCGTTTTGGCCCGCCCCGGAACCTCTCCCGTCAATGCCAGCTTAAAGGCCTCCAGAACCGCCGATTTGCCAACGCCGTTGACGTCATCGGAGGTGATGAGGTCGAGCCCGGACAGCTGCAATGTACGTATCTGATCCTTGAATCCGTGATTGGTTAATTGCCTGATCATAAGGTGTGCATCTAATTAGGTATGAGGATATTTAAAATGCTATACTTCATCAGCGGCAATTCCCCATGGGGACATCTGCCTCTTTTCACTTTTTATTATGGGACATTTGTCCCCTTGCGTCAATACCTTTTTTTAGATTTTTCTCCATGCCCGACAAATTTTTATGGAATCGAATCGGCCTTCTCCAGGAAGGCCAGTCGCTCACTGCGTTTTGCAAAAACGTTGGCCTGAATTACCAGGCAATGAAAAAAAGCTCACAAAGACAAACCCCGCCGGACACCCGGTCATTGGAAAAAATAGCTCACCATTTCCAGGTGGATTTCCATTGGCTGGTCGCCGGCGAAACAAAAACCAACAAATTAATTTTAAAAACCGGGAAAAAAATCAAACAACTGCGTAAGAAGCTCGGATGGTCTCTGGATGATTTAGCCGCCAAGGTGGAGATCAATTCCAAAGTTTTGGAACTTTATGAGAAAGGGCGGGCACAAATCCCCTGGGTGCTTTTTTACCATCTGGCAAAAAGGCTGAATGTGCCGCCGTATGAATTTCTGGTAGAACAAGACAGTCATCCGGTTCAGGCCCCGGAACTGAAAATCTTTCAAGCCGCAAACACTGAAAACGCCCCCAAACTCCGGGAAGAGGATTACGTTTCCATACCCCTCACAGAATCCGCCATTGCCGCCGGCCAACCGATCATTCAGGCCGATAAAATTGAAGATTATGTTCTCCTTCATATCCGGGCCTCCGGCAAACGCAAGAACCTGGTCGCCAGCCGGGTGGACGGAGAATCCATGGAACCGATGCTCCACTCCGGAGACATCGTGGTCATCGACCGGGACGACAAACGTATCCAGAAAAACAAAATCTACGCTATCTTTCATGAAGACGGTTTGACCGCCAAGTATGTAGAACGGAAAAAAGAGCTGTTGATTCTGCGTTCCATCAACCCCGCTTTTGATGTGCAGATCATCGAACTTCAGGAGCACCCCGATCCGATTGTCGGTCGCGTCATCGGCGCGTGGAAGGAATTGTAAATGCAGATGAAGCGGTAATTTTATTTGCTGACAACAAAACCACGCACCCTGTCAAGCCGGCTCACAGGCCCCGTTGGCCATGCTGTCTGCTCACCCATCGATGATCGCCTGGGAAATTGTTTTTACCGCGATTCCATCCGCGGCAATGTCGTTCACCACGGTTTCAAAGTCGGCAATGGAATATTCGGTGCTCGCCGAAGGTGAAACGACAATCTTGTGAAATAAGAGAATCAACCAGTATTTATTCGTCCTGGCATCATCGACGGCGCTGGCAATTTGCGTGGTCGTGGTTGTATTAATTACATTCAGCACACGCAAGCGATGCCAATCCGCCGGAGGGAAGGTTTCCCCTGTTGGCGCAATGGTTCTCGCGGTACGAAAATATTTTTTGAACAAATTCATCAGGTCTTGATTGAATGCTCCATTGGGGATCGCAAAATGATCGACGCCGCGATTGAACCCGTGGTCGATCAACCACTGCTTTTCGGATCGAATACGAGACTCCGCTTCGGACAGCGACACCGTCGTCAAATTAGTTCCATGATGCGTTGCCATTTCCCAGCCGTGAAGGTCTTCCAACTCCCGCATTTGGTTGAGCGAAAGGAATCCAGGTTGTCCAACATTATCTTTAATAATATAAGCCGTGCCGGGAAAACCAAATTCTGACATTTTCTTTTTCGCCTCGTCGTATTGACTGAGCCAACCATCATCGAAAGTAAAAGACAACATGCCGTTTCCCGGTTCGGGAATAGAACCCAGGCTG
Source organism: Nitrospinaceae bacterium (assembly GCA_021604505.1). NCBI lineage: Bacteria > Pseudomonadati > Nitrospinota > Nitrospinia > Nitrospinales > Nitrospinaceae > Nitrospinaceae bacterium. Next base: position 398,375 of record BQJC01000002.1, on the reverse strand, counting down.
GCAAAATTAATTGCAACCGCCGTGCTGGAATTATCCTTGACCCGCAACTGGATTTTATTGATGCCCGCACGGTCAGGACTGCCCGTCACGGTGGCGTCGGAAAAATTCATGGTGACAACCACCCACTCTCCATCTTTGTAGAAATTCGTGGCCGGATCATCGAACGGGAAAATGTACCAATTCGCTGAAAAATTGTCGCTGGAAAGGTAGATTGTGATTTCACTCGTATTCGCTATGTCACCGGTCTTTAACCGCATCACCAAGGATTGGTTCGTCAAATCAAGCGCTGGAGAGAACAAACCGCTCCTTGAAAAAACGGCCACTCCATCTCCGTCGGTCGCCAGTCTCAGGCTTTGCGTTCCATTAAGATGAGCTGTCGTGTCATCGGTCTGCGTTCCGGCGGCGGATTGTTTGGTAAATCCATGTCCGAAACGAAAATCGGTGATCCGCGTTTCAACAAGGCCTGGAAGTGGAGAAAATGCGGACACCCGCGTGTTGTGTTTTTTGATCCCCAGACCCTGCATTGGCGTGGCAAACGTATTTCCAGAAAAAAAGAAAATCAAAATGAAAAATAAAAACCGTCTATTCATGATTCACCTTTTATAAATCCACATTAAAGGATTCGGTGATGATCACAGAGCAGGCCTGGGTCGCAGTTTTATGCTGAATGTTATAAGACATGCCACTGTGCAGGATAACCGAATACTGGTTTCCATCGTTCGCGCCGATGGGTTCCCCATCATTAAAATTAAACACTTTCGTGATGGCGTTGTATTTCATTTGTAAATTGACCGCAGTTTCCAGCGGGCAGGAAAACTCAAACGTATGCTTGACCGGGGCGCTGAAATGAGAAGTCATCCCGCGGCGTTCAACGTCTGTCGATGGCGCCAAATCCTCAGAAAACCAATCCACATCCGGAGCCACTGCCACGTTGTCCCACTTTTTCGCAACTTCCATGACAAAGGCCTGCGAGCTGGAGTGCATGCCTGCAAAAATTAAGGCTGTAAAAATTAAGAAAGTAAATTTTTTCACTTTGCTAATCCTCAATTAAAAATCATTAAACAACTCGCATGAGCTGGACCGAAACCGGCACGGAATCCATTCGACGTCTTTTTCCCGATCCAATTTTTCTTCCCACCCCCAGGACCAAACCCGGAAGATCAACACCTTCATGCGTGGAGGGACTGATTTTTAAAAGGTCGCCGCGTTCAAGCTCAATGTTGTCTAAAAACAATTCCAACTCCAAAACGTCCGAGGGCTCCTTATACTGGGCCAGGAAGAAAACCACCAGATCCTCAGCCTGTGCCTGAACCCGGGTCCAATCAAATTCGAAATCGTCCGGTTTCTCCCGGCGTCCGTAACGGGTGATGGAATCCGCATCGCTTCCGTGCGCCATTGAACTGTATTCGCCGGAAGACCAGTCGCGGTCGTACCTTAAATCGATGGTGTTCACGATGTGGCGGTTCGGCGTGCGTTCGCAACGGAGGCTGGCGCGGCCGTTTTCATCCAGACGAATCATGTTTTCGAGGATGGTTTTATCGGCGGTGAACGGCAGACTGATCTGGTTGATGGGACGAAACTGAATCCCGGCCTTTCCCAGGTCCCAGAAAAAATAGGCACGGCAGTTCACCTCCCAATTCCGCCAGAGTTTTTTGATCTCAATTTTTTTCTGGATGATCCCGGCCAGTCTGTAGCCTCCCGTGAAGGCGCCTGAAAAATCGATCCCCGCTTGCGCAAAAGATGTTGCGTTGACTTCGGATGCGGTTAAACCCAATAGATTGAACAGAGACCATTTGAAAACGTGGTCGGGCCGTTCGATCAAGGCATCCGCCGTACCGGTGACGCTTCCAGAGCCGTCGTCCTTCACACCTTCAACGAGAGCGGTGACATTATCGGTAAAGCTCAACCGCCGCCGGGCATACTCGATTTCGAATGCCACGTGAATGATGAAAACGGTTCTGCCATCGGAGGTCCCGTTGTATTTGACCTCGACTTCCTTATTGGTGAACCAGGACCAGTCCCCGGCAACCTGACTTGTGATATCGATGAAATCGACGATGGTGCTGGTGTTTTTTTCCACCGTTCCGCCGACACCGGGAGTGGAACTGTGTTGCGTGACGGCGCCGGTTTTGGAAGTCGACACTCCCGTCGATTGAACATCGGTGTCCTCTTCCGGTGTGAGTGTGATGGTTCTTGTGAGATTGAACAGCTTGACAATGGCGCTGGCCAAAGACTTACTGATGGTCACTGTCGTCGGCGCCTGGGTCAGGGTTCCGTTCGGGGTGTAGGTGTTCACTCCTGATGCGCCGATTTTGAAAATATCGAACTGCCCGCCGGACGCCTTTAAAGTCAACGTCTGACCGACACTGCCGCTGACTGTGTGGGCTTCAAAGTTCACATTGTATTCCACCGAGTCGATCGTTCCAGAAGGCGCGGCGGGGAAGGTGATGTTATGGGTCGGATTCAGGCTGTCGATCGCAAAACCATCCGCATCGAGCCCGGCGGTGGCTGTTTGCGTGACCTCGGTTTTCCTTGGCAGAACGTGCTCATGCGTCGGGTCGGTGATGGGAAACCCCAGAGAATCGAGATGCGTGTGGGTGATGTCGACGTTCCCTTGACTGCCAATGCCATCATCCATAGCCGGGGGCGACAGAGTCCCCACCTGGCCAATGCCGACGATATCCACTGAAAGATTGTCGTTCGGCAGTTTTTCTTCGACAAAATGCTCCACACGAAGTTTGACTTTGCCGATCATCCCGATGACCGGCATGACATCAGTCTGCTTCAGCGAAAGAGTGGGGGTCGCCTGGCTTATCTTTGCATAAGAGGTTCGAGTATTGGGGTTCGCGGCATTTAAAGGATCAACGGCGTTGTTGCCCGTTCCAATGGCGTCGAACTGCGCTTGAAGAAACTTAGTATCGACCGAATCCGATTTCTCAGGCTTCTTATTAAACACCACCTCGCCGTTGGGAAGATCCAAAGTGTAATCTCCCGCATCTGCTAAATGACCATCCACGGAAACACCGCTGATCTGTTTGATGGGATAGTCCGGGTCGCTGAACAGATAGCGATGGTCGCTGATCTTTTCCAGAACCACATCGCCGGCAAAATGAAATTCGTTGATGCCCGTGCACCCGGTGAAAGTCGTGGCCGTCTTCCCCGTATAGGCGACTTCATCATCGTTCAGTTTCAGCGTGCCGGACACGTTAAAATCGGATGTATCCGCAACCGTCAGGGTGCTGTCACCGGGAGCGGCGACGGAAGCCACTTTCGTTTCCTGCGCTTGCCGGACCAGAATAGAAGGCGCATTGTTCACTTCACCGATGACGATGGGTTTCATTTTACCGATGGAGGATTGAGGCGCGTTTGGATAATCCGTTAAGTTGATCAGATTGCCGACCACGGCACTGCCGTGGGTGCCCGCGATATCCACAAGGTCGAAGGAGCAGGTGCTTTCATCGAAACCGATGGGATCGGCGATACGGCCAACAAAAATCTCCGATATATCCGCCTCCAGCAACCCTTCAAACCATTGGTAAACGGTGACCGTTGCCGATTCCGGGGGCCGTTCGTCAAAAACATAGCTGAACGGCTTTGCCGGACTGAACAACGCCGTTGGCAGATTGGTGAGCGTCACTTTAAGATCGGCCACCGAGTTTGCGGAAAAGTTTCCGGCGTCCACCAGCCGGTCAAGTTCGCCTGCATCCTCGATCACGGCGTGCCAGTCGGTGCCGTTGATCGTGAGTTTGGCATTGTCGGCATCTGCTCCCCGGTCCGCGAGACGAAGCGTCAGGGCAGGCAAAGCGCCGATGGCGGGCCAGTCGATTTTCATCAAGGTGACCGGGGCGTGCGCCTTTTTGTCCTTCTCCGTATCGAAAGCTGTGGTGAAGTCCGTGCGCATCAGACCGTTTGCTTGCCCGTGTCGATGAAGTGGATTTTTTCCTCGACGGCCACCGTCTCTTCACGGATCTTTTGCGCCAGTTCGTCGCGAACCCGCTGCTGAAAAATTTTGATCAGCGCATCCTTCCAGCCGGAATTTTTTTTCAGGGCCTTGTAAAATTCAGAGCGGATCGGAACGGATTTTAAAAAGGCGGCTGTGCCATCCTTATGATAAACCCGAACCGGGAAAATAATATGATTCCCGGATTCTTCAATGCCTTCTCCTTCAATCCGCAGCTGAAAATCCTGCGCAGTCGTTGTACTCCAGTCGATCATGCGGCTTCCTTTCTCAATTCAATGGTTCCAGAGTAACGACCCTCGATCACCCGTTCGAAGTCAAATTGATTGGTCCAGCGGACGGTGTGAAGGACGGCTTCAGGGTCTTCGTATTCAAAAGTATTGAAAGCCTTTTTAACGGTGTTGAAAAATGTATGGGCGTCATCTCGATCGGACTTCGGTATCCGCACAAAGCGGAGCTCGAAGCGTTCACGCTTCTGCCCCTTGTCCTGCACATAAAGGGTTCCGCCTGCCGTCTCTCCGGTCAACTGCTCGGGGAAATCGACAGGCTCCGACGCCGGGAAAACCGGTTGTCGGGAGGGAGCCCACTGCGTGGTCGCTCCCGCCTTGGTGGGATGATAAAAACCGACGTTCATTTAACGGTCACCTTTTCTTTTTTTCTTTCCAATGTTTTAAAATCGCCAGAGCTTTCCACTCCAAAATAGTGAGATCGTCCTTGTCAAATGGGACCCCCGCATGACTAAGCCATAGCAGTTCCTCAAGCCAGGCAACCCAGACGCCGAATGGGTTAGGAAAGCGGTCGAGAATAATGTGTGCCGGGTGGTTTTGAATATTCCATTCCGGGTCGCTGGTTTCCTCTTCGACCCGGTTCAGGAATTTCTCATACGCTACCTCCAGCCCCGGCACATCTTCCTGAAGGTAGGCGATCAGTTTTTTAGGGCGACGTTTTCGATCTCGACGCTTTCTCCCTCCAGCTCAATCGCGGCGGCGATTTTCCACGAAGGATTGACATAATTCGTCCAGTCCTCCACTTGCGGAGTTAGCGGCGCCTCTTTTCCGGACTCAGGATCGACGTAAGTGACGGTGTCGGGTTTTCCCTGGGCATCCTGCGCTTCCAGCCCTTCGAGTAGACTGTCAACAAAACGCAGTCGCGATTGCATGGAGCGGTCTTCGATCTGTCCCTGGCGCTTGAACTCATAGCGGCCGCTCATGAACCGGGTGTATTCCACCGCGCTGTATTCCCGCAGAACCAGGATGACCGCCCCCTGGCCGACGGGAACTTTTATCCTGCGTGTTTTAGGGTTTGAGCAAATAGGCATATGTTTTCCTTTCGCAAAATCGCCTTTTTTGAAAATGGCGAAGAAAAGGGTTCAGGTTAAATATCCGGTTTGTTCGTTGATGATCTTTACGATCGCCGACCCGTAAGTGGCATCCTCCAGGACTTGAAACTCGGCATTGACGATCAACGCCTGACCGTCCCGGTCTTTCTTGGCTTCCCGGTACACGACCCTGGGAAAGATGAGATCGGCGGAAAAGTTAAAGGCTCCACTGCCGCCGGGGATAACGCCACCGACGATGGGAATGTTCAAAACGTATTGCGTGCCGTTGATCAGTCCTGTTTTATGGTTGTCGTCCTGCATTTCAAACACAGCGGACAATTCGTGCGCAAACCGGTCTCCGCGTTCGACCCGGCTGACGAAACCTGTGTTGTCGCCCATCTCGTAAACGGGGATCGCCTGGTTGTCGATCGTCCAGGAAAAACTTCTCAGATCGCCCCTGAACGACGTCGGCGATCCGCTGACAGCCAGGTCCCCTCCGATGACGGAGCCGCTTAAAGCACCGCCGCGGGTGAACTCCACGTCGCCGTAACGCAAATACGATTCCTGGACCACGGCCGGTTTGGCAATGGCGCTGGACTCTTCTTTTCCCACACCGCCCAATTGCGCTTCCAGTTTGAGAAAGTCGTTTCGCGCCCCGTCCACTTTCACCGACTTGACGTAGATTCCGGGAAACCGTTTTTTCGTGATCCCGTCGAATTCGACCAGTGTCACCGTGCGCAACCGAACATTGGCGAGATCCCGTTCGATCCAGTGACGGCGCACGGTGGGATCGTTGAGCGCATCGGGAGTCTGGGTTGTCACCCTGCCCATGGCGGCGGAAAGAAAATACCCCAGGTTGTGCGGCATGGCCCGCTGGGTGTGAGCGCCGTCGAGTTTCCAGTTGAGAATCTCGTGGCGGCCCGGTTCGTTGAAACCGGTTATTTCATTTTCGTCCGTCTGCGCTTCGTTGATCTCGATATCCACAGGTGGACCTTCGAAATTAAAAGCGGTGTCGACGGTGGCCGGCGCGCCGAGGGTCGTTTCTTTGGCGATAGACAGCCCGCGCCATCCGGTGGTGATTCGTTTTGTTGTCATGCGGAATGCTCCTTAAAGCTGGGCGGACCCTGTCCCTGTCTTAGAATGTCGCGTTCAGTTCAATTCTTGCGGTGGTGGTGGATAAAAAATAATAAAACTCGCCTTTTTTGATCTGCTCTTCGGTGGTCGAAACCTGTTGCACAAAAGCATCGATGCCGAAATCGTCGGTCGAACTTTTTTGTTTTTCCAAAACCCGTTCGAGGTTTTGAATGATCGTCTGATGCGCCGTCATCCCGGCTTGCAAATTCCGGTTGCGGGTCACGGCCGCGATCTCTGAGGAGACGGTTTCCCGGATCTCGTTCGTCGTTGCCAGCCTCTGTTGTTTGGGGCTTGAATTGGGAATGACGGCGATGGCCGGAAGATCGGACGCGGAAAAAAACTGTGCGTCTTTCGGGTCCTGAATGGAAAAACCGCGGCGGTGGATCTCAATGGTTTTCACATTGGCGGAGTTCCCCAGCCAGGAATCGTTTTCCAGCGTGGTTTTAATCGCATTGGCTAAGGAGTTGTAATCGGTCACTTAAACCTCTTTGGAAAAAACGGTTCCTAACCAAATGTTTTATTGAGAACCTGGTTAAAAATATCCTGGGCGTTTAACGCAACTTGCTCTGCGGCGCCTCCAAGAACTTTAAAAGCAGGAGTTCCCGGATGATTGACTTTCTTCACCGGAAACCGGGCTCCCGGCCAAAACAAGGTTGCTTTATTTTTTGCCTGAATGACATGCGGTCGGCTTCCAAACTCAAGGACCGCCGCCTGCGGATGATTGCTCCCTACTTTGCCGGTCACTTGCAATGGATTGGTTTCGATCACAAAACGAATCGAATTCAAATAGCGGCCGGACCCTGCATGCGGTCTTCGCGACTTGGACAAAACCCGTTCTCTGGCGGCATTCGCCGCGTTATGAACCAAAGTTTGCGCGGTTTCTAAAAATACTCCGCTCATCTTTGCCGCCAGATCCGATGGTAATTTTTCCATCATGGAAAGATTTTTAATTTGCACGGAAAAGGACACAGGAAACCTTTCAGAAGTGAATTAAAAATTTAAAATTCGACCGGAGACCCTCCGGAGGGAGAGTTAGAAATTTAATATTCGATAGGGTTCCCACAGGGTTTTGACCACTGCGGGAATCGGGACCCGGTTGATTTCCAGCAAACCGGGCGTCGCTTCATCGGACTCAAACAGTTTCGATTTGTCCGCAAACAGAAGCTTGATCCAAAGCAGAATTCCCTGTTTGATCGATTCTGGAACATCGGCGGCACTTCCATACCCCGCGACAAACTCGATCTCCACCGCGTTGATTCCGCGCAGGTTCTTTGGCCAGGCGGCTCCCTGATTGAGAGCGATGCGGCCTGGGTTGGAAACCGCGTCCACCAGGTAATTTGAGCTGTCGAAAACGGTTGCGGTGTTGGCGGCGTCATAAGTATTTAAAAATGTCACCGACTGGAGCGGAGATCGCGGGATCGCAACCAGCGGTTTGACAGCGTCAAATTGATCCACCGGCAATTCAAAATAGCCTTCCCTGGGGGAATTTCTTTTCTCGCGGTGAGGAAAACCGTCCAGCCACAGCGTCCAGGTCTGGGTGATCAAGGACCGCCCGGCCCATTCCTCAAAGCGTTGACGGACAGCGGTGATGAGGACGTTTAAAAACGCATCGTCGTCGGTGTCGGAAATCCTGAGATAGGCTTTGGTATCGCTTAACAACACCGGCTCGGAAGCCGGCGGAGTTTTCTGCTTTAGTGCCATTGGGTTTCACCCGGTTCACTTTGATAGAAAAGGATCATTACGGTTTTTTCACTTTCGTTTTCGATTTGTTTTCCGGAGCGGCACCCTTATCTTTCCTCCGGGGTGTTTTGGACGGCGTGTTAACCGGTTTTGCCCATTCTTCGTTAATAAAGACTCTGGCCAAACCCTCCGGCAACTCGTATTCCTTTCCCTTGGAATAAGAAAAAACGGATACCCCATCCGGTGAACCCATACGGGTTTCCAGCATTTTAATTTCCATCCTGTCTCCTGTTTAAAATCCCTTCCATCTTCCTTGTATGAAGAGGAAGGAAAAAGGAAAACTGTGTTTTGCTCCGGTATCAGCGTGGAGCGGGTCAATCTCGGGGCGCAGCCCGGTCAGGCAACAGGAGTATGGTGAGGAACACCACGCAGAACCGAAGCGCCATACAGAGCCCCGGTGGTCCCATTAGAAGCCACGAACACCCGGATGTAACGCCTGGATCCTTTGTACCCGACGCGCTGAACGGCGTTGGCGGCAATGTTGGTGAATGATCCATCCAGGTCGGAAGCGGTTACATCGGTGTAGGCGGAATTGTCATCCGATTCCTGCAGTTTTGGCGTGTGTGTGCCGTCGGTCAAAGCGCCGGATTGAATCACGGCCATCGCCGAGTCAAATCCGCGAAGATCCACTCCCGCCAGCGGCGGGTTTGAATTGTAAACGGCCGGATTGATGGTTTTGACCGCGTCCACATTGTTCTTCATGTCTCGCATATTTTTTCTCCTTTAATCCTTCCCAGCTCCCCCCGGGTGAGGGGGAAGATGAAAAGGGAAGTAACATTTTTGTTTTCCGTACCAGCGTCAGTGTAGAACGGGACACTTACCGTGCAGGGCTTGATCAGGCGGCAGTTTTTTGAATCACCAGCGCTTCAAAGTTGGTCACGTCGCCGCCGGTGCGTTTCGTGGTGTAGAACAGCACAAACGGTTTGGCACTGAAAGGATCGCGCAAAACCCGAACCCCCATGCGGTCGACAATGGTGTAGGCCTGCCTGAAATCACCAAACGCCAGGGAAAGGGAATTCGCGGCGACGGCGGGCATGTCTTCCATGCGTTCGATCGGATATCCCAGAAGCGTTTGCATTTCGCCGGCCTCCAAAGAAGGCTGCCAGAGATATTGTCCGGAGGAATCCTTGAGCTTGGAGATGGCCTCCACGCTGGAACGGTTCATCACCCAGCGGGCGTTTTTGAGGTAAGGGCTTTTGAGCGCGTAGGCCACCGTACGAAGGCCATCGGCTGTGAGCGCCGCGGCGCTGCCCGAATTGACCTGCTGGACCTCGCCCGGATTGGTGGTCCCTGCCGGATAAGTCAAAATGCCCCGGGGTTTGCCCACGCCGTCGCCGTTGATGAAAGCGCTGTTTTCGAGCCGGGACAGTTTGTCTGCCACCTTGGCAGACAACCAGCTCTCCACATCGATGCGGGCATCATCGAGCAGGGACTGGGTGGCCTTGGGCATGGCGTAAAGCTCATGCACCGGAAAACGGCGGGTGCCGATCATGGGCGTGTCGGTTTCTGAACGCACTCCGCGTTCCGTGGTCCAGCCGGCGTCAGCTTCGCCCAAGTCGTCGGGAATCTCAAGAGCATCGCTCGAAACCGTTTGCACCGTAGCGATGTTGCGCATCGGGGAGGTTTCGAACACTTTGCTGATGACCTGGTTGGACATCCCGGAGGTCACCCAGTAGCCGCCCTCCGGGTCACTGTCTGTGGCGAGGAGTTTGATCTCGCTGTCGCTCATGGCCCCCTCGCCTTTTCGCAAATATTTTGCAACGGCGGCTTTCTTTGATTCTGCGAGCGGGTCCAGAAAATCCCGGCTGACTTCAAATCCCGGGCGGTTGAGCTGGGTTCTGACATTGTCCAGACCTTCTTTGACATCCATGAGGCTTTGGATTTCGCTGGAAATGCGGTCCACCTGCTCTTCCAGCAAGGGATCGACCCGGCCTTTTTTCTCCAGTTCCGCCAGGCGTTGATCGTTTTTTGTTTTGTGCGCACGGAAAGCATGATTCAGCTCATCCACGAGTTCCTTGATTTCATTCATATTTCAATCTCCTTGTTACGAAACCTGTACGTCCGACAACAGCCTCTTAGCGTTTAGAAAGCAGTGCGAGTCGTACCGGGGGCTTGGTTATTGAGTTTTAAAAGTGGTTAAAAGATTTTTCATGGAAGCAAGAAGCGATGCGTCCATGAAGTCGGCGTGTGAACCGTAAAGGTCGGCTCCTGGGTTCTTTGCGGAGTGGGGTTCCGGCTCCGCGCAAAGGAGTGACTTTAAATCCTCAAGAGCCCGCCGGGTGCGTTGTTTGTCCAACCCGATCTCCTGGCGCAGAAACTGATCAAGAAGTTCCTGCCTGGCTTTGACCGTGGTCACGGCGGCTTGCGGATTCATGGGAAAGGTGACGATGCTGTACTCGAAGAGTTGAATTTCCTTCAAACGGCGGATCATTGGATTGTTTTTATCGGGTTCTTCCTTGATGCTTCTGAACCCTATGGAAAACCCCGTCCGCCCTCCCACTTGAACCGCCATTTTCATCAGAGAATGGCGTTCCCTGGCCACCCGGACGTTGAGATCGAGCAGACCACGGACCAAAAGGCCGCGGCTGTCTTCTTTCGCTTCCAGATTCCAGCCGATCTGCCGGGTGGGGTCGTGATGGTCCAATACGGGAATGGCGCCCCGGCTTTCCCGAAGCGTTTTTTTAAACGATCCCTTTTCTACCACATCACCGCCAAGATCGGTTTCGCCAAACGTAGAGGCGTAGCCTGTGAACTCTCCAGAGTCAGCAACCTGGTCGATTTTAAAGGGAAAGGATTTGATTTCTTTCATACAAGATTCCATGTTGTTTTTAAGAGGGGGAATTTTTTTCAGGGGCCGCTAAAACATCGCCGCCGGGAAGTTCTTCGAATCCAACCAGATGTCGTTTTTCATTGAGAGTCAAAAAATGACTTTCATTGGCACGCTTCCATAACGATTCCTGATCCTCCGCCAGGGCTTCGATCCTGTCCTTGTCATAATCCAGGAAAAGATTTTGTCCGAATTTTGGTGTCAACCCATTGTTGAAGGCATCGCGTAAACGGTTTAATGCCGGGCAGACGACCTCGGTGTACAGCGCTTTTCTGCCTTCCCGGCGGTTTTGATAAGTGGCCGGCTGCAGGCCGATCAATTCCGGGGGGACATTGTAGACCTGGGCGATTTGCAGGGCGCTGAACTTTAAACCCTCGATCCAGTCCATGTCCCTGGGCGAGATACCGAGTTCCTTCCAATCCAGATCCTGCTCCAAAAGAAGAGGCTCCCTGGCATTTTGAACGCCTTGAATCTGTTCCCGCATTTCCGTTTTTAATCGGTTGAACTGATCGTCGGTCAACCGTTCCTTGGACACCAGAGCGCCGGAGGGAACGGCGGAATTTTGTAAAAGCGCAGAATTCCATTTGTCACCCGTGTTGATTTTATCGATCGCCAGCGCCGCCACCTGGACCGGTGACAATCCATACCAGTCGTCTTCTGGATGAAACAGTTTCAAATGCAGGACCTGATCTCTGGAAAGCCTGAGGCTCTGACCTTTGACGCGGTACTCGTAACCCGCGATCAGGTTCACTGCATGCGGAAGTACACGCATGCGATCCGGACGCAGAGCATACATTTCTCGTGGCAGGGAGTTCCCATTTTCCAGAGCCGAAGAACCCGGCCCCACCATTTCCAAATAGGAATTCCCGGAAAGGTAAAGGTAGCCGACCACGGCTTCGATAAATTCGAATTTTCCCTGCAGGGGATTGGGTCTAGCAATCAACTTGAGCAACGGATGAGTGGCGATCTCCTTGCGGGCGCCATTGGGCTGTAACTGATAAAGCAGCCAGTCGACCCCTGCCGCGGCCTGGGCGATTTCCTTGATGCAGGCAAAGACAACGCTGTTTTTCCCGTAACCTTCCCTGGCGAGGGAGGCATAATCCGTGTTGCTGGAAATTCCCTGGCCAAGCGGCAGAAACATCGTGAGCGCCCGGGTGATGGCGCTTTGTTTCGTGTTTCTATTTTTAAACCATTGAAAAAGTTTCATTTTTATCCAATGAGTGGTGGTCTTCCCCGAATAATTTACGGGCGACCCGTTTTAAAAAGATGGGACTGTCAGGAGGTTTTTCTTTCGTTCAAACGAATGCGTTCGTCTTCGATCATGCGGGCGAATTTTCGGGCAGTCGCCTGATCGGGCGTGAACCCGCTGGTGATTTGAAACGTGATATTGTCCCCGGACGAGCCGCTTTGACGAAACTGCTCCGCCTGGGGTTTAGATAGCACGGTTTCCCCTTTGTGTATCTCGGCCAGCATGTCGCGGGGCACGAAACGTATGCCGGAAGCGAAGGAAGGCACTTCAAACTGTGGCTCCAGGTTCAGCCCTAACGGATTGTCATTGATGGGGATGAGCCCCCCGGGGCCGCGACTGGGCGCGCTGTTAACTTTTAGAGCCGACTGCTGTGCGGATTTTATTTTTTGAAATGCTGATACTCCTGATGCGGAAACGGCTCGAAAAACCGACTGCGCGTGCCGTTTAAACTTCTCAAAAGCTTTTTGCGAAGGACCGGTCAATCGATCGTCAAAGTTGACGATGATATTGGCTTCGACTGTATTTGCGACGGGCATGGTTCACCAAAAGCAGTTATTAATTTTTTAATGACTGAACATGAAAAATTTTAAACACACCCTCTCACCTAAATCCTCTCCCTCAATAGGAGGGAGGCCCCCTTCTCTCCTTCCTGTCAGGAGAAGGCCGGGATGAAGGGCTTCCCTTGCGTGAAGTTCCACTTTGATAAAGGGGGGAGTTCTGTCTAAACCCTTTAGCCGATTCTCCGTATTCGGGGTCCATTTCTGCCTGAAGCGACCAGACTGAACAGCATTTCCAGGGCATCGGGGCCGTCGTCGTGGTCGGCTTTAGGAAAGTATTTGAGCTGATCGAGAAGCACGCGGTCGCGCTTTCGAAAGCGGATCAGCCCGTTTTTGATATGGGGCTGCAGTTTGGAAATTCTCAGTGTTTTGTCGGAATTGGGTCTGACACCGTGAACGGCTAAATAAATTCCTCTTTTTGCTCCTTCTTTAATGACCTGGTCCTTGAACAACTCCTGAAACTGCACCTCTTCGATCACGATGCGGTCGAATTTATAATTTTCCTGGTATTGAAACAGTTTCTCCATGATGCGATCGGGGTGGCATCTTTCGATATCCGCCTCCAAAATATCGATCACACCGCTCTCTAAGACCCCGCCGATGAGGATGGCGGAGGGATCGGATTTTCTGGACGCATGCCCCATGGAAGGATCGATAGCGCAATAACAACCCCGGTACTCGCCTTTTGAGAGACTTAGAGCAACGACCTCTTCGTCGCAAAAAGAAAACCAGTCCTCCTGGAACAGGCAATCATCGGGAGCAATGGGCTCGTTCTGTTTCTCAGAATCAAAAAAAGCCGGTCCGTCAGACACCCGCATTTTCATCAGATAGTCATAAGGCTCTACTTCCGGCCAAAGAACCTGCGTGCCTGCCAGCATGGCCGCATGATGATCCGCAAAAAATTGATCCGCCTCTTTCTCGGCGTCATCGTTCGCGGGATTCGAAAATAGCGTCTCCCAACGGTCCCAGAGCCTGGAACTCGACCAGCGGATGACGGCCTGCCACTTTTTACCCGTCCATCCCGGCTGTTTGAGCAACCGGGCCAAAAGCGAGTCGTGGTGGAGGATCGTTCCTACGACGATGGTGACGGTGTATTTACCGCCAACTTTCATGACCGCTTTAAAAAACCATTTTCGATCCTTTTCCCTTTGTTCCGGGGAGTCTATGTGTTCATCGTTTTCCAGATCGTCCAGGATCACCAGATCGGGACGACGGCTTCCATAACGAACACCGCGCAATCGTTTGCGTTTGCCCCAGCAGGCGACCTTCACTCCGTTTTGAGTGACGACCTTTCCGGCCTTCCAGGTCCGCCCTTCACCGCAGGCTTCCGGAAAGTCCTCCCGCAACCGTTCGTTGACCTCAAGTTCGGCTTTGATGGATTCTAAAAATTCCGCTGCCTGTTCCGTAGTGTCGGAAATTAGGCAAATAAACCGGCGATGCCTGGCAACAATGCACCAAAGCGGGAGAATAAGCGTGGCCAATGTTGATTTAGCGTGCCCTCTGGGGGCCGCGTGAACGTCTCTCGCTCCTTTTTTCGTTGCCTCTGCATGCAGGATACGCTTGCGGAATTTTTCAAGCATTTCCTCATGCATGACGGAAGATTTTTCTGTCAGATGATGAGGGAAATAGGTTCGAGCAAAAAAAGCGAGTTCTGTCAGGGCGCGTTCGACGCGTTGCTGCTTTTTGCGCGGCGATTGGTCCCTGAAGGGGGTGACTGCCGATTGGATGAGCGTTCTGATTTCGCTATAGCCTTGCTTAGCTCTGTTGAATCCTGCCATTTCTCTCGTACTTTTTCACCAATGTCCTCCAGATGTTGCCCGACAACCTCGGCCGCCTGGGTTTCCTTTTTCTCAATGAGGGTCAGCACCACGCTTTTGAGAACAGCGATGAGAAACAATTCCCGGTCTATGGATTGGGCCTGGATCATGGTTTTTTGAATTTCAAGAGTCCGGCGAATGTAGGTGCAATACACTCGGTGCGCATTTAGATTGTCAGGTTCGGCCTTTATTTTTTTTTTAATGATCCTTTTACAGCTCCCGGCTTCTTTCAGCAGTTTCTTCATGTCCTTTAGGGCTTCGCCTGCGTCATGGGTCACCAGCGGCCTCCGGATTGAAGAGAGCTGGAATGCGGCGCGCTCCCTGCTCCTCTTCCCGGCAAAACCACAACCTTCACTGGTTCCGCGGCGATCCTGTAAAAACCGGAACGCGGAACAATTAGATGCCGGGGATCATAAGGATCGGAGCAAGCCAAAGGATGCGCCAAAAATTCGACAACCGTCCAGCTGGTTTGATAATCCGCCACCCCGTCTCCGTTACAATCGTCAAGAGAAAGCATCTGACCGTTGGCCCGAAGGTCAAAGAACAGCGCGCTGGAAAACGGCAGGGAAGAAGCGCAGGGTTCAGCAAAACCTGAGGACCCCATAGCGAGCCCAAAAAACCCGGCACAAAAAAACACTTTAAAAAATTTTTTAATGATAAATACCGTGTTCATGTTTGACGACCCAGATTGATTGTCCGGGAAACCGCTCATCCAACGCGCTTGGCGATCCCTGCGCGCAATGTGCTCAACCCCAAAGCCTCCATCAATGTAACGACGTGCTCGCTCATGATGAATTCCTGTAAGGTGGTCTCGCCGGTTATCAATTGCAATAGAGTCACTGCGGCCATGAGCCCGGCAACGAGGTAGGTCTTTTTTCCCTTCAGCCATTTCATACGTTCCCTCCTATAAATGGATCGCACCCAACTCTTTGTTAATAAAGCCACATCACGGTTTGGGGTTTTTCCGGATCGGCATCCACGTGAAGAAAATTACCTCCAACTCCAATTCTTTGAAACCCTTCCTTCAGCAAAACCCGGATCAAAACAAACCGTGAAAAACTGCCTAAACAACGAAGGTCGACCGCCCAGCCGGCAAGATGAGAACTCTCCGGGGCACCGCCAATTCGACCATTATGGCGCTCACAGCGACACCCGGAATTGATGACTAACGGACCGTGTTTTTCTCTGATTTTTTGCAGGCGTTTTACTAATTCGATGTGAATTTGATCAAATCCACAGCCACAGGGGCATGCAAATTCACGGCGTGAAAAATTTTTACTCAAATCACCCATTGAAAACCCTTGGAAGGAAAGAAGAGGGAACAAGCGAACACGCTTGTTCCCTCTTTTGGAAAGGAAAACCCAGACACGCGTTTAGGATGGATGGACGAAAAACTTTTCTTCTTTTTTGCTAAATAAAACCCTGCAATCAACCCTGAAAGGACAAAATAATTTTAAATCAGGAAATCTTACTCAATGCGAAAGGTCCTGAGTTCCGCTTGGGGCTTGACTTTTCTCCCTCTCGCTTATTATAAAAAAAAGCAAGGGCATGAAGACGTAAACCTTTTTAAACTAAAAGGAATGGAACCAAAGTAAGGTAGGTAAACGTTAAAAAAGGAACCGGAAGGAAGAATTAAAAAATTTTTAAAACTGTCCTTATTTTTTTTCAACAAAATACTTTTGTTAACTTAAGGGTTAGAGAAAAATCAATTTTCCTTTCGTTTTTCCAGTTGATTTTAGAAAATTCGTTTTATATATTACGCACTTCTTTCCCTCCAAAATAATCTTTAAAATTTCTGCCGCGAAGATTTTATGAATTCAAAGGACATTCTTTGGCAACAGTGTTTGAAGGAAATCGAGGAACAAATATTGCCCGAGAATTACGCCACCTGGTTCACGCCCACTTATCCTTATGCGATGCAAAACGAGTCGCTCACGATAGCTGTTCCAAATAACTTTTTTAAAAAATGCCTGCAGGAAAATTATCAGGACTTGATCGAGACAACTCTTGAAACGCTATTAAAAAAGAGAACCCAGGTGGATTTTTTTGTTGACAATGAATCTAAAAGAGAAAACCGGGCTTTGACCTTAAGCCAGGAGGCCCCGAAAACGGACCAACCGAGGATCACCCCCATAAACAATGGCGGAGACCTCAAGAGGCCCTCCTTGAACCCCAAGTACAAATTTTCCAATTTTGTCGTGGGGTCCAGCAATCAATTCGCTCATGCCGCGGCGCTGGCGGTGGGCAATAATCCCGCTTTGGCCTATAATCCGCTGTTCATATATGGGGCCGTCGGTTTGGGGAAAACCCATCTTCTGCATGCCATCGGCCATCAGATCCTGGAAATCGATCCGCTGGCAAATGTCCGCTACCTTTCTGCGGAAACGTTTACGGTCGATTTGATCGAATCTCTGAAAAGAGACGAAATGCCGGCTTTTCGAAAACGATACCGTCCGCTCGATGTCCTATTGATAGATGATATTCAGTTTCTGGCTGGAAAAGATCGAACCCAGGAAGAGTTCTTCTATACGTTTAATACATTGTACGAATCTCATAAGCAGATCGTCATATCCAGCGACAAGTACCCCAAGGATATGCAAAACATGGAGGAACGCCTGCGCTCCCGGTTTGAATCCGGAGTCGTGACGGACATCAATCATCCCGATGTGGAAACCAAAGTCGCTATTCTTTACAAGAAAGCCGAACTCCACAAAAAAATCATTCCGCAGGATGTCGCCATTTTCATCGCCAGTAACATCAAGTCCAATATTAGAGAGTTGGAAGGGTTATTGCTCAGAATCATCGCTTACGCTTCATTCACAAACCGGGAAATATCGTTAGACCTGGCAAAAGAAGCCCTGAAGGAATTCACCTACGATAAAACCAAAAATTTCACTATTCCGAACATAATGAAAACGGTGGCCTCCTATTTCAATCTAAAAACTTCGGACCTGAAATCAAAAAAACGTTCCCGCGAAATTTCCTTTCCCCGGCAAATTGCCATGTATCTGTGCCGGGAATACACCAAAGCATCGCTCCCGGATATCGGAAAACAGTTCGGCGGGAAAGACCACACCACGGTTATTTTCTCGCATAAGAAAATTACAAAAAATGTTCAGGAAAATAACCAATTAGCCAAAAATATTCAGGACATTATCGAAAAAATCGAAGGTGAATAATGTGTCTAAAAAGTGTATAAAAAATGTGAGTAATCCCGCGAAAATAAGGTATAATCAATCTACAGTTTTTTTATCCTCCCTACGCCAGATAAATTGCTAACTTGATAACATCTTGTTCTTCAAATAATGCATTGAAATATATAAAGTTAAGTCGCTTTTCCACATATTAACAGCCCCTATTACTTCATCTAGATAATTATTCTTATTTTTTCTTTATGTTTTGTATATGAAACCAGTGCAACAACCGACCTACGATTCCACAAAAATAAAAATTCTTGAGGGTCTCGAAGCCGTTCGAAAGCGACCCGCCATGTACATTGGCGGTACAGGGACGGCCGGATTGCACCACTTGATTTTTGAACTGGTGGATAACAGCGTGGATGAATCGATAGCCGGGCATTGTACGGAAATCGAGGTCATCATCCATCTGGACAATAGTGTGACCGTGGCAGATAACGGTCGTGGGATTCCTGTCGACATTCATTCAGATCGCAATGTGTCCGCGGCGGAAGTGGTGATGACGGTACTTCATGCCGGCGGTAAATTCGATAAAGACTCTTATAAAGTTTCCGCCGGCCTGCATGGGGTCGGTGTTTCCGTGGTTAATGCTCTGTCCGAAACTCTGTCTCTTGAAATAAAGCGGGATGGCGCGATACATACGCAGAAATACGAGAGGGGCAAACCCGTCACTCCCTTAGAGATGACGGGAAAAGCAAATACCACTGGAACCAAAATAGATTTTCAGCCCGATTCGACTATTTTCGAAGAGGTGACGCTGAGTTTTGAAATTTTAGCCAATCGCCTGCGTGAACTATCGTTTCTTAACAAAGGGCTGAAAATTCATTTGCATGATGAACGGGATGGCAAGGATAAAGAATTTTTCTATGAAGGCGGAATCTTATCGTTTGTCGAACATCTGAGTCAGAATAAAAAAGTTCTGCATCAAGAACCTATATATATCGAGAGAGAAAAGGAGGATTGCGACCTCCAGCTGGCCATGCAGTACAACGACAGCTACAGTGAGGAGATATTCACCTTCGTCAATAATGTGAACACGAGGGACGGCGGCACTCATCTCAGCGGTTATCGATCCGCGCTCACTCGGACAATCAACAGCTACGCTCTGCAGAATAATATGATCAAGCCCACGGATCCCAGTCTTACCGGGGATGACGTCCGTGAAGGTCTGATTGCGGTGTTGAGTATTAAAATTCCGGAGCCGCAATTCGAAGGACAGACGAAGGGCAAGCTCGGAAACACGGAAGTCAAGGGAATCGTTGAGCAGATGGTCAACGATAAGCTGAGGCAGATATTTGAAGAAAAACCGGCGATTGCCAAAGCGATTTGTTCCAAGGCAATCAGTGCGGCGCAAGCGCGTGAGGCCGCGAAAAAGGCCAAGGATCTGGTCCGCAGAAAAAGCGCGTTGGAGGTGAGTTCGCTTCCCGGTAAACTGGCGGATTGTTCGGAAAAAGATCCGGAGTTGTCGGAACTTTATCTTGTGGAGGGAGACTCCGCGGGGGGGTCAGCAAAACAAGGCCGAAACCGGCAGAATCAGGCGATTTTGCCGTTGCGGGGAAAAATTCTCAACGTCGAAAAAGCCCGTTATGACAAAATGCTTGCCAGCAATGAAATTCGTGCCCTGATCACCGCTCTGGGGACGGGGATCGGGGTTTCCGATTTTAAAATTGAAAATCTCCGCTACCACAAAATCATTATCATGACGGACGCGGATGTGGATGGATCTCACATTCGTACTTTGCTCCTGACTTTTTTTTTCAGGCAGATGCTGGAATTGATCCAAAAAGGCTATCTTTATATCGCTCAACCTCCGCTGTTCAAGGTGAAAAAAGGCAAGACCGAAAAATACATGAAAAACGAGAAGGATCTTTTTCAATACCTCATTGAACAGGGAACCGATAAGCTGGAGGTGCAAACCGCCGATAATAATAGTTCCTTGAAAGGGTCCGAACTGGTTAATTTTATCAACAACTTTTCCCGCTACCAGGAAAGGTTCAATCAAGTTGTGAAAAATAATATTCCTGCTGGAATCCTTTCAGCATTGGTCAGGTTCAATGTCAGCCGGGAAAACTTTGAGACTTTGGAAGCTCTGGTGGAAACTGTGATCAATGTGCTGGATCAACTCATTGACACGGAAAGCAGGGAAAAATTCCAATATAAGCAGGAATATTTAAACGTTCCCATTGAATTTAAGAATCCAGAGCGTGTTAATTGGGATGTCGAAAACCGGCTGAAAAAATACCTCATCGAATTGGATAAGGACGATGAAGTAAGAATGTCAGCGAAAACTTCGCACAGCCATGAAAGAATCGATTTGAATAACGACATCAAGGGAGTGCGGTTGCTTCTCGATCATGATGCAGAAACCGGTTTGTTTAAATTTTTCATCCAGGGGTTGAATCAGGGCCGTGAATTTAATATCAAATTCAATGCTGATTTTATCGAATCGGTCATCATGCAAAAAATTCTCGAGGTGTATGAACCCATTCGCTCCATGGATCACCCGCCGTTCACTCTGAAAAATAATGGTGACACAACGGAAGCCAATTCCGTCCACGACCTGTCGGAAGCGATTTTGGAAAACGCGAAAAAAGGCATGTATATCCAGCGTTATAAAGGTCTGGGGGAAATGAATCCGGATCAACTTTGGGAAACCACTATGGATCCTGAAAAAAGAGTCCTCCTGCAGGTGCGTGCGGATGACCTGGTAACCTCTGAAAATCTTTTCACCACTCTAATGGGTGACGCTGTAGATCAAAGACGGGAATTCATCCAGAAAAACGCTCTACAGGCAAGAAACATCGACATCTAAAGCAGTTTATTTATCTAAAGACGTTTATCCAATCGACCTTTTGATATTTCCGGAGACCGGCTTCTGTTCTAGGAGGCGAGTCCCGGAAATTTTTTCAATCGGAAAGGGAAAATAGTGCCGGAAACGATTGATCTGATCAATATTGACGACGAGATGCAGAGCGCCTACATGGATTACGCCATGAGCGTGATCATCGGGCGCGCCCTGCCGGATGTGCGGGACGGGCTGAAGCCCGTTCATCGCCGGGTGCTCTACGCGATGCACGAAGCGGGAAACGTTTGGAACCGGCCGTATAAAAAATCCGCACGCATTGTCGGGGATGTTCTGGGTAAATACCACCCGCATGGGGACACAGCGGTTTACGACACCATCGTCCGGCTTGCTCAGGATTTTTCGCAACGCTATCTGATCGTCGACGGTCAGGGAAACTTCGGCTCGATTGACGGCGATTCCGCTGCCGCCATGCGGTACACCGAAATCCGTATGGCCGAAGTGACGCAGGAGCTTCTGCGCGATCTCGAAAAAGACACCGTCCGTTTTGACCCGAATTACGATGAGTCTCTGGAAGAACCGGTGGTTCTTCCGGCAAGTTTTCCGCACCTCCTGGTGAATGGATCCTCAGGAATTGCCGTGGGAATGGCGACCAACATACCTCCTCACAACCTTGGCGAAATCATTGATGCCGCCATTCACCTGATCGCGAATCCCGATTGCTCCATCGACGAACTCATTGGCATCATTCCCGGACCCGATTTTCCTACAAAAGGCATGATCTATGGAACGGCGGGTATCCGTTCTGCTTATCGGACCGGGCGCGGGTTGATCAAGGTTCGTGGGCGGGCAGAAGTGGAACCCATGGAAAAGGGGGACCGCGAGCGCATCGTGATCAACGAGATTCCCTATCAGGTCAATAAAGCAAAGTTGGTGGAAAAAATTGCCGAGTTGGTTCGCGATAAACGTCTGGAAGGAATTTCTGACCTGAGAGATGAATCGGACCGGGAAGGCATCCGTGTGGTTCTGGAGTTGAAGAGGGGATCCGTGGCTCAGGTTGTGCTGAATACGCTCTATAAAAACACCCAGTTACAGGAAACGTTCGGTATCATCATGCTGGCCCTGGTCAACCAGCAACCCAAGGTGTTGAACCTCAAAGAAATCCTGTGGAACTTCATTCTCTTCCGCAAGGAAGTGATCACCCGGCGGACGCAGTTTGATTTGAGAAAAGCCAGGGAACGGGAGCATATCTTTGAAGGGTTGAAGATCGCCCTCGATAATCTGGACGACGTGGTGCAAGTGATTCGTCAATCGGAAAATCCCTCTGTTGCAAAAGACGAATTGATGGCGCGTTTCGGTCTTTCGGAAATACAAGCGAAGGCTATTTTGGACATGCGTCTGCAGCGGCTGACCGGGTTGGAGCGGCAAAAAATTCTCGACGAACTGGAAGCCATCAAACAGGAAATTTTAAAGCTCGAAAATATTCTCGCTCACGAACAGGTGAAGCTGGACATCATCACCGGCGAGCTGACGGAGATAAAAGGAAAGTACGGCGATGAGCGGCGCACCGAGATCGTTGAATCGGATGATCATGACATCGATATCGAAGATATGATCGCTGATGAAGACGTTGTTGTCGTCTATTCGCGCGGCGGCTACATCAAGCGGCAAAGCGCCGACAATTACAGTGCCCAGCGCCGGGGCGGCAAGGGCATCAAGGGAATGGATTTAAGAGAAGAGGATGTGGTCGAAAAACTATTCATCGCTTCGACCCTGAGCTCTCTTTTGATTTTCACCAGCATTGGCAAGGTGCACCTGTTGAAGGTCTACCGGATTCCCGAAGTCAGCCGCATTGCCAAGGGCAAATCGGTAGCCAACCTATTGCACTTGCAATCCGGGGAAACTATTTCCAGTATTCTTTCAGTCCGCGAATTTCAGGAAGATAAATCCGTGGTGGTTGTGACGGAAAACGGGGTTGTAAAAAAATCTTCTCTGATGGGTTATCGCAAACCAAGACAGGGAGGAATCATCGGTCTGACTCTTGATGAAGGCGACCGGGTGATCGCCGCCGAATTGTGCGAAGACGATAAGGAAATACTGCTGGCCACGCATATGGGTTATTCCATCCGTTTTCAAGCCAGTGAAATCCGCGCCATTGGCAGAACCGGCCGGGGGGTGCGCGGCATCAAACTTCGCGATGGCGACCGGGTCGTCGGCGCCGAAATTGTGGAGCCTGGCCACATGCTCCTCACCGTCACCGATAAAGGTTACGGTAAGCGCACCAAGCTGGAAGAATATTCCATCCAGGGCCGTGGCGGGTTTGGGGTCATGACCATTCGTTGCAACGAAAAAACAGGCTCGGTCATCGGTATTCATCAGGTCACAGACGCCGAGGAGCTTTTGCTCATCACGTCGAGCGGAAATATTGTCCGCCTCAAAGTCAGCGAAATTTCTGTGATCGGGCGAAATACCCAGGGTGTGCGGTTGGTTGGTTTGGGGCCTGACAATCGAGTGGTCAGCGTGGAAAAGCTGGTCGAGTGATCCCGTTCCGTTGAGAATGACACATGCAGCCGGGAACATGCCCTTCAATCGACGCCAAATTTCTCATTCGCTTTCAATCCCCGCAACACCCCCTTCCTCCGCAAGTCCTCAGCCCTTATTTGATTTTTTCAACTTGATGGTTCGTTTCTTTTTATGTTTCGTTGCAGGGTTTTGCCTGGTTGGTTTCCTCTCAGGGTGCAACGATAACGCCCGCGACCCCCTGATTCAGCAAGCGCATCAGGAATGGGTCGAAGGCCGCAACCACCGGGCCGTGGAACTGTTCAAAGCGGTTCTACAAAAAAATCCTTCCGGACCTTCTGCCGAGGAGGCGCTTTTCCGGCTTGGGGAAATTTCCCACTACAGTCTGGGAAACAGCTCGCAGGCCATCATGTATTTCCAGGAACTTCAGCAGTTAAACAAAAAAGGACCGCTCGCGCACGAAGCGCAAAAACATATCGCTGAAATTGTTGAATTTACTTTTAAGGATTACGAACAAGCGATTATCGAGTATCAAAACCTGATCAATCGTTTTGATGATAATGACGAAGAAAAGGCGGATCATCAATACCGGATCGCTTCGGTTTATTTCAAATTGCAAAATTACGAGCAGGCCCTGGCTGAATGGGAGGTTTTGCTCGAAGAGTACCCCAATTCTTCGCGGGCGGAAGAATCCCAATTCAAGGTGCTGGAAATTTTATACACTCTTGTGAGGTGTTCTAAAGCACGGGACCATTATGATAATTTCGTGGAAAAATACCCGACCAGCAAGTTCAAGGACGAGGTGGAATTCATCATGGCTTCCTGTCTGGAGGAAGAGGGAAAACTACAGGAAGCGTATAACCGGTTTAAGCTTCTGGAAGACAATTACCTGTATCCCGCCATTCTTAAAACCAAGATGGAAGGTCTTGAGAAGAGAATGAAAAAAAACAAAAAAAAGAAAAAGTAATGCTGGATATCAAAACCATCAGAGAACATCTGGAAGAAGTGAGGGCCCGCCTGGAACGCCGGGGCGAGGGGACTTCACGTGCGCTCACCGATTTTCTGCCACTTGAAGAAGAGCGGCGACGGCACCTGTCGGAATCCGAGGCGCTGAAAAACAAAAAAAAGAAACTCTCCGCCGAAGTGGGAAAGCTCAAACAACAAGGAAAAGATGCGGCAAAAGAAATGGAAGAGGTCAAGAGCATTAACTTCGCTATCAAGGAACTCGATGAAAAAGCCCGGAAATCAGAAAATAAAATTTTAGAAACTCTGCTCAACATTCCCAATCTTCCAGACGACTCCATCCCCGATGGGCAGGACGAGTCCGCCAATCAAACGGTCAGGGAGTGGGGCAAAAAACCGGAGTTTTCTTTCGCTCCTAAAACCCATGTTGAACTCGGGGAAGCGCTGGGCTTACTGGACTTCAAACGCGCGGCAAAGATCGCCGGATCGCGTTTTGCGGTTTTTAAAGGCGCCGGAGCCAAATTGTTGCGCGCCTTAATCAACTTCATGCTCGATGTGCAGACGAGGGAAAACGGCTATCAGGAACTGTACCCGCCGTTTATGGTCAACCGGGAAAGCATGCAGGGAACCGGACAGCTTCCCAAGTTTGAAGAGGACCTGTTTAAACTCAAGGATGATCCGTATTACTTGATTCCGACGGCAGAGGTTCCCGTCACGAACTATCATCGCGACGAAGTGCTCAAGGAAGAATTGCTGCCCATCCGCTATACTGCCTACACCCCCTGTTTTCGCAGAGAAGCCGGGTCGTATGGAAAAGACACTTCAGGTCTCATCCGTCAGCACCAGTTTGACAAAGTGGAAATGGTCAAGTTCGTTCAGCCGGAGCGGTCTGCGGAGGAGTTGGAGTCTCTGGTGGAAAATGCCGAATCCATATTGCAGAAGTTGAACCTGCATTACCGGGTGGTGGTTTTGTGCGCGGGGGACCTTGGATTTTCAGCAGCAAAAACCTACGACCTGGAGGTCTGGATTCCCAGCCAGAATACCTTCCGGGAAATTTCTTCCTGCAGCAATTTTACGGATTACCAGGCGAGGCGGGCTAAGATCCGTTTCAAGCGGAGCGATGGGGCAAAACCGGAATTCGCCCACACCCTAAATGGCTCCGGTCTGGCGGCGGGACGCCTCTTTCTAGCGGTTATGGAAAATTACCAGCAGGCAGATGGGTCGGTTATTGTCCCTGAGATTCTACAACCTTATATGCATGGCAGAAAGATTATCGGTCAGGAGAAATAGACCTGCATCGACCTGAAAAAAGGGGAAAACACCCTGCTTGACATTTAAAGTGAAGTGGATAACTATTAGAACATTCTTGGGGAGGGATGGCCGAGTGGTTTAAGGCGGCGGTCTTGAAAACCGTTGAACGAAAGTTCCGTGGGTTCGAATCCTACTCCCTCCGCCACTCCTTCGCGGAGGGCGGATTCGCGGTAAACTCTTGTGATGCCTTTCCGTTGCCTTTATTCCGGAGGGGTGTGAGCCATCGCGTAAGATTATATAAGCTTTTACCAATCAATCATTTGAGCTGTTTTTCCCGATGCGATGATTTGTTGGTAAGGGTTTATTTTTGGAGAGGTGGCCGAGCTGGCTTAAGGCGCACGCCTGCTAAGTGTGTGTAGGTTAATCCCCTACCGAGGGTTCGAATCCCTCCCTCTCCGCCAGCATTCTGGCTTCATGCCCCTAAGGAGTGCGGTGCGTTCAGGAGCGGTAAGAATGCCAGGGAATAAACTATTGCATTATAATAGGTGTTAAACTCATCGCAGGTTAGAATGGGGTTCAGCGTCAAGCTGGCAGAACAGAGATGGTTGAGAGGAGTGGCCTGGAACCCTGTTTGCTTCTCCGTAAGAATTAATTTGAAAACAGCCCATCTTTATTAATTAAAGAGTTGAACAAACCATGTTGAGATCACACATTGGCGTTTGCCATTTTAATCGTTTCTTTGGTATTTTGTTGATCCTGTTTGCAGGATTCCTATCGGCCTGTAGTGAAACAGCCGATACAGAACCACCGCAACCCGCTGATGCCGCACCTGGCTTCACCCTGACTGAAGGTTCCGGAAGTAAAACCGAGGCTCCGAAAACGACCCAAAAGGTGGCTGAGGGCTCCGGCGGCGCCATCGACGGGCATCCGGATGTCCAGGAATCGGAAAAACAGGAACGCCGGGTTTATGTTCCAAAAGGGGTGGAGGGGCAATGGAAAGCGGTGAAGATTCTGGTCCGATACAAAGCTGACGAAAGCAAAAATGAACTCAAGACGGTTGCCATTGGTTCGAGTTTCATGATTGAAAATTCAGGGATCCAAGTCACAGTTGGCCCATTTTTTCCAAACTTCGTCATGGACCAGGGGACTTACACTTCCATGAATAATAAAGTGATCAACCCTGCCGTGCAACTGGTAGTTGAAGAAAACGGCAAAACTTTATACAAGGGTTGGACCTTCGCCAAGTATCCGACGATGTATGCGTTTGAACACGAAGAATATGCCCTGGAGCTTAAGGACCAAATCCCTGTGGGCGTGTCCTGATAAACATTGAATTAAAAACATCCGCAAGCGCGGTTAAAATTTTTTCAGAATCAAAATTCATGCGCCCATAGCTCAGCTGGATAGAGCGACGGTTTGCGGAACCGTAGGTCGGAGGTTCGAGTCCTCTTGGGCGTATTTAAATTTCTCTCTTTTCTCCTCTTAAAAGCAGGAAAGAGTTGTTGCAGCCAGTGAGTTCGAACCCTTGGGAGAGGTGGCCGAGTGGTCGAAGGCGGTTGACTCGAAATCAATTGTCCTCTTGAATGAGGGGACCGTGGGTTCGAATCCCACCCTCTCCGCCAGCGTGCCGCTGGACCCAATGTCCGCTTCGAGAGGGTTGCCAAGGGCAGAGGTTATCGGCAGAGTGAAGGGACAGTGAATTTGGCCGCAGATTGATCTGAATCTATTTTCAAGCATCGTATCGTGAGGAGAGGTGGCCGAGCGGTTGAAGGCGCACGCTTGGAAAGCGTGTGTAGGTTAATCCCCTACCGAGGGTTCGAATCCCTCCCTCTCCGCCAGCATCCCGCTGGACCGGGTTCCCGTGTGCTGGATGCGTTTGTTGAATTGAGATGGTAGAATGAAATGGGTTGTGATTCCATTTTTTCCATAGAGTATTAAATGAAATTGGCAGTTTTGTTGGGCCTCACGCAACATGGCTTTGCGAATCCCGTCAGGTCCGGAAGGAAGCAGCGGTAGCAATTTCCCTTGTGTGCTGTGAGTTCCCCAACAATTCTGCCTTTAGTTTTTTGATTGTTTCGTATCCCACCGTTGATGGTGGTTCGTTGCCACCGTTCAGGATGATCTAATGGAATTCCAGGTTTCTGCACGTAAATGGCGTCCTCAGAAATTCAGCGAACTGGTCGGGCAGGAGCACATCGTCCGCACCCTGATCAATGCCATCGAGCTCAACCGGGTGTCGCACGCCTATTTATTTTCCGGAACCCGCGGTGTGGGAAAAACCACATCGGCTCGAATCCTTGCCAAAGCGTTGAACTGCCAGAACCCGAACGGTTGTGAGCCCTGCGATGCCTGCCCGCCTTGTCTTGAGATCAAGGAGGGAACCAGCCTCGATGTGCAGGAGATCGACGGAGCCTCCAACAACGGGGTCGGGGAAGTCCGAGATCTTGTCGAGAACATCCAGTATGCCGCGTCCTCTCTAAAATATAAAGTTTACATCATCGACGAAGTGCACATGCTCTCAAAGAGCGCCTTCAACGCGCTCCTTAAAACTTTGGAAGAACCGCCGCCCAGGGTGATTTTTATTTTCGCCACCACGGAGTTGAACAAGATTCCCGAAACCATTCTTTCGCGGTGTCAGTGCTTCGAGTTCAAACCCCTGTCGCATAAACAAATTATTCAACAGTTGGATCTGATCGGCAAGCATGAAGGCATCGAAATCGATCCGAAGAGCCTGGACGAAATTGCGAAAACCGGCTCCGGCAGTATGCGCGATGCGCAGAGCCTGCTCGATCAGGTGATCGCCTTCAGCGGAAAACAGGTGACGCCAGGCTCCGTCGAATCGGTTCTTGGTATCGTTGGGCAAAGCGCTCTCGAAACGTTTGTGGACCATTTGATCGCAGGCGACCCGTCGGCGCTCATCGAACAGGTTCAGCAAATCGCCAATTCAGGCAAGGATTTGAATTTCTTTTGCCGTGATCTTGTGGAAACCATTCGCAATCTTTTGATGTTTCAAGTTGCTAAGAAGCCGGAGACGATCCTCGATTCTGAAACCTGCGATTTTGCGGTGCTTGCCCGACAGTCTCAGGCGTTGCATAAGGATCAGTGGCAACAGATGTTCACCGTTCTTTCCCGTGCGGAGTCGGAAATGAAACGCAGTTCTCTTTCGCGGGCGGTGTTTGAAATGGCGGTCCTGCGTTTAACGGATATCCGCCCGTTTAACGAAATCGATGCGTTGATTGAAACCATCAACCGGGCGGAAAGCGAGCCCGTCAGTGAAGACAGGCTGGTGATCACGCCACAGCCCAAAAAAGAGTCAACTCCGCTTAGGAGCGACAGCCCTGGTGTTAGCAGAGAAGATCCGGAAGAAAACTCAAGGATGGGATCGTGGGAAAATATCAAAAAGGAGATTGTGAAGAAAAAAGCTTCTTTTGGGCATTACCTCATGGTGTGTGAACTCATTAAACTCACTGACTCAACGATTCATCTCAGTGTTTCCGATCCTTACACCAAGGAGTTGATCGAAAAAGAGGAAAGCATTCAAGCGATTCGGGAGGGGGTGAAGGCGGTTTGCCAGCGAGCGGTGCAGGTACAGCTTTCTTTGAAAACACAAAATAAAACAGAGCCTGGTAATGCGCCAGTGAAAAACGGCCAAGAAAAAAAAACTCTGAATGACTATAATGATAAGAGTCAAATCGCCGAATCCGAAATCATCCGGGAAGCTCTCGATATCTTTGGCGGGGTGGTTACACGCTGAAGTCCAAAATTAATTTTATGCGAAAAACACACCATGGAAAATAATCTGGGCTCGATTTTTAAACAGGCGAAAGAACTGCAATCGAAAATGGCCGATATCCAGAAAGATCTGGCCGGCAAAACGGTCGAGGTATCCACAGGCGGCGGCATGGTAAAAATCACCGCTAACGGGATTCACCAGATCCTGTCGGTTCAAATTGATGAAGAACTCATCAATATGCAGGACCGGGAGGTGTTAGAAGACCTGGTGCTTGCGGCCATGAACGAAGTCCATCGAAAAGTCAAAGAACTGGCTCAGGAAGAAATGACCCGGCTGACAGGCGGAATCAAAATTCCCGGATTGTTTCCCAATACCTGATTGAAAAACTATCGTCCTTCGACCTACCCCTTTGGGGCATGAAGCCAATGGTGGAATACCACAAGCTCAGGACGAAAAAGAGCCGGTCATGCTGAGTTTGTCGAAGCATGACCCTTTTACGTATTGCCTACATCGTGAAAAGACCGCAAGCGGTTACAGATCTGGTCGATGAATTAAAAAAACTGCCGGGGATCGGCCAGAAAACCGCCGAGCGGCTTTCCTTTTTTGTGATGCGCGGTCCTGCCGAACGGGCGTTGAAGCTGGCTCAGGCGATTCAAAACGTCAAGGAAAAGATCATCCTTTGCGACCAATGCCACGGCATCACTGAAAAAAATCCGTGTGACATCTGCCAGGACCCAGGGCGTGACCATTCGCAGGTCTGCGTGGTGGAAGAACCTTATGATGTTTATGTTCTGGAAAATGTCGGGCAATATCGAGGCGTTTACCATGTGTTGATGGGGGTCGTTTCGCCTTTGGACGGGGTTGGGCCGTCGGAATTGACCATCGACGCCCTCAAAGAGAAAATTGAACAGGGAAATATTAAAGAAGTGATCCTTGCCACCAATCCGGATATGGAAGGCGAATCCACCGCGGTTTATATCGCAAAAGTCTTAAAGCCGCTTGCGGTCAAGGTGACGCGGATCGCCCGCGGCCTGCCCATCGGCTCGGACATCGAATATGCCGACACCGTGACTTTGATGAAGTCACTGGAAGGACGGAGCGAAATGCGCTAAAATAGAGTCTTCAATAGCGCTTGACAACAGGGCCGAAATAGATTAATTTTCAGCCCTTTCAGGAAAAACCCAAAAACTAAAACAACCATTCCGGTGTGGCGCAATGGTAGCGCACTCGACTGTTAATCGAGTTGTTACTGGTTCGAGTCCAGTCACCGGAGCCATAATAGAAAAGCCGACCTTCGTTTGAGGGTCGGCTTTTTTTTAGAGATCGGATTTTGCGTATTGTCAGCTGATATTAACTATCGACTTAAGGCGCGGGTGTGAATTTGGCGGCATCAATAATTGACCATAAATGGATAATCCAGCCCAAAAGAAAAACCCAGAAAATAGCGGCGATTATGAATTGAAAAATTGCTATAAGCAATCGTCCTTGTAAAAGCTGTCCCAGGCCGGGAATGAAGAAACTACATAATGCTGCTAAGACATTTCCGCCAGAACCTTGTCCCGACATATAAGAATCTCTACTATGTGTGTAACTATTTGCACTTATCTATCATTAACATTTGATCATTAGGATAGCACGAAAAGCGGGCGTTTAATTCTTGGCCTCTCAGGAATGTCTTACCACGCCAAATAAAAAAGCCGCCTCTCTTGTAAGAGGTGGCTTTCTTTTTTCAGGAGAATGACTTTTTCTAGAACGCGCCCCAGGGTTGTTTGCCGGGAATATAGTAAGAAGGGGTGATGAATTTGAACATATTGGCAAAGCGCCGGGCCTGTGCCACTTTTTCTTCGCTTTCCTGGCGCACCTTCATTAAATCGCTGTCGAAAACATCGGCAAAATATTTTTCTGCCGCCTCCACCCGATCTTCTTCGGTATTAAACAGGTCTCTGATTTGACCGAGCTCGCCTGCGTCCAGCCAGACACCGCCGCATTTAGGACACTCGTCGATTTCGACTTTTCGCTTCACGCTCATGAAATGCCGGTACAGGGTGATGTCTGAACATTTTGGGCAGTTGTGCCTGGATTCGGTGTCGAAGACTCCGGGTTTCCTATCGATTTCAAGAAGGGCTTCCCCTGCCGATTCGTGCGGCTCATCGAATTTTTTGAATTCATAATTGTCAAACCAGATGCCGCCGCATCCGCCCTTACAGATGTCGACCTTAACCCCGCCGGCTTCCATTTGGGTTAACGGGTTTTCGCACGCTGGGCATTGCATAATGTCTCCTCCTTATCGGTATCAGTTCCGGCTGTGGTTGTCGTTGCGTTTGGTTTTGCAGAGGGTTTTGGGTTCCCGGAGTCCGGCCCGCCACTCCCTTATAAGATAAGGCAAAGCGAAAGCATTGTAAATATTTGAATTATTTAAGATTATCCTGGAGAGGAAGGCGCGTTTTTCTAATTGTTTTGATCCCGCACTCGGTAGACGATTTTACCCGGCCGAGGCAGAACAGGAATCCGCGAAATGCCTCGGCCGGGCTCATCAGATAGTTTTACTCAGTCAATATGTTAAATTTTCGGTAACGCATCCTCGGTTTCATACCACGAGTACTGCACGACACCTTCAAAAACATTTTTTTGGGGACGGGTCTGTGTCGTTTTAACCAGGGTCTGAGAAGGTTCTGATTCAAAATTTGGCAGGGAGTCTTCCGTCTCGTACCAGGAACTGGTTGTGGCTTGGCCCGCATCCATAGGGGTATTTTCATAAGGTTTCGTCATTTTTGAGGTGGCGTGATTATCCCTGGAGTGCATGCCGTTGAGAGGATCTTCCGTTTCATACCAGCCGGAAGTAGGGTCCTGGTAGATGTAATTGGTGTCTGCGGCGGCTATATTTGCGAAGAAGAAAACGGCGAGACCCCAGGCAGTCAAGGTGATTAGACTTTTTCTTTTTATTGAACGGGTCATGATCTTAACTCCTATGAAAAAAATTAAGTTTGAGTGATTTTCAGCGCGATGAATTTTTATTGATTTTGAATTCGACCCGTTGGTCGCGGTTTCATCCAGGCACTTACAAAAAAGTTTTCTCTTTTTTCTGGTTATGCTAAAAATAAGATTCCGTGGGTTGATTACCAGTGGATACTTGTTTTGTCTGGGAAATCGTTCTTGGGAGGTTGAATTTTAAGGGGAATGATGGATGAATCGTGAAGTGATCGACAGCAGTCAATGGGTGGATAAATATGCAGATATGCTGTTCCGGTTTACCCTTGTCCGGGTCAAAGATGAGGACCAGGCGGAAGAGATCGTGCAGAATACCTTTCTGGCGGCCTTGCAGTCGCAGGGGTCGTTTGCCGGCCTGTCTTCCGAAAAAACCTGGCTCTTTGGGATCTTGAAGCACAAAATCATGGATCATTTCCGCAAAGTCAGCAAGGAAAAGACCTCCGATCTGGAAATGGATGATGACCGCGATCCTTGTGAGTCTGAATTTGACGGCAAAGGGCATTGGCAGGCACTTCCCATCCGGTGGGGAATCAATCCTGAGAAAGCGGCGGAAAACAGGGAGCTGGTTAAAATACTTGAGACCTGCATGGATAAACTTTCCGCCAAATTTCGGCAAATTTTTGTTTTGCGGGAAATAGAAGGCCTGCAGTCCGAAACAATCTGTGCGGAGTTCGGGATAAGCCCCAATAATTTGTGGGTCATGCTTCACCGCACCCGCAATCAACTCAAAAAATGCCTGGAAGTTCATCTTTTTGAAAAAGACCCCAATGGCTGAGCCTCTACTTGAAAAACTGTTCATCCATATTTTGGATTTATTGGATTGCCACTGCCAAAACACTGCAAAACTGGTCTCGGAATCGATGGACCACCGCATTTCCATTACCAAACGATGGCGGATAAAATTTCATCTTGCTTTATGTAAGTATTGCCGGCAGATCAAGTACCAAGAGCAGTTGCAAACGATTCGCAGCCTGGCTAAAGGTCTTAAAGAGAAGGATTTGGAAATTGACGACGATACCCAGTTAAAAACCTCCTCTAAAGAAAGAATGAAGCGGCTCGTCGATGGAGAAAAGTAACGCTTATTTCCTTTCTTCCCTCCGCCCTTAATCAGGACGCCAAACCGTTGTGCAAATTATGGGGCGAGAGCTGATTTTTTGAGAACAAAACTGGATGGATTAGGAAACTTCCTTTCCCCCGTCTAGAAACTTTCGAATGACGGGGAAAAGGAAGGGCTGGAGAGGGTAGCATGCAATGCTCAGGCTTGACCCGGAAGGTGAATCCTACAGAACTACCAGATCAACCCGCGTCCTAAAACACCACGGCTGATTCCGCCAAACCCACCCACAACGGCTCCGATTTGCGCACCCGCCGCCGGATTGCCGGTCACAGCGCCAATGGCCGCACCTGCTGCGGCACCCAACGCGCCGCCGATCAAGGTATCACCCACGATGTCTCCATTATAATTATTGGAGCGATACTGATTCTGGGGAGGGTAATACACCGGTTGGGGTTGTTGATAAACCACGCGCGGTGATTCATGGGTGTAGATATGTTTCTCTACATAAACATGGCTGGCCCCATGGTGATGCTGTCCGTGCCCGTGTCCATAATTTGAGTGGTGACGTTTCCAATGGGAACGGTGATGGTCCCGGTAATGGTGATTGTAATGATGCCGGGAAGCTCTGTAATGATCTTCGGGGCAGTCATCATAAGACTCGACCACCGTTGTGGTGTAACCATGATGGCTTCCATGGTATCGCGGGCCAGCCTGCGCGAAAGAGCTGGTTCCTAAGAGAAAAAGAACACCTATCCATAAAGCCGCCGATTTTTTTTTCATGACCCACCTCCAAATTTAAAAATCACTTTTACAAAGCCTGAGAACAACTACCAGCTTTTTATGAGTATATTTGCATACAAATTTATTGTCAATATTTTTTTTAATTAAATATGTATTTTTTATATTTTATTTTTCCAGGTTGCAAAATCTCCCCTAAGCGGCATCAGAATTTTAAAAAACCCTTCTTATAATTTTAATATATTGAAAAATATAAGCTTACCTTGTTATGTTAAAGTAAATTCTTAGGTATCCGATAGGTAGATATAAATGGTGCTTCATAATAGTTACAAAATTAATATTGCATTATAAAGTGAATTTCACTGAGCGGTGCTCGTTTGCAGCCGCTTTTGGAGGCCCCTTATGACCAATCGAGCCCAGGAAATCCGATCGTTTGTGTTGGAAAATATCCCCAGCCACCCCAAGAATATTGTGGCGGTTACCGCAGAATCTTTTAATGTGACCCGAATGACGGTGCATCGTCATTTGAATCGACTGTTGCGCGATAAAAAAATCGTCAAAACCGGGACCACCAAGGGAGCCGAGTATTGTCTCAAAACCTCTTTGGATAAAACGCTTATCTTCCAGATCGAGCCGGAAACTCATGCGGATCAGGTGTGGACGGATTATTTGGAGGATGATTTTAGCCGACTTTCGAACCCGGTGAAGGAAATCTGCCGTTTTGCGTTTGTGCAGATATTCGACAACGCGCTCTTCCATTCGGGAGGGAAAGGCGTCGTGGTGAAAACGGTTTGGAAAAAGGACTCGCTGGAACTCAATATCATCGACGACGGAGCCGGTCTTTTCCAGGGCATTAAAAAAGCCCTTGGATTTAACGATATCCGGGAAGGGGTTTTGCAGTTGTCGAAAGGAAAATTCACAACCGCCTCCAGCGGTCATCAGGGGCAGGGGATTTTTTGGGTCTCCCGATTGTGCGACGTGTTTGGGATCTTTTCCAATGGTTTGTTTTACTGTAAGGACAATCTCAGGGACGACTGGTTTCTGGAAAATAGAAAAATATCCAAATCCAAGGGGACAAAGGTTTCCATGGCCATTGGCTTCCATTCCGCGCGGACGTTATCGCAGGTGATCCAACAATACGGCGGTGATGAATTAGAGGCTCCGCTTATTCATACGACGGAAATCCTGATTCAGCTCAGTCAGATGAAAGACGAGCCGTACATTTCCAGGGCCCAGGCCAAACGCGCGCTTCACGGAGCGGAAAGGTTTCAGCGCGTGGTCCTGGATTTTAAAAACATTCCCACCGTGGGGCAGGCGTTTGTAGATGAAGTGTTCCATGTTTTCCGGTCGGAACATCCGAAAACGGATCTCAAAAGTATCCATGCCAACCCGGATGTGCAATTCATGATCGAGAAAAGCCTGCCGGTTTTTGAAAAAACAACTTAGATTTATCATTACCCGGTTTGCGCCCAGGGCAAAGCCTATTTTTTACCAGATGAATTGTTATCTATTATTTAAAAGCGCCGCATGCAGGAAAACTTTTTTGAAAAGAACCTTAAAAACCCTCATTGGACTGGGGTTTGCAACCCTCGTTTTCGCTACGGTGAGTGGAGCAGGTACTTTGAAGGGGAAAGTGGTTGCCGTCATGAGCGGGGACACTCTCACCCTTGAAACCTCGCGGGGGAAACTGATTAAAGTTCGCCTTAAGGAGGTGGATACCCCTGAACTTATGCAGCCATTTGGCAGGCAGGCCCGTCAGTTTTCCATGGAC
Organism: Nitrospinaceae bacterium; assembly: GCA_021604505.1. Lineage (NCBI taxonomy): Bacteria > Pseudomonadati > Nitrospinota > Nitrospinia > Nitrospinales > Nitrospinaceae > Nitrospinaceae bacterium. The sequence goes on along the minus strand of BQJC01000002.1, from coordinate 362,754 downwards.
CTGGCTCTGGCAAAGGCGGTCCGGGTGGAATACGAAAAGGCAGACAAGTATCTGAGAGTGATCGGAGACGTGGTTCTCCCTGATGGCCGGGTTTTAAACCAGGAGCTGTTGCGAAACGGGCTTGCCTGGCAATACCGGGTCCATCACCCCGCTAATGAATTCTTAAGAGAACTGGAGTATGGGGCGTGGAAAAATAAAGAAGGTTTGTGGGTCGAACCTTCTGCTTTGCCCCCATGGGAGTTTCGCCGCGAAACCTTTCTCCCGGTCCCCCCTGAAAACCGCTCGCAAATGGATTACGACCGTATCTTCAACTATGGATTGATCGGCGATCCTGAAACGAAAACCTACCTGTGGCCGGGGTGCCTGAATTATCCGGAAAAAAGCCCAGGGTTTGCTGTCTTTGGAAACAAACAGGACGCGGAGGAATCCGGTTTCAAAATTTCTCCTCAGTGTCCTGGGGCACGAGCCAACACGGATTCTAAGCCATCTCCTTGATGAAGTCGCCGTTTTTGGAAACCGCTGTAAAATCGCAATATCTATTTAAATATTTGATTTATAAGGATAATTGGCGTAACGTTTATAAAGGCTTGCCCATAGGGTCGAGTCTGCAAATCCAGACCTTTTTCAATGTGGCTGTTTAAACTCAAATAGCAATGAAAACTTTGTTTTATAAAAAGGGTGACGAAATCATCCACGAGGGTATGGCCAGCGATTGCGCCTTCATTATCGAAGCGGGTTCGGTGGAAGTTTCAAAATCTGACCCGGATGGCCAGAGGAAAGTCATGGCGACCCTCAAGGAGAACGATATTTTTGGGGAAATGGGGCTCATCGACGGGCTACCACGATCCTGTTCCGTGGTTGCTTTGGAACCCTGCACCATTACCAAACTCACCCAGGAAGCCTTCGACTCTCTGGCCGACCACAACCCCCAGGCCTTGATGCCTATCTTAAAAATACTTGCCCAGCGTTTGCGGTCCACATTGAAGGTGGTTGAAGACCTGGAAGCCAAGGACCAATCCAAGACCCTCCTGTAGTCCGGGTTGGCGTACCCACTCTTAAACCATTGTGGCGAACGCTCTTCCCTGCACCGAAACTCTTGCTCTTTTTTCTCCGGATTCCACTTGGAATTGTATTGCAGAAAGGCGTTTTTGTGGTGTACAGTTCTGGGTATTTCCCGGAGAAGTTCAAGGGAGTTACCATTTTGAGACGAATGATCGGGGTACCCTATGGCGATGCAGTTGACCAGCAAGGCATTTCTGGATGGAGGCACAATCCCGAAAAAGCACACCTGTGATGGAGAAAATGTCTCCCCCACTCTGGAATGGGGTTCCGTCCCGGATGACGCCATGACCCTGGCCTTGATTTTAGATGACCCGGACGCTCCCGGTGGAACCTTCGTTCATTGGATTTTATACAACCTTCCCGCTCATATTACTGAAATACAGGACGATTTGTTGCGGGAAGGACAGTTGGAAAATGGTACCATGCAGGGACAGAACGATTTTAAGAATATCGGTTACGGCGGTCCCTGCCCTCCCAGTGGAACGCATCGCTATGTGTTCAAGCTTTATGCTTTGGACAGGGAGCTGGAGTTACAGCCGGGGGCGACTAAAAAACAATTATTACAGGCGATGGAAGGTCATATTCTAGACCGCGCTCAGTTCGTAGGCACTTATTCAAAAGTTTAAATTCCACCGTCTAAAACCCGATTAAAATTTCCCTATAAATATTAATGATCCCTGAACTTTTAGCGCCTGCGGGCAGTCCTGAAAAATTACGCTATGCATTTGCCTATGGAGCGGATGCGGTTTATGCGGGTATTCCTAAATTCTCTCTCAGGGCGCGTGAAAATGGTTTTAAAGATGCCTCCTTGAAAGAAGCGATCGAAACCACCCATAAACTGGGAAAAAAGATCTACATCACCGCCAATATTCTGCCCCAGAATCGAAAGGTTGATTCGTTCAAGAAATCCCTGGCCTTTTACGCCCAAGCCAGGCCGGATGCTTTTATCATGTCGGACCCCGGGTTGATTCGCTTCGCTCTTAAGGAATTTCCACAAATTCCAGTCCACCTTTCTGTGCAAACCAATACCATGAATTGGCCGTCGGTCGAGTTCTGGTATGACCAGGGGGTACGTCGTGTCATCCTTTCAAGAGAACTCTCGCTGGAGGAGATTCGGGAAATCCATGAAAAAGTTCCCGGCATGGAGCTTGAAGCGTTCGTGCACGGTTCGATCTGTATTGCCTATTCGGGCCGATGCCTGCTGTCGAATTATTTCAATCACCGCGACGCCAATCAAGGGACGTGCACTAACAGCTGCCGCTGGGAATACAATGTTCATCAGGAGGGAGAAAACACCTCGTCATGCAATTCACTGGAAGGAAATTATTTTATCGAAGAGGCCAAGCGGCCGGGGGAAATGATGCCGGTCGATGAAGACGAACACGGCACGTACATCATGAACTCCAAAGATCTTCGCGCCATTGAATTTTTAAAAGAGCTTAAAGATGCAGGGGTGATGTCCTTTAAAATGGAGGGACGGTCGAAATCCATTTATTATCTTTCGCTGATAACCAAGGTTTACCGGACGGGTCTCGACGATTTATCCCAAAACCGGTCCTTCAATCCCGGACTGCTGGAGGAAATCAACAAAACCGCCAACCGGGGGTTCACCTCGGCTTTTTTGATTTCCAATTCCAATCACGCGACCGAACGCTTCGATTCCCCGCAAGAGGATGAACAACCGCAGGTATTCGGCGGTCAGGTGCTGGGTTTGAGAGCAGATGGAATGATGGAGGTGGAAGTCAAAAACCGAATGGAAGTGGGGGAAGAGGTCGAGTACATTTCCCCAACGAATCAGTACCGCTTTCACATCAATGCGATGCAGGATAAGAAAGGAAACGCGACTTCGGTTGCTCACGGTGGAAACGGTAAGGTCTGGATTCAATCCGAGGGGCCGGTGGAGCCGTATGCCTTATTGAGTCTGGTGAAACAGCCGGTGGCTGACGCTGTTCTCAATGGGTGACGGAGCAAATTTACGCGAAAGTTCCTACCTGCGACTGTTCTGCTTTTCGTTTTTTTTGGCGGATTCCGCCCAGGCAATGGTGCCGCAAATCAGCACGACTAACAGCAGTCCCAGCCAGCCGGTAAAAGAAAGCACGCGAAGGTCAAAAATATCGTAGGAAAGCGTCCCGTCCAATAACAGGGCCAGGACCATCAAGATAAAAAACAGGCCGGCTTTTTTCAAAACCCCTCCAGATGAGCAGCCGGTGGCCGTGGACCGGAATGGGCACGATCGCTTGAAAGCATTGAGGTTGGATGTTGATGATTCATGAGCCGGCCAATTAAAATTTTGTTCCCTGTGCAAACTAAAATATAATACTTTCGTATAAACCCCAGCAAGTATTTGTTATTCATACGACCTTGACAACTTGGAGACGAACGGGCAATGGCAGTACCTCTCAGGCAGGCATTAAAAATCGGTTTCTATATTTTTCAGCAAAAACTCAAGAGACGCAAGAAATTTCCCCTGGTCCTGATGCTGGAACCCCTTTTCCGTTGCAACCTGGAATGCGTGGGTTGCGGAAAGATTCAGAAACCGAATGAGATTTTAAAGCAGAACCTCAGTCCGGAGGATTGCCTGAAAGCCGCCGATGAGTGTGGTGCGCCTGTTGTCTCGATTGCCGGCGGCGAACCGTTGATGCACCCTAATATCATTGAAATCGTTGAAGGGCTGTTAAAACAGGGGCGCTATGTTTATTTGTGTACTAATGCCCTGTTGTTGGATAATTTTTTTGGCAAGCTCCCGGTTTCGCCCTTGCTCACGCTCTCCATTCATCTGGATGGAATGGAAGAGGACCACGACCGCATCGTGGCGCAGGAGGGCACCTTCAAAATTGCTGTGGATGCGATTCGCAAAGCCAAGTCAATGGGTTACCGGGTCACCAGCGCCACGACCTTTTTCAATGATATGACCGTTGCTAAGGCTGAAGAGTTTCTTGATTTCGTCCAACCCTTGGGGGTCGACGGTGTGACCCTGGCGTCGGCCTTTCAATACCCTGATGCGCCGGATCAGGAACATTTTTTCGGCCGAAAACGCACCTTTGAATTTTTTGCCGAATTGCTTGAGAAAAACAAAAACGGCCGCTGGGATATCAATCACTCGCCTTTTTACCAGGAGTTTTTGCAGGGCAAACGCGATTATAATTGCACACCGTGGGGCAACCCGAACTACTCGGTGCTGGGTTGGCAGAAACCTTGCTACCTTTTGGATGAAGGCTATGCCGAAACCTTTGACGAACTCATGGAAGCCACCGAATGGGAGAACTACGGTCATCGCAATAACCCCAAATGTGCAGACTGTACCGCGCATTGCGGCTACGAAGCGACCGCGGTTGAAGATTCGACGTCAAGTCTTGGCAATATGATCCACTCCGCCCGGATGGTGGTTCAATAATCCTGGCCCGCCAAACCTTAATTCCTTCCTGGGTGGCGGATGAAACTCACATTTCAGGACGGTTTTTTAAGATAGTCCGGGAGGACCGTGGCCTCGTCCACCGAAGCCCTGCCAACTTGCTCACGGGTCAGGCCTTCTGCCATTTTCAAATTGGCTCCCGCAAGCTGAGTTTGTTCGAGGTTGGCTTCCCAGAGGTCGGCCCGAATGAGGTTGGCGCCCTCGAGGTCGGCATTTTTCAGGTTGGCCCAGCGAAGGTTAGCGCCTCTAAGGTTCGCTCTTTTGAGATTGGCTTTTTCCAGGTTGGCCTTTTTCAGATACGCACCATACAAATTGGTCCCTTGAAAATTAGTTTCTTTAAGGTTGGCGCCCATTAAAACCACTCCTTTGAGGTGCGCTCCTTCAAAATCTGCGGCTTGCCCCTCTGCCCCTTTGGAGTCCACCCAACTCAAATGTTTGCCGAGAATGGATTTAATTTCCTCTTTGGAAAATTCCCGCGGTCCGGACGTTGACGGGTGGTTTGGTTTTTCCGATTCTTCATTCATTTAAATAAAACCTCGTACTTCGGTCGACTCCTTTCATTCGGAATCTCCATTGACAAGGGGCCGGAATTTTCTCATAAAATGACTTAAGTTTTTCGCAGCTTGAGCCATCATAAACGAGTTGTTCTCTTTAGTGAATAGATTTTCCGCGGACCGGGTGTGGCCCATTGCTTTTTCGCCCTGTCCGATTTTGTCATAGGCCGCTCCCAAGGCGAAGTGGGCATCGGCGTGGTTTACCTCGACGGTCAAAATCGTTTCAAGGGTTTTGACCGAATCCTCGTTTCGATCCAAGGAAAAATAAACGGCGGTCCGTCCGCAAAAACCGCAGGGTTGCCGGGATGGATCGCAGCCGCTTTTAAGGGGCAATTTATTTTCAGGAAGCTTCTACTTTAGAAAATAGTTGTTGGTATTTTGAGTTGGAGGGTTCTGTTTTTAAAGCAAACTCCAGGGATTGCAAAGCGGATTCTTTATCTTTTTTCTCAAAGTAGGTTAGAGCCATCTGGTAGTACGCCTCGGCGTAGTAGGGATTGACTTTTACAGAGTTTTGGAACGCCTCAACCGCTTTGTCGAAACTCTTTTGCTCCTGGTAAAGCATGCCCAGGTTAAAATGAGTGAGCATTCCATTCGCATCTATTTTGAGCGATTTTTGAAGGGTTTTTTCCGCACGGGCAAATTGACCCTGAAGGCGGAAACTGTCCCCAAGATTGTTGAGGTAGGTGGAGTTGTTGGGCTCCTGTGCGATGGCTTGCTGATAATATTCGATGGCTTTATCGTATTTTTTTTCTTCCTTGTAGATATTGGCAATATTATTGAAGGCTTTGGAGTCGTTATCCCCATCCTGGATTGAGATGGCATGTTCCCATTGTTTTTGAGCTTTCTGCGTTTCCCCTTGGGCGTAGAACACCATCCCCAAATTGATATGAACCTGAACGTTTTTCGGATCCTGGGACAGGATTTTTTCAAATGCGTCTTTCGCCTGGTCGTGTTGCTTGAGCCCGAAATGCACCAGGCCTTTTTTTCGGTACGCTTTTAAATTGTTGGGGTTGCTTTTTAATGCCAGGTCGAACTCTTCGAGAGAGTTTTTGTAAAGGGATAGTTTGGCAAATTCCAATCCCAAATTGTAATGAGACTCGGATTCTGCGGTGTCAATGGTTACCTCTCCTGAGGTGCAGGCAAAAAGAAAAATAAATATTACTGACGTGGGAAAAAGGTATTTCATCGTAAGGCCCTTAGAGGTTGGAAGAAAAAAAGGGGCCAACCGGGACGGTTGGCCCCTGGAGGGGATAATATCACAAGCGGTTAGTTGATGCCACGGCCGGCACCAGTAAAGCTTCTCGTACCTCCCACGGGCGCTAAACCGTTAGATGCAGGTCCGATGGTGGAATCATGCGCGTCGCCGATGAACTCCATGGCAAACCCGGTTCCACTGGACGGAATAAATACCACGCCCCACATATTGAGCTGGGAGACGTTGTCATATTTTGCTGTCGATCCCACGGTTGTCGCGACTCCCGGCGCCTCATTGATTCCGACCACCCTCACGTTACCAAACTGTGCAGAATTCACCGCAGTGATGAGATGGGTCCGGGAATCTGTGAATGCCGAGTTCAGAGAATTAATAGATGCATTACCCTGGTCGACGATAAAAATCCGATGCGTTTCACCAGCGTCAACGGTAAAAGTCACCGATCGTCCAGACGCGTCATTGGGGACGGTGGTCATGCCTAAAACCTCTAAGACCACCCCAACCTGCGTCAGCGCCGTGTCTAATGACGGATGGCTGATACCTATAAAAGTGTAACTATCACTTGGGACAGTTTGGGCATATGGCGAAATGGCAACACGGGCGCTATCGGTGGTTGTCGGCGCCGATAATATTTGAGCCTGAGCGGTTGTAGTCGCGACCACAAACCCCATCAGGATGAGTATGCTTGCTATGAAAAATTTTTTCATCAGTCGTTCTCCTTGTCTATGTCTAATTGGCTGATTCTTATTCGTGGACTCATTGTCACTGTTACGGAGCACCCACACCACTCACCCCTCTTCCAGTCGTGTTGCCAGACGTGGCAGCACTGTCATGCGCATCGCCAATGAACTCCATGGCGAATCCGGTGGTGTTGGTTTCGATGACTACCGCTCCCCAGTAAGAAAGCATGGTTACATCACGAAAACCAGCTCCAACATTTTCACCGGTTCTGAATCCCGGAGTGGTTGCCACTGGATCAACGCGGACATGCCCATGCTGGAAAGCGGTCGATCCAACAATGAATTGGGCAGTGGGAATGCTCGTTGCATTGATGGTGGACTGATTCGTTCTGACAATAAACACCCGCTGAGTACTGCCCGCAGAGACGGTGAACGAGGTCGCCGTACCGAATGCCGATTGATCTTTCTGGATGGCATTGATGGTCACCCCGATTTGCGATCTCATACCGGACAGCGAGGGATGAGTTACTGCAATAAACGAATAAGAAGTGCTGTCTGATTGCCAATAAGGTGAAACGACACGTGATTGATTTTCTATAGCAAAAGCATTTCCCGCTGAGACCGCCAGTACAACCAGAAGAGCGGCTACTTGGGAAAATCGCGTAATTAGCTTGATTTTCATTATGATTGGCTCCTATATATACAAATTGAGTTTGGTTTCTTTTTTTAAGATTGAAACACAAGCATTCTGTTTGGCCGTCACCTCCTTATTACGAGTGTTGTTATTCGGGGTACCGAATCCCCATTCTTCACTATGCAAACAGGTTTTTAACCTCGACAAGCGCGAGGCAACCTGACGCTTCTATTATTTTAATAAATACTGGAAAATCAATAAGTTTTCTGCATATTGTATGCTCTACTGGAAATGTAAAGCATTAATTTAATTCAAAATTAAACAAATTTCAATTTATTTCATATGGATTGAGTCTGGTTTGAAGAATTTAGCTTTTGGCGGTCTCTTTCATAGTGATTCAAAGCACAGGTCATCGTTCTCAATATCGGCAGAATTATTGTTTTCTTAAGTTTTATTTGGATAAAGCCGTTGATGGAAAGGCATTTTACAAAAGAGAAATGATCTTGGGGCTGGTTGTGCAATGAAAGGCTTTTTGATATAATTTTCTGTTTTCAGAATTGACCTAACTTTAGGAAAGATAAAAGGTTATGAGTGAGCCCAGGGTGAATTCCGCATATGGAAAGGGTTGGTTGTTAATTTTAATAAATTTATTGTTTCTGGGATATTTTGGAGGGTGCGCCAGCGATCCAGCCTCCGATCGCGCCAAAGCCCGGGCTAAATTTCAAGAGGGATTGGAATTAGGGTCCATAAAGGATCAGAAAGGGATGATCACCCGGTTTCAGGAGGCTGTGGAGCTAGACCCCAAAGATGAGCAGTTCCGCCTGCATTTGGGTATGGCTTATTTCCTTACCGGGGATTTGATCAATGCAGAAAAAGAATTTAAAAAAACTTTGGAAATTAATAAGGACTCCAAGGACGCCTTCCGCCAATTAGGCCGGCTGTATATGCGCAAAGGGGAATGGAATCTCGCGGTAATGAATTTCAAGGAAGATTTGCTCAGACCTCCGACACCTCAACCGCATCGAGTTTACAACTGGTTGGCGTTGAGCTACTACAACCAGAAAAAATATGAGGATGCTGAACGCGAATGGCAAAAAGCAATCGCATTAAAAGATAATGCGGCCATCCGTCTCAATCTCGCACTGGCCTACAAGGATCAGGAACGGTTCGACCAGGCGTTGCAGTCCTTAAAGAAAGCGGTCCTTCTGAACCCAGAATTTCCACAAGCTCATTATGAAATATCCCAACTTTTGATCCTCAACAAGCAGATGGATCAAGCCGTAGAGCACTTCAAAAAAGTCATCCGCCTGGCCCCCAAAAGTGAGTGGGCCCGCATTTCCAGGAAATATTTGGATCTTATCCAACAGCCCAATTAAAGGAATTATGGTTGAGAATTTTGGTTTGTATTTAAAGCATGAGCGTGAGCTTCGAGGGGTCTCCCTGGAGGAAATTGCGGAGGCGACGAAGATTCATATCCGCTTTCTCGAGGCGCTCGAAAATAATGAGTTTGACCTTCTGCCAGGGGAAGTTTTCATTAAAGGGTATATTCGGGCCTATGCCAAGGTGCTGGGTTTTGACTCTGAAGAGATGGTCAACGCTTATGACGGCACGGTGGGAAAAGACCGAATGGAAGAATTCGAAAAAGTCCGCGCGGAGAATGAAAAAATCCGGTCCAGAAAAAAAACCGTCGCTGGATACGTGGTTGGAGGAATGGCCTTATTGGGCGTGATTTTCCTTGGGTATGTCGGGGTGCGCTCTATGATTGACAGCGGGCAAAGGATCCAGGGGGAAACGGTTTCCACAGGCGATTCTTTTTTGCAGAGCAACAATGCAGAAAACCTGACGAAGATAGAGCCCACTCAAGAAAAGGAAGCCAGTGAAACACTGGAAGAAAATTCCGGGCAGGTGATGAAAGCGGATTCACTTCCAGATCTATCCTCTTCTCCTGCCGTCGATGCAAATATAAAAGAGGATGCCGCTGTCAGTAACCCTCCAGCCCCTAAAAACGCTACCCCGATTGCGGTACCGGAGGAAGAAAAATCTGAGGCCGTTGCCGAAAATCTTAGCCCGAAAGCGCGGCCCTCCAGCCCCCTGGAGGAAAAGGAGAAAGAACCGAAAACCCCGATAAAACCGGCGGAAACGGAAAAATTTGTCGAAAGAAAAGAAAAACCTGTTATAATTCAACATGTTGCGGAAAACTCGGGAGAGGCCGAAAAGCAGGTCGAAAAAGATTTTAAGCCTCCTGAAGCGGATTCCAAACCCCTGCATTTAATGATTCAGGTCCAGGGCAATTCCTGGTTCAACGTGACAGTTGATGATGGCGGAGAAGAGGACTTTATTCTCCCAGGCGGGTCGAGTAAAAATATTTTTGGAAATGAGAAGTTTAGAGTCACCATCGGTAACCGGCGGGGGACCCATCTTTTTTTAAATGGAAAGTCAATAGACCTTCCTTCCGGTACCAATGATGTGATTAGAGATTTTGATATAACAGCCAAACTCATCGAGTGAACCGTGGCAAAAATAGACGCTTTTTTTAAATTGATGAATGAGCAGGGTGCTTCTGATCTCCATCTGGTCGCCGGGTCACAACCCGTTCTTCGGGTTCACGGTGATATGGAGCGAGTCAAGTATAAAGAGCTTGAAAATGACGAACTGAAAAGCATCTTGTATGAAATCGCTCCGGAGAACAAGATCAAGGTTTTTGAAGAAACCGGCGATATCGACTTTGCGTATGAAATACCCAATCTGGCCCGCTACAGGGCAAACTATTTTCAGCAGAAATGGGGAATCGGCGCCGTATTCCGCGAGATTCCGAGTGAAATCCTGACAGCGGAACAATTGGGTCTGCCTTCGGTCATTTCCAAACTCTCCATGCTGCACAAGGGAATGGTGCTGGTCACGGGGCCAACGGGAAGTGGTAAATCGACGACTCTTGCGGCCATGATTGATTTCATCAACAGGAATAGAAAAAACCATATCATCACCATTGAAGATCCCGTTGAGTTTGTTCACAAGAACAAAAACTGCATCATCAATCATCGTGAAGTGGGAATTCATACCCAGGGTTTTAAATCGGCTCTTCGAGGCGCGCTCAGGGAAGACCCGGATATCATTCTTGTGGGCGAAATGCGCGATCTGGAAACCATCGAGCTGGCGCTGGAAGCCGCCTCCACCGGACATCTGGTGTTTGGCACCTTGCACACGCAAAGTGCTGCTAAAACCATTGATCGTGTCATTGATGTGTTCCCGGCCCATCAGCAGGCGCAAATCCGCACGACTCTTTCAGAGACCCTTAAAGGCGTGGTGGCTCAGAACCTGTTCAAGCGAATCGACAAGAAAGGCCGGATCGCGGTTCTTGAAGTGTTGGTGGTGACTCCCGCTGTGTCGAATTTGATTCGCGAAGGAAAAACGTTCCAAATTCCCTCCGCGATTCAAACGGGGAAAAAATTCGGCATGCAGTCTTTGGACGATGCCATTCTGGATTCATTAAATAACAAAAAGATCAGCGCCGACGATGCATTTGAAAAAGCCATTGTTAAAGATCGATTCATTCAGTATCTGAAAAAACCACCGGAATTTATTTAGCCGAGAACCCCCATGAGAAAAGCCGAAACTGATCATATCCTGACCACCATGCTGGAGTCTCAAGGCAATATTTCCGACCTCAACGTCACTGCCGGGAAATCCTTTCAGGTGGAATCTTCCGGACAATTGACCCAGGTTTCGTTGGAGCCGGCGATTCCCAAAATAACGCCGTTTCAGGCGGAAATTTTTGCGCTCAACCTGGTCAACTCCGATCGCAGGTTGACCGAAACCCTCATTCGGGAAGGTTCCTGCGACTGCTCCTATTTTTTAGTCGGGAAAGTTCGTTTCAGGGTCAATATATTTTCCCAGCGCGGTAATTACAGCACCGTCCTTCGAAAACTTGAAACCCGTATCCCATCCCTTGAGGACTTGAAACTTCCGCCGCAATTTGGCAAGGCCGCGGATGAAAAAAACGGATTGATTCTGGTCACGGGAGCCACCGGCAGTGGTAAGTCGACCACTCTTGCCGCACTTTTAAACAAGATCAATGACGAAAAATCCATTCATATCATCACCCTTGAAGATCCCGTGGAATTTGTGCACCCGCATAAAAAGGCGACGTTCAACCAGCGGGAACTGGGAAGCGATTACGATGCGTTTTCCAGCGGATTGCGGGCGGCTCTTCGGCAGGCGCCGAAAGTGATTCTGGTGGGTGAAATGCGCGACCGGGAAACGGTCGAGATTGGAATGAGCGCCGCTGAAACTGGCCACCTGGTCATGAGCACCTTGCACACCGTAGATGCAGGCCAAACCATCAACCGCATCATCGGCATGTTTTCCAAAGAGGAAGAACAGCAGATCCGTATCCGTTTGGCGGAAACCGTTCGCTGGATCATCTGTCAAAGGCTGTTGCCCAAGGTGGGAGGCGGAAGGATTGCCCTCCTTGAAATTCTTTCCACCAGCCTCAGGGTCAAAGATGCGATCATCAATGGTGAGTCTGAGGGGAAAACCTTTTATGAAATCATTTCGAACGGCGAACCTTATGGAATGTGGACGTTTGATCAACATATTTTGAAGTTGTTTAAGGAAGGGCAGATCACTGAAGAAACGGCGATGGCCTATGCTTCCCGAAAAAGCGTCGTGGCAAGGGGAATCGATGCCTTCAGGGCTTCCAAGGGCGAAAAAACCACGGATATCGACGAATTGGCTATGGATGAAGATTACGAAACGCAACTCAAATGATGTTACAAGGGTGCGTAAAAATAATGCGGTTTTCAAAGTCGAATTTTTTCATCCGCACCGAATTTTTATGAGGAAACAGGATGCAAATTAAATGCGCCGCGTGTGAACAGGGAATAAATATTCCTGAAGATAAAATCCCCCAGGGAAGAGTCTTTTCCATAACCTGCCCTGGGTGCCGGGCGAAGGTGCGGGTGGACCAGCATCTTTCCGCTCAGGATGCTGAGCCTCAGGAACCAGTAACCGTTACGGAAGAGACTGAGGCCGTCGAAGATTCGGAAAATTCTTTGGGAATTATTATTTCCGCCGATTTTGACGACGACGAAGAATTACAGATCTATGACGAGAACGACCGGCTGGCATTGCTACTGGATGATGTCAATAAAGACCTGTGGGTGGATGCCTTGGAAGAAAGGGGGTTCAAGATACAATATGCCAAATCCCCCGAGCACGCGATTCATAAGATGAGGTTCACTCATTTTCACTTTGTGGTTCTGAACGAAAACTATGGCGGCGTCCCGTTTGAAAAAAACCCAGTGTACCGCACCCTTGCGGAAATGCCCATGACGACCCGAAGGAATATTTTCTTTGTGCTGCTGGGCGATAAATTCAAAACCTTGAACAATATGGAAGCGTTTGCATTCAGCGTCAATCTGGTAATCAACGCTAAAGACAAGGAAAAACTGCCGCAGATTCTGAAGAAATCGCTCACAGAGCACGAAACTTTTTATAAGGTGTACAAAGAGTCATTGCACGCTATGGGGAAAACATGAACTTGTTAACAGAGACCTCCATTGTCCAGCGTTTTTCTGACGGCGAAGTGATTATCTCCGAAGGAATTATCAGCAATAACGCTTATGTGATTTTGAAAGGTGAGGTGCGTATCACCAAGAAAATCGATAGAAAAACTCTAGTGCTCGGTACCCTTAAGGAAGGGGACGTGTTTGGAGAAATGGGATTGATTGTAAGCGGCGTGCGCAGCGCTACTGTGTCTGCCCGGGGAGATGTGGAAGTTGGGTTTATTGATAAGGAAAAGTTTGACCAGGTCCTGGAAACACTGCCTGAGGATTTACGGGCCATCGTCAATGGCCTGGTGCAGAAGCTTCGTAGAACCACGGAAATGTTAACCAAAGTTGGATCGGAATTGGAAAACGCGCGAAAAAATCTCAAACCTGTTTAAAGCGGGATTAGAAAAGGATAACCAGTGCCAACATTTACGTATAAAGCCAGGGTGAGGGGGCAGATTAGAACAGGCGAGGTGGATGCGGACGACGAAAAGTCCGCTATCGCCAAATTGAAGCTCCAGAAAATTCGGATCAATTCGATCAAAAAAAAGGGAGCCTCAGAATTTTTTGGCCCCAAAAAGAAAAAAATTACCGGACGGGATATCGTTGTTTTTACCCGCCAGTTTTCCACCATGGTCGATGCAGGTCTTCCCCTCGTGCAATGTTTGGACATTTTGGGCAGGCAATCTGAAAATAAAACTTTTGGAGAAATCATTCTCCAGGTCAAGGCGAATATTGAAAAGGGGAGCGACCTTTCCGATTCGATGCGCAAGCACCCAAAAACCTTTGACAACCTGTATTGTAACCTGGTGGAAGCAGGAGAAGTGGGCGGTATTCTCGACGTTATTTTGAAACGTCTGGCCGATTATATTGAAAAGTCCGAGTCTCTTAAGAAAAAGGTAAAGTCGGCGATGGTGTACCCCGGCGTCATCATCACCGTTGCGGTGGGTGTGGTGGCCTTTTTGATGATTTTTGTTATTCCCGCCTTTGCCGGTTTATTTGCTGGAGGAGGAGGGGAGTTGCCTGGACCCACAAAGATCGTCATGATGGTGAGTGATTTTTTTCGCACTAAATGGTATTACCTTTTTGGTGGTATTGCGGCGTTGATTTTTCTCATTCGAAAGATTTATTCCACCGAACGGGGTCGTTTTGAAATTGATAAATTGTTATTGCAGATTCCCGTTGTCGGAGTCCTGATTCAAAAGGTCTCCGTTGCCAAATTCACCCGGACCCTCGGTACGTTGATTGCCAGCGGCGTTCCTTTGATTGAGGGACTGGAGATTTGTGCGCGTACCTCTGGAAATAAAATCGTGGAGCGCGCGGTATTTAGAACCATTGAAGCGATCAAAGGCGGGGAAAACATCGCCGGCCCGCTTGCCCGGGAAAGTATTTTCCCCCCAATGGTGATTCAAATGATCGACGTTGGTGAAAACTCAGGATCGTTGGACAGTATGTGTCACAAAGTCGCCGACTTTTATGACGAGGAAGTCGATAACGCTGTCGCCGCTCTGACTTCGTTGTTGGAACCTATGTTGATGGTTTTTCTGGGTATCGTTGTCGGTTTCATTGTTGTGGCAATGTATTTGCCCATATTCAAGTTGGGCGACGCGATTTAGTCATCCAACCCTTCACAATTAGACGGGTGAAGACCGTTATATTTTAATGTTCTTCACCCCTGTCCCGCATGCCTCACATCAGGGAAAGCCCGGACCCGGAACTTAAGCAACGTCTCAAAACGGTCATGGTCCTCAGGATCGTATTCCTGACCGGCTTTGTCGTCTTTCTTTTACTGCTGGGGGCGCGCATCGAATTTTCCGCATCTCTAGTCCCCCTGACCGCTATCATATGTTCCGGTTATTTTCTTACTATAATCTACGCTCTGTTTTTTAATGTTTGCAAACCCTCGTTTGCGGCTTCCTTTCAGGTCGTTGGCGATCTTTTTTTGGTGGCCGGCATTATTTACACCACTGGAGGAACTGAAAGCCCCCTTTCTTTTCTTTTTCTGTTTGTCATTATCGTTGCCAGTTTTGTTTTGTCCCGCGCGGCATGCTATTTTGCAGCTTCGGGAGCAAGCATCCTTTATGGTTTGTTGATCGACCTGGAGTATTACCGGTTCATTCAGCCCTACTATTTGTTTCACGAACCCGATAGAGTTATCGACGGCAGTTATGCTTTCTATTTGGTTTTCCTGAATATCGGTTCTTATTATTGTGTCGCCTACCTGAGCAGTTTTCTCAATCAGCGTTTGAGGATAGTCAAAGAGGAACTTGCCGCGGCAAGTAAAGACCTCGAAGAACTGCAGGTCTTTCACACCCATGTGGTCCGTGATATGGGGACGGGGCTGATCACCACCGATGAAAGCGGTGTCATTACCTCACTGAACCGGGCGGCGGAAGATATTACCGGATACAAACTGGAAGAAAGCTGGGGACTTGCTTGCGACGCCTTATTGCCGTTTCCCATATTGCAAGATTATTTGAAGTTTCCGAACGGCGTTTCTCAACCTGTGCAAACCGAGGGAGAATGCAAACGTAAGGACGGAAAAGCCATCTTCATTCGAATGAAGGTGAGCCGGTTTTCAAATTTGGAGTCTCCTCGCCAGGGATTCATATGTGTGTTTGAAGATCTGACAGACTACAAGGAGATGCGGGAAAAAATCTCACAAGCGGAACAGCTGGCCGCCGTGGGTCGTTTTTCAGCAGGGCTGGCGCATGAAATCCGCAACCCTCTGGCTTCCCTGAGCGGGTCGATCCAGATGCTCAGCAAGGGGTTGCAGCTTGAAAATACGCACCGCCGACTGATGGAGATTGTGATCAAGGAAACCGACCGGCTCAATGGCATTCTCACCGATTTTTTGAACTATTCGCATCCCAGGAAAAACCGTCAAACTCTGGTCGACCTTACCCAGCTCATTCAGGATGTGATCCTGCTGATAAAAAACTCAAAAGAATTTTCCCCCGCGCATCACATCGAAATCGCACCTGGAGCGGGGCACTTGGTGATCAGCGCCGATGAACAGGAACTGAAACAACTCGTTTGGAATTTGTGCATCAATGGACTGCAATCGATGAGTTCCGGAGGAACCCTCAAATTGGGATTGAGTAAGGTCGCCTCGTTTCAAACCAGAACGTTTCAATCCGATAAAAGAGGGTTTGTGTTCACCATAGAAGATGAAGGGTGTGGCATCGCCGCCGATCAATTGAAAAAAATATTTGATCCCTTTCATACGACTAAAGATAATGGGGTGGGGCTGGGCTTGGCGACGGTTTACCGAATCGTCCAGCAAATGGGTGGGACTCTGGATGTTGCCAGTCAAGAAGGAAAGGGAACGCGTTTTTCCGTATTTCTTCCCAGGGGGGCGGCAGACGCCGGGAAAAACCTGGAGGACCTTGAGTTGGATGCCGTTTTCGCCGCACGCACAAAATAATTATCTTTTTTCCCAAACAATCTTTCGAATTCACTTCAAGCCTTTTAACCTGGTTGCCAGGCTCGGGGTTTTGAAAAAAGTTTCCATGATCCAGCGGTACTTTGCACTCCTTCCTTTTTTACTTCTTTTGGCAAGCTGCCTTTCCTATATTAAACCGTCGCCCTTTCCCGATATGGTCCGGGTTCCCGAGGGAGCTTTCACGATGGGTTTTGTCATCGACAATGACCGCAGTCTCGGGGATACCGATGAAGAGCCCGTCCATGAAGTCATCCTCAGTGAATTCTGGATCGACAAGTATGAGGTGACCGGCGCTGCGTTTTCCGAATTTTTAAACGCTCATCAAAAAGAAAGCGCGCGTTATATCGAACTGGGGCCGGCCGTCACCATAGAAAAAAACGGTGGCCGTTTCCAACCTCGTGCAGGGTTGGAGCGCCTGCCCGTGAACCGGGTTTCCTGGTATGGAGCGGCGGCTTTTTGCCGGTGGGTGGGCAAACGTCTGCCCACCGAGGCGGAGTGGGAGAAAGCTGCTCGTGGAACCGATCAGCGGATGTTTCCCTGGGGCAATCAATGGCCAACGAACGATCGCGTGACTTTCCGAAGAAAATTTAAGCGGCTGGGATTTGAGGTTATGGAGCCGGTAGACGGTTTGCCTCAGGGCCGGTCTCCTTATGGCGCGCATCACATGGCGGGTAATGTCTGGGAATGGGTGGCCGATTGGTACGCTGACGATGCTTATGATCAATCTCCCTTGAAAGATCCCCAGGGGCCTGAAACCGGGATCAGCAAAGTGATTCGCGGCGGCAACTGGTATTACAAAGGGTATTACATGCGCACCACTTACCGTTTCAATGAACGGCCTGACGCGTTTAATGTGTGGCAGGGTTTTCGATGCGCCGCGTCGTCCCCGCCTGAAGCAAAGAAAAATCCTTCGGCCAAATAAGGCATATTCGATCAACCACTTAAACCCGGATATTTTTTCCCTACCTGGAAGTTATTGCCTTATTTGATCTTATTTAATCAAATTTGTCTTCCTCCCTAATCGGCCATTTTAAAACGATTTTCCGGGTCCTTTCCTGTTTTGGCATACCTCTTGCTCTTACAGGAATACGGAAATGATTGTTTCATTTTGTATTGGACTTTAATTCGTGCTCAACCAGACAAACATTCTTTCGATTCTTCCCTCTCCGACGGTGGGAGATGCTGCCCTGAAAGGGGACATTTCCAGCCTGGGGGACAGCACGTTTCAAAATTTTATGAAGGACGCGGTGAGAGAGTCTTCCTATGCGAGAGAGGACAAGGCTCCCGCGAGGCAGGAACGCGCTGAGCAACCGGCAACCCCTGAGCAGAACAGGGTCGAGCCTAAGGAAAACCGCGCGGCTGAAGAAGTGAGCCCGACCCGCGACCAGAAATCATCCGATCTGAACGCGAAAGAAACGCAATATGGAAATTATCAGGATGCAACCCATACTCGCGCAGATGAAACCACAGATCAAAAAACTCCTTCCTCAGACAACCAGACAAAAGTCGCCGAACACTTAAAGGATTTGAATGTCAGCCCCGAAAAAATCGACGCGCTTCTGGAGTTTTTGAATGTGGATGGAGGCGCCGATATCAATGCTCTGCTCGCTTCCCTGGTGCAAAAATTAAACCTGAACCCGCAAAATTTAAACGTTGATTCTGCAATCGATCCTGCCGTCCAACAGCAACAGCTTCTTTCCCTTTTAAAAGATCCGGGTCAGGCCGTTGACCTTTTAGTCAAGGCCGGATTGACCGAGCAGACGGCTAAAAACCTGTTGAACAAAGCTCAATCCCTGCAAGGAAACCAGGCGGCCCTCAAAGCCGGTGAAGATGCGGCGGATGATGTTTTGGTCAAATTGACCGGGGAAAGGACGACAGAAGGAAAGGCCGATTTCCTGTCCCAGTTTTCAGACCTCAGTAAACAAGGGGACAAGCCGCAACGGCAGGCTTCTATCGAGAAGGTCTTGACCCAGGCGGCTAAAGAACCTGCTCCAGAATTGACTCAAAAACCATTGGAAAAATCTCTGGCCGCCGCTCCCAAGCTGGAAGAATCTTTTCAGGCGAACCCCAGCCAGAGCAGCCCGGTTCCTCCACAGAATCTTGCCAACGCCAACCCTCTAAAGGGTAACGAAGGGTTGAAGCCTCCTGCTGAAGTTAAAGTTCAAAGTGTGAATGCGGTTTCCGACTCTGCCGCCAGGGCTTCGGACGGAGCAAAACCGGTTTCCGCGGAAACCCTGAGCGCCAGAGGAACGACGGAAGCGAAAGTGCTGCACCAGATCATCAATAAATTTTCGCTTCGTACCCATGGATCGCAAAGCGAAATCAAAATCAAACTCGACCCCCCTTCTCTTGGAACCGTGAGGATGAATGTTTCCACGTCAGGAGACGCTGTGCGCACCGTGGTCATTGCAGAGAGCCATGCGGTCAAACAGATCATCGAAAACAATCTGACTCAGCTTCGCGATTCCATGAGCGGGCAAGGGCTGAAGGTAGACAGCTTCACAGTTTTGGTCGGCGGCAACGAGGGGCAGGCGGGGCAGCAGAATAAGCCGCATGAAGGACGCTCGCATTACGCAGGTTCCCCTTATGCTGAAAATCCCTCTTCTACTGAAACCCAGGCAGACCCATTGACAGACGGAAGGTCACGGATTTTCTACGGTGAATCTCAGTCGATCAGCGTCATGGCTTAATGAAAAATTACGTCAGAGTATATTTGAGTTGCCATCAGAACTTCAGGAGATTTAAAAAATGATAACAGGTTTGACACCCATTGCCACGGAAGTCGCTTCGGCTTCCACCAATATTGCCGGCAACCAGTCATTGGGCAAAGATGCCTTTCTTCAGCTTCTGGTGGCCCAGCTTCAGGCTCAGGATCCTCTGGACCCACAGAGCGCGGAAGATTTTAGCGCCCAATTGGCCCAGTTCAGCAGTTTGGAGCAGATGACCAATGTCAACGCCAACCTGGAGCAGATCCAGAAATTTGAACAGGCCGTCAACAATTCGTCCCTGGTCAATCTGATCGGTAAAAATATCGATGCCCCTGGTAATGTTATCAATCTCAATCCGGGTGAAACGGAATCTCTAAACTTTTCCTTGAGTGAGGATGCCGAGCAGGTAGAGGTCGAAATTTTTGACAGTACTGGGCAAAAGGTCACCACCTTGACCATTGCGGGGCAAACCGCCGGCAACAGCCAGGCAGTCTGGAATGGAACCGATGGACAGGGAAAACCGGTCGACCCGGGAGTTTACACGTTCCAGGTGAAAGCCCAGAAAGCCAATGGAGATGAAGTGGCGGCCCAGACGTTTATTTCTGGAAAAATCACCGACGTGGTATTTGAAGAAGACGGAGCTAATGCGATCATCAATGGTCAAAAAATATCTGTGAGCGAAATCTCACGTGTCAGTATTTAAATAACAGAAGAGGAGTTCCGCTCATGGCGTTAATCAGCGCATTATTCACAGGGGTATCGGGCCTCACCAGTAACTCTCAGGCCTTGAACATCATTGGCGACAACATTGCCAATGTGAACACCGTCGGTTTCAAGGGAAGTAAAGCTGTATTCAGCGATACGTTCAGTACGCTTCTCGCCAACGGCGATACCACCAGCCAGGTGGGGACCGGTTCTCAGTTGCAAAGCGTTCTGCAATCTTTTACACAGGGCGCTTTCGAGTCCTCTTCCAACGCTCTCGATATGGCCGTGGACGGGTCGGGGTTTTTCATCGTCAATAATGGCATAGGAAATTTCTACACCCGCAACGGACAATTTCGTTTGAACGATCAGGGATTGGTGCAGTCCTCCACCGGTGAAACGCTACAAGGTTTTCAAATCACGAACGGTGTCACTTCTTCCAGTCTGACCAGCGTCGACCTGGCGGGCGTGCAGTCCGCACCGCAGGCGAGCACCACATTCACGCTCGGCGCCAATCTCAACTCCGCTTCGTCAGGCGGTACGACGTTCACCTCTCCAGTTACTCTTTTTAACTCAGTCGGCACCCAGGTCATCATGAGTATGACTTTCACTAAAGCCACAACGGGAAACACCTGGTCGTTTGTGGCCAGCCCCTCGACAGGAGCCGTCACCTCAGGAGCGTCCGGAACCGTCACCTTTGATACCACAGGACAGCTCTCTGCCATCAACGGTGGGGCGATTGCCGATCAGACTATTGTCATTGATTATTCCAGCTCCAACCCTCCGGCAAACACGCAAACCTTGACCTGGGATCTGGTCGATTCTACCGGGGCCACCAACCGGAAATTCACCGGGTTTGCGGCGCAATCGAACAACAACTCCCTGATTCAGGACGGTTTCCCAACAGGAACTCTGATCGGTTTATCCGTCAATTCCGCGGGTGTCATATCCGGTTTGTTCAACAACGGCCAGTCGGATAATTTATTTCAGGTGGGTCTTGCAGACTTTCTGTCACCGGTTGGGTTGAACCGCGTCGGTCAAAATCTATTTGCCGAATCGGGCCAATCCGGACAGCCCATTCTTGGTGCGGCGGAAACGGGAGGGTTCGGATCGGTGCTCGGCAGTTCGCTGGAGTTGTCCAATGTCGATCTGGCATCGGAATTCGTTACCATGATCCAGACCCAGCAGGCGTTTCAGGCCAGCGCCCGGGTCATCACCACCACAGACGACCTCCTGACCGAAACCGTGAACCTCGTTCGGTAAATCGCGTGGTTAACGTCAGGATCTCCTGAGGCCCGGGTTTTTACCCGGGCCTTTTTATTTGCCAAAAATACTTCCTTGTTTCAAAAGAAAGTTGGGTACGTTCCCAGCTCTCGTGTTTGAGTTGCCCTGGTTTTTTGTTACATTGTCCGCATGAACATGGACCCGCACATAAAGGAAGTCAAATCCGCCACACTTTTAAGGTTCAATGAACTCTGGAAGCAGAATTTTAAAGCGAACCTGAATGCCATCGAGAGAAATCCCGGCGTTGCTTCTCTAAAGAACAAGTTAAAAGCTCTGCCCGGCATTGTGGTTGGAGCGGGCCCTTCGCTGGATAAAAACATTCGTTTTTTGAACCAGGCAAAAGAAAAAGCGGTGATCATCGCCAGCGATGCCGCCTTAAAACCGCTGTTGGCTCACAGCATAACACCCGCCTTTGTGGCCTGCCTCGATCCGCAGGAAGATATCACCAAATTCTTTAAAGGGGTTCGGTCCCGGGGAATGACTTTGATCGCGCCTTCTATCATTCACCCCAAGGTGCTTGACCTCTGGGAAGGCGAGGTGGTTTTTTACAGTAAGTTTGCACCGGATATTCCCACTCTCACTGAGATTCAACGGCAGGCGCCGCATCTCGGACACTTAACGCCCGGTGGAACGGTGCTGTCCGTCGCTTATGACCTGGCGTTTCAGAGCGGAACCAATCCGATCCTGTTTGTGGGGCAGGATTTGTCCTATCCGCAGAAAAAAACCCACAGCCGGGAAGGGGAAAACGCAGAAGAGCAATTGGAGTCCACCTATCAACGCCAGCAGGAGAATATCGTTTTGGAAACCGATATCCATGGACGGAACTTGCCGACGTTAAAGGCCATGTCCGTGTCCAAGCAATGGTTTAACTGGGCGTTCACCACCTGGAAGCGCGAGGGTCCGGTCGAGATCATCAATTGCAGCGAGGCGGGAATTTTGACCGACCACTGCCAACTGATGCCGCTCAGTGAAGCCATCTATAAATTTTGCAGGAAGAAAATTAACGTCGCCTGGACGTTGAAGAAAGCTCTGAATAGAAAACGGTGAATGGGTTTTGGCTGTTATGCATAAAGTTCGGCGACGAAGTCCCCGTAGCCGTTGTATTTCTGCGTGGCAAAGATTTCGCCCGTGCCGATCATCTTTTCCCGCCGTTGCGACCAGCGCGGATGCGGAACATCGGGGTTGACGTTGGCTTCGAAATCGTATTCCCTGGGGATTAGAGTGTTCCAGAAGGTTGCGGGCCTGGAATCGGTGAACTCGATTTTGACGATGGACTTGATGCTCTTGAATCCATATTTCCAGGGCGTCACCAGACGGATCGGCGCACCATGTTGTTTGGGCAGGATGTGCCCGTAAACCCCGGTCCCGATGAAAGTCAATTCGTTCATCGCTTCAGACATGGTCAGAGCTTCGGTGTAAGGCCAGGGCAGATCGTTAAAGCGCTTTTGTCCGGGAGCGGCCTCCGGGTCGTCAAAACTGGTGAACTTCACATAGCGGGAGTTGGATTTGGGTTGCACCTGGTCGATCAAATCCGACATGGGAAAGCCATTCCATGGAACGACCATCGCCCAGGTTTCCACACAACGGTGGCGGTACACGCGTTCTTCCAGATTGAAAGTTTTAATAAAATCGTCGATCGAGTATTTGCCGGGATTTTCCACCAGCCCGCCGATTTCGATTTCCCAGGGCCTGGGTTCGAAAGCGTCAATGGACTGCCACACGCGGTCTTTCTCGGAGCTGAATTCATAGAAATTATTATATTTGAGAGCCACTTTTTCATCGGTCATGGGCCGGCGAATCGTATAGTCGGGACTGCGCTTTAAATTGGGAAAATAGGGAAGGGCTGAGTTCTGGTTGTCCTGGAACAATTTTTCTGCCAGCTTCGAGCCCGCACTGTTTGCAAACGCCGGCGGCGCCAGGAGAGCGCCGGCAATTCCGGCGGCGGTGAACCCCATCAATTTTAGAAAATGCCTGCGGTTGTTAAATACGGATTCAGGAGTGATTTCTTTTTGAGGAACATGCCAGGCTTTCGGAAGAATTATTTGGCTCATGGATTTATCCTTCTGGATGTTTGGGAGGAACAATTGCTATAATTCCTCTCATGTACCATCGAATACATTTATTGACCGTCCTTGCCCTTATTATACTATATCACGCTGTCCCGGTGTTTTCACAGCCGATGGATGACGGACTGCTGACGCCTTCCAGCATGATCAGCGTCGAAATATCGAGAAAACAGTTGAAAAAGATCTATTTGGAGGGAAACTATTTCAAGACCCTGCATTGTGGATGTTTTTTCGATAAGATCCAGCAGGTGTACCCTAAGATGTGCGACCACGGGCCGAAGGGGACTGAAAACAGGGAGCAACGAACAATATTGGAATGGGTGCATGCGGTTCCGGTATCCACGTTTGCCAAGTCTCTCAAGTGCTGGGATGAAGCCCTTTGCCGCGGTGATGGCAAGGGAGAGGGAAAAGGGTCACGCTGTTGCAATGTGCTTTCTCCCAAGTTTAAGACGCGGGAGGCGGACATGCACAACCTGTTTCCCGCCGTCGGCGATGAAGACGAGGGGCCAACCGAACTTTCTGGTGCGTTTGGAGGAATGCAGGAATACAGGTTTTGCAGAGATAAAAGCACGTCTGTGTCAAGTCCGAGGCCGGGTGCGCGGGGTGACATCGCCCGCGCCTATTTTTATATGTCCCGCCAATACGGGGTGAAGATTGCTGAAGAGGTGGAAGACCGGTTTAGAAAGTGGCACTTTGAAGATCCTCCCGATGCGTGGGAGGAGGAGAGAAATTCTTTCATCGAATTGGTTCAGGGGAATCGAAACCCTTTCATCGATCACCCGGAGTGGGTCGAACGGGTGAGGGATTTTTAAACGATCCTCAGAGCGTTTGGCAGGAACAAACACTTTAGGATGATTTAAAGGTCTTTGAGTACGATGCCGGCAGGCACGTGCTTTCATCCACCACCGCCCGGTCGAGTTGCAGTTTGGATAACCCGATCACTCTCCTTAAATTGGCGCCCTGCAAATAAGTTCCATCCAGATTGGCGTTTTCCAGATTCGCCCCCTGGAGGTCAGCCCACATCAAATCGGTTTCTTCCAGATTGGCGCCCTGCAATTGAGCTTGGCCGAGCCTGCTGTCCTGCAGGTTGGCCCCGCGGAGATCAGCACCTTTCAGATTGGCCCGGAAAAGATCGGCTCCTTGAAGATGGGCTTCGACCAGGACGGCGTTTTCGAGGTTTGCGCCTTTAAGGTTGGCTTCGCTCAATTCCGCTTTTTTCCCGGCGTTTCCCCTGGCTTCAAACCAGAGGCGATGTTGTTGCAATAGCAAATCCAGGTCCATCATCGTTTTATGGAGAATTTGTCCATCGATCAATATCTGTGATTCCGATACCCATAGGGACCATATTCCCGGTAATAATGCCTGTGATGCTTGTATCCATAATATTTTGGTCCTCGATAAGAGTAGCCGCCGCGGTAGTGATTGCGATAGGGCCTGTAGTGGGGGCGGTAATGTTTGTGGAGGTGCAGCCCGCCAAAGTGGTGTCTGTGATGGCCATGACGGTGGCTTTTAAAACCAAAATGCCGTCCGTGCCGATGGCCACGAAAATGGCCTCCACGGTGGCCGTGATGGTGTCTTCTGGTAATCAACTCGACGTTACCTTCCAATCCGCTAAGGTAGCGGTTCGCCTGTGTATCGGCGGGCGCTTTGTTTGTTGAATGGGCAAATGCGTCGGAATTTGATCCAACCACTATTAAAACGGCTGCTCCCAAAAGAAATGCATTTTTCATGGTGTGCCCTCCTGTACTGAATAGGTTCTGCTTATAAAATGGGTCTTTATTTTTTGCGCAAAGACTATATAATAATAAATGCATGTATTTTTATTGTCAATATTAATGTCAATTTTTTTTAATCTTTTGAAAACCTTTTTGGGAATGCACATAATTACTTGTTTTTAAATGAGATTCATGGATACTGGATGAGAATGCAGGTAAGATTGTCCTTAAAAATAAATGTAACATTTATTGCAAAAATGAACTGAATCGGTTACATTTGGGCGGTTTTAATTTGTGAGGAGGGCTATGAAACTCAAATACACAGCTGAACAGCGCAAAGAGTATCTGAACATGATCGACCATGTGGGGCAAAACTGGCTTCAGGTGTTCCGGGGCGACCCTGAATTTTATTCGGCGTCCTACTGGGATTTATTGACTCGTGTGTGGAAGAGCGATCGTCCGGTGCGAAAAACCGATGCGCTCAAATTCATGATCGGAATCAAAAGCGCTCAAACAGCCGGCAAATATCTTGAGACGGCTATAGAACATGATTTCATTCGTGAAGAGGAGAATCCTAAAGACGCCCGCTCTAAACTGGTGTCTCTGTCGCCGGATATGAGAGAGCGGCTGGATGCGTTTTTTGATTTAGCGGTGGGCGAGGTACGGGCCGCGCACCGGACCATTGAGGAATTGGGCCTGCCTGCAAAAACTTCCTGAATTGTTCATCGCGCCTTCCCAGTTTAAAGCCGCAAAATTTTCAGCGCAACGTCACGATGTTTTTGTTTGGCTCGAAAATAAAGAGCCTGTCCGGGTTTTATTAAACAGGTCCAGGGGAATCTCTTCCTGTTTCAGAAATCCTTGTGAGGCCAGATTTCCCTCTGAAACCATTTCCAGAACCGCGCAGACGGAAGCGGAGGTGGTCCACGATATGGCTTTCCACACCTGGCCCGCAATTTTTCTGGGAAAATAACTGCGTACGAATTCGTCGCGGAAAAGATTTTTCTTTTTCCAACCCTCCACAGCGGCATGCACATAAACCACATCATCGTTCACTGGCGGTTTGGCGTGCACCAGTATTTCCCCAGCCAGCTCGCGCTTTTCCCGCATATAAAGTTCGTTGAAAAAAAAACGCATCAATCGGCAATGTCCGGGATAACGGATGGTTTTGTAATTGAGATGGGCGACCTTGTTGTTGAAGGTTTCGCACATGGTTCCGAGGCCCCCTGAAGTGGTGAAGGCTTCCAACTGCACGCCGTCAATGACGATGGTTTCGAGCCCGTCCATCGAAGGGATTTTGGCTCTTTTCCCATCCTTGATCACCTCGCAGTCGTTCAGGTATTCGTTGACGACACCTTCCGAAGACCAGTTGAACGCATAGCCCAGCATGCCTCTGGGATGTTGCGGCAAAGCACCCACCCGAAGTTCTATACTGCGCAATTTATCGAATGGTTTTACCAGATCAGCTCCGACGATCCCGATGAAACCCGGCGCCAATCCGCATTGCGGAACCATGACCCCTTTGGCGGTTTCGGCAAGTTTGCGGATAGCCTTAGTCGTTGCAACATCTTCGGTGAGATCAAAATAGTGGCACCCCACTGCGTGTGCCGTCTGGGCGACTGCAAGATTGAGATGATAAGGAAGGCAGGTCACCACGGCATCGTGGGTTTCCAAATGCAACTTAAGAAACCGGGTATTCTGCACATCCCCGACGACAAATTTAAATAACCGGGATGAATTACCGGCTCGATCCAAACCCGTCACTCGATAGTCATTTTTATGCAATAACGCGGCGACCAGGGAACCCACTTTTCCTAAACCGATGACCAGGACTGAATTGATTTTTTTCTTCATCGCCTCTCCTTTCAAGTTCAGAAAACGATCCTGCCATCGACGCCGAGTTCAAACTGGCAGCCAAGCCCGCCATATCCCTATGCCTATACTGTCGCTATCTCAAGGGTAGCATGGAACGCGCATTAAATTGTGCATTGATTTTAATTGCCTTAGGGATTCAGCGGATGAATATCGGAATAGCGAACGCCTAATCAGGCAAAGTTTATTCGAATTTCATTTGTTCTTTATTGACATTGGCCCGATAATGCAGATTATATTACGGTTCCCAATGCTGGAAAATGTTGCCTGGATCACAGAATATTGTGACGGTTTGCCTTTTCCTTTTTTGTGGAAAATCCTATTATCAGCTAATGCTAGTCATTCTGCCAATTTGTGTGGCCCTTTGTTTTAAGGGGTGGAGACCCATGCATTTGGTCCTTATTCGTTTCTAATGATTTTTCAGTGAGGGCGCAAAGTGGTTCGAGCACAAATTCCGCAGTTACCGATTGTTCAATCCAACCGGGCCAACCGGCCTATGACCCGCCCTGAAGTCCGGGGAAAATTTCTTTTCATCGATAACCAGAAATATTGGATTCGCGGCGTGACTTATGGCACTTTCCGGCCTCAGGAAGACGAAACGCAGTTTCCGGAACCGGAAATGGTCAAACGTGACTTTGCGGAAATCTCCGCCAATGGAATGAACACCATTCGTGTTTATACGGTTCCCCCCCTATGGCTTTTGGACATTGCCAGGCAGTTTCGCCTGCGGGTCCTGGTGGGGATTCCCTGGGAACAGCACATTGCGTTTTTAGACGACAAAAGCCGCATCCGAAAAATTGAGGAACGCGTGCGTCAAGGGGTGAAATCCTGCCAGCAGCACCCTGCCATTTTAGGCTACAGTCTCGGCAACGAAATTCCAGTTTCTATTGTGCGCTGGCATGGAAAGAACCGCGTTGAAAAATTTCTTGAACGGCTTTATCAAGTGGGAAAGGCTGAAGATCCTAACGGTTTGTTCACGTATGTCAACTTTCCCACAACGGAGTATCTTGAACTTCCGTTTTTGGATGTCATTTGCTTCAACGTCTATCTGGAATCCAGGGAAAATCTAAAGAAATATTTGGCCCGTCTGCAAAATATTGCAGATGAGCGGCCCCTGGTGATGGCCGAGATCGGATTGGACAGCCGGTCCCATGGAGAAACCGCGCAGGCCGATGGATTGGACTGGCAGGTGAGAACCACTTACGAATCCGGATGTGCCGGAGCATTTGTTTTTGCGTGGACGGACGAATGGTATCGAGGCGGACAGGAAATTGTGGACTGGGATTTTGGTTTGACCACGCGCGATCGCCGGCCGAAACCCGCTCTGAAACGGGTGCGCCGAGCGTTCGCGGAAGTTTCCTACCAACCCAATCTTCAATGGCCCAGAATTTCGGTTGTGGTTTGCAGTTTGAATGGCGCAAAGACGATTCGGGATACGATGGAAGGGTTGAAGCATTTGGAATACCCGGATTACGAGGTCATCGTCGTCAATGACGGTTCGACGGATCGCACTCCCGAGATTGCCGGCGAATACGATGTGATGCTCATCAATACCGAAAACCGGGGATTGAGCAATGCGCGTAATACGGGAATGGAAGCGGCGACGGGAGAAATTGTCGCGTACATCGACGATGATGCTTACCCGGATCCGCATTGGTTGAAATACATTGCCCGGACTTTTATGACGACTTCCTTTGTTGGTGTGGGCGGCCCCAACATTGCGCCAGGAGGCGATGGGCTAATCGCCGATTGCGTGGCCAATGCGCCGGGAGGACCGACCCACGTGTTGATTTCGGATGAAGTGGCCGAACACATCCCCGGTTGCAACAAGGCGTTTCGCAGGGAAGCGCTGCTGGCCATCGGCGGATTTGACCCCCGTTACCGGGCCGCCGGAGATGATGTGGATGTCTGTTGGCGCCTTCAGGAGAAAGGCTGGGTTATCGGATTCAACCCTGCGGCTGTGGTTTGGCATCATTGCCGCAATTCGGTAAAAACCTATTGGAAGCAACAGCTGGGTTACGGAAAAGCGGAAGCTCTTCTGGAGCAAAAATGGCCCGAGAAATATAATTCTGCCGGACACTTACAATGGCAGGGCCGCATTTACAGCAAGCGGCTCACTCAGCCGGTTTCTCTGCTCAAAAGCCGGGTTTACCAGGGGGTCTGGGGTTCGGCATTGTTTCAATCGCTTTATGAGCGCGTTCCAGGGACCTTGTTGTCTTTACCGCTGATGCCGGAATGGTATTTGATGATCGCTTTTCTGGCGGTGATTTCATTCATCGGAATTTGGTGGGCGCCTTTACAGTGGGCTCTTCCCCTCCTGATTGCTGCCGTGGTTCTGCCGGTGATACAGGCCCTCCAAAGCGCCAAACGCGCCTCTTTCCCAACACCCGAACGTTCCGGGTGGGAGCGAATTCAAAAACGGTTGCTCACGGCCGGGTTGCATTTGGTTCAGCCTTTGGCCCGGTTGACAGGGAGAATCCGGCATGGACTTACCCCTTGGCGATACCGGGGATTTTCACGCTTCATCTTTCCCTGGACCCGTGTGGTCACGGTCTGGAGCGAGGTCTGGAAGGCGCCGGAAAGCCGGCTTCGCACCATTGAAAACGCTTTAAAAGACAAAAACACCCCGGTCTTCCGGGGGGATGACTTCAATGAATGGGACCTTGAAATCCGCGGTGGCTTTTGTGGTTCGGTGCGCACCTTAATGGCCATTGAAGAGCATGGAGAGGGAAAGCAAATGATTCGCTTTCGCGCCTGGCCGAGATGCTGCCCGGTAGTCACAACGCTCGCGCTGTTGTTTGCGGTGCTGACCGGTTGGGCGGCTGTCGATCAGGCGTGGGCAGCTTTTGCCCTTTTAGGCACTGTTACGGGAGCGCTCATTGTCCGCCTGCTTTCGGAATGTGCCTACGCCACGGCGTCTTTACTCCACGCCATCAAACAAGATTAAAGGGGGGATGATCGTTGGCCCCTGAAAAATATTCCGACGCCATTGTTTTTGGCAGAATCCTGAGGGAAGCCCGGCCCTATTGGAAACACTTAGGAGCGGTTTTCCTGCTTGGGCTTTTGGCCGCTCCCCTGGCGCTCCTTTTACCGGTTCCCCTGAAGATTGCGGTGGACAGCGTACTTGGAACCGACCCGCTTCCGGGTTTCATAGCATTTTTTCTTCCAGAATCGATCTCAAACCAGCAAGCAGGGTTTCTTGTTCTTGCTGTGGTTCTGCAAATACTGGTGGTTTTTTTCATTCATTTGAATTCAGCGGCAACTTATGTGTTTCAAACCTATGTCGGCGAGCGCATGACGCTGACCTTTCGGGAACGATTATTTCGGCATCTGCAACGGCTTTCATTCATGTTCCATGATTCGCGCGGGACGGCGGATTCGATTTACCGCATTCAGTACGACGCGCCCTCGATTCAATACATCACGATTTACAGTGTGATTCCGATGGTTTCGTCCCTTGCCATGCTGGTAGCGATGATTTATGTGACCGCCCGGATCAATCTGGAACTCGCGTTCATCGCCCTTGGGGTTTGTCCTTTGCTTTTTCTCATGGCCCGGCTCTACAACTCCCGGATGCGGAACAAGTACATCGACGTGAAGGAGATGGAGAGCGGCGTTCTCAATATTGTCCAGGAGGTCATGACCGGGGTGCGCCTGGTAAAGGCGTTTGGCAGGGAAGAAAAAGAGCGCAACCGGTTCGTGGATCATTCCAGGAAAACGGTGCGGGCCCGAGTCAAGCTGTCGTTTGCTGAAGGGATGTTTGGCCTGCTGATCAACCTGGGGATGGCTCTGGGCACAGCCGCTGTT
The DNA here is from genome assembly GCA_021604505.1 of Nitrospinaceae bacterium. Taxonomy (NCBI): domain Bacteria; kingdom Pseudomonadati; phylum Nitrospinota; class Nitrospinia; order Nitrospinales; family Nitrospinaceae; species Nitrospinaceae bacterium. Next base: position 332,054 of record BQJC01000002.1, on the reverse strand, counting down.
CTTTTCATTGGCATCCGAAGCGTGCAGGCTGGAAATTTGACCATCGGAGAGTTGTTGATGGTCCTCACTTACCTGGCGCAATTGTATGCGCCCCTGGAATCGATCAGCGACCAGGTGGCCAAGTTGCAGGATTCGCTCGCCAGCGCCCAGCGGGCTTTTGAGTTGCTGGATGAAATTCCCGATGTCGTTGACCGTCCGCATGCGAAAGGACTGAAACGGAGCCGCGGGAACGTGGAGGTGCGTAAGGTTTCATTTGCCTATAACAGCCAGACAAAAGTTTTGAACAATATCTCCTTTAAAGCACCCCCGGGAACGCGGGTAGGCATATCTGGCCGAACCGGGGCTGGTAAAACCACACTGGTGAGTCTCTTGACGCGCTTTTACGACCCCGACGCCGGTCAAATTTTACTGGACGGAGAGGATCTCCGAAACTACAAAATCACTGACCTTCGCCATCAGTTCTCCATGGTTCTTCAGGAACCGGTGCTGTTTTCAACGAGCATAGAAGAGAATATCGCCTACGGGCGTCCTGAGGCGAGCCAGAAAGAAATCGAAACGGCGGCAAAAGCGGCAAACGCGCATGAATTTATAACGGCTCTCCCGGAGGGCTATGCCACGCTGGTGGGAGAGCGCGGCATGAGTTTGTCCGGAGGTGAGCGCCAACGCATTTCTTTGGCGCGGGCTTTTCTCAAAGACGCTCCCATCCTGATTCTCGATGAACCCACAAGCTCTGTAGACATTCACACGGAAGCGGGAATCATGGATGCGATTGAACTTCTGATGGAAGGCCGGACGACATTTTTGATCGCGCATCGTTTAAGCACTCTGGACCATTGCGATTTGTTACTGGAAATTCAAACCGGCGGAGAGATTGAAATCAGGTCCTGTGTTTCATCTTCAACCGAGGTCCAATCATGATTCAAAAAGAAGAATATCCTCCGGCAACCCGGGGCAAGATCATTGTCTGGGGATTTATCGCCTCCTATCCCTTCGGCGGCATGACCTGGCAGGTGCTCCACCACCTTGCCGGATTTCGCCGTCTGGGTTTTGATGTGTGGTACGTGGAGGATTCCAATAATGCCATTTATGATCCCGCTACCTGGGAGCCGGCATGGAGTGTTCTGCCAAATGTTCAATACCTGAAAAGGCAAATGGAAAGTATCGGATTGGGGGACCGCTGGGTGTTTCGTCCACCGCGTGCGGTTTCCGATTCACAAAAATCCAACAAGGTTTGTTTGGGAGCGCTGGATCTATCCGGTTTGAGCGACTTATATAAGGAAGCCGACGTGGTATTCAACCTTTGCGGGTCTCACGAATTGCGGCCCGATCATGAAGGCATCCAATGTCTGGTTTATCTGCAGACGGATCCAGTGGTACATCAGATTGAAATCGCGGAAGGCAATCAAAAACTTATCGACGAGTACGACGCTTATGACTTTTTGTTTTCGTACGGCGAGAATCTAGGGAGCCCGGATTGCCTGGTTCCTGTTGAAAGATACGTCTGGCATCCGACCAGGCCTCCTGTTGTGATGGAATGGTGGGCCACCAACGGCTCGCCGCAACGGGAAAGCAAACTCACGACGGTTTCAAACTGGCAGAACCTGAAAAAAGACATCGTCTGGAAGGGGGAAACTTACCGCTGGAGGAAGGATATCGAGTTCAAGCGTTTTATCGCTCTACCGGAAAGGTCGCCGTTATCGATTGAACTGGCGCTGGAAGGCATTAAGGATCAGGATGCGGCCATGATGCGGGACAAGGGCTGGAAAATAGTTTCGGCGAGGGAGTTGGGCGATCCTCTCACTTACCGGGCTTATATCCGCCGCTCCGCAGGAGAGTTTACCGTGGCCAAGGACCAGAACATCCGTCTTCGAAGCGGTTGGTTCAGCGATCGCAGTGTTTGTTACCTGGCGGCAGGTCGTCCGGTGATTTCCCAGGACACCGCTTTTGGGAAATTCATTCCTACGGGAGAGGGATTGTTTTCATTCACAACGCTGGATGAAATCGTGAATGCCGCAGATGCAATCGATTCAGATTACGGCAAGCAGAGCCGGGCCGCCAGGGAAATTGCCAATGAATATTTTCGCGCCGAGACGGTGCTTAAAAATGTTCTGGATGTTGTGGGTTTTTAGCCGTGGACGATAAAAAATTTCTCATTGTCAATGCCGATGACTTTGGACTGAGTTCAGCCGTGAACCGGGGCGTCGTTGAAGCGTATAAGCTGGGGATTGTCACCAGCGCGAGTCTCATGGTGCGTTTTCAGGGAGCAAAAGACGCCGCCGCTTACGGCAGGAACCATCCGGGTCTGGGTCTCGGTCTGCATCTGGATCTCGGGGAATGGTTTTACAGCGACGGGGAGTGGCTTCCCAAATATGAGGTGGTGGATTTGACAGATGCCAAAGCGGTCCTCACTGAAGTGTGTCGCCAGATCGAAACTTTTCGGCGGCTTGTCGGCCGCGATCCCACTCATATCGATTCTCACCAGCACGTTCATCGCCGAGAACCGGTGAAAACCATTCTCCTGCAATGTGCTGAGAAAATAAAAACTCCTGTGCGTCATTTCACTCCGGACATCCGCTATTGCGGAGATTTTTACGGGCAGACCACGGAAGGCTATTCTTTCCCGGAAGCCATCGAGGTCGATGCATTGATAAAAATTCTGGAAGGTTTACCGCCGGGGACAACGGAGCTTGCCTGTCACCCGGGATATGCCGACCATTTAAACACCGCCTACCAAAAAGAACGGCCGCTGGAATTGACCGCTTTATGCGATTCGCGTATTCAGGACCATATAATCAGGCTGGGAATAAAACTTCGTTCTTTTCAGGGTGCTGGCCTGCCCGTGTAAGCAATGAACTCAAAAAAAAATGAGTTTTGCTTAAATTTTGTTCTTGTTGTCACAAGTATTCTCTTTCCTATCCTTCTCATCGAACTTTTTGTCACGTTTGTTCTAGACATCCGAGTGCCCTCCTATGACCCAGGCCGTTTTTTCAAAAATGACCCTATAACAGGTTGGTCAAAAAAAACAGACTCGGAAGGTTATTGGTATCTTTATTTCGATGGGACCAAAAATTACGTACGCAATAACAGCCATGGGTTTACGGACCGCGAAAGGAAAATTGTAAAATCTAAACCCAGAATTGCCCTCATTGGGGATTCCACAACTGAGTTTTGGGAAGCTGAGGAAGAAAATAGAGGTCAGTTTCTTATGGAAGAAAGGTTAAAGGGCGAATGGGAAGTTCTCAATTTCGGTGTTCGAGGATTCGCGACCGATCAAACTTACTTGCTTTTGAAGCATTCCGGTATGAAATTTTCTCCAGACGTTGTCATCTATACGTTTTGTATCAATGATATCGGAGAAAATGGAGTGACTTCCTATAAACCCTATTTTCACCTGGAAGAAGGGAAGAAACAGAATCCCATCCTCAAGAATTTTCCGGTTCCAGAAAGGGTGGACTGGAATAAAAAATCCCAGATATCATTTCATGAAGGAGTGGACAAAGTTCTCAATCATTATTCCTTCCTTTACCGTAGGGTTTCCCAGATCATTAAATTTAATCCGGTGGGAAGGAACGCGAACTTCTCACTGGATGAACAGGGGGAGCTTAAAATGTATAAAAAAGTTTACGATACCTGGGATGAGCACTTGTGGGCGCTTCAATTTGCATTGATCCTGGAGATGAAACGTTTTCTGGATTCACAAGGGGTGCGGTTTCTTTTGGTGGAAGGGGTTTACGGAAACGTTCTGGATCCTGAGAGAATGGCATGGAGCATTGATCATTATGGGGATGTATTTGACCCGGAAAAAGTGACCCGTCTTCTCAAAGAGTTTTCAGAGCGGGAACAAATTCCTTTCCTGTCGATCCAGGATCAAGTGAAGCGTCGACGAATTCCCATCACCGACATCATGCACCCGGAAGATTATGTGCACCTCAATGCCGCCGGGATCAAATTGTATTCCGACTGGGTGCTGGAGAAACTGCAATCATTGAATTGGCTTTAAAGAGAGAAATGGGAATGGTAATGCACGCGAATCGTTTTTACTTTCGGGTCTTTAAAGTGAGGTTGATTTAATAAACGACTCATAAATTTTTCATCCTTTAATGAAAGGGATAAATCTTTTATGTGGAAGGTGATTTCAGCATCTAAATGTTTTTTGAGATACTTTTTCACAAACGGATAAAGTTTGTGGTCGAAGGATACCGCCTTCCTCTTTTGCCGTCTGATGAGCTTGGACAATTCCACGGCTTTTTTCTCCAGTTTTTTCTCGCTTCCTTCATCCAAAAGTATTTGCAGGTCGGCTTCGGATAGTTTATAAGAAGTATTGAATCCGGCCCTGGACAATTTGATAAAACTTTCTTCCGCCATTTTTGACTCGATTAAAACCCTGTCTTTCAGGTCGTATTTTTTATCCAGCCGGACCAAGCACTGGACCATCCCGTCCAGGCTCTCTGGGTTTGCGTTGTGTATGCTCAGCCATATTTTTTGTCCTTCGGATTTTCGGGTAATTTTAAGAAATTCATCCAAGGTAACATCGATCCTGGATTTAGAGTCCACTCCCACTTCAAAATATCCTTCGTTCCCGTTTCGATAGATTAAGTCCAGTTCAAAAGAGTCGTAACCGTCGAACTGGCTGTTTTTAAATTTTCCTATGGTGTTGATGCCGGCGGGAATGATCCTTGATAGGAGGTGTTTATTTTTCAATTCCCGGTTATTTGCCCATTGCAGGTAATTGTGATTGTCGCGATCAATATACTTTCTGATCCCGTGCAGCGTGGAAAGTTCTTCATTCGCCAAAGAAAAACGTTTGTTCGATATATCATACTGTTTTTCGTATCGGTCCGTTTGAATCCCCAGCAACCCGACCAGGGTGTCGTAGATCAGATCGTTTGGAAATGGTTTTTCTCTGTTATTTTTTAAAGCGACTATTTTAGGTTTGTATTTTTTGTTGTATTGATCGGAAAACCAGGCGAGCAAGGGAATTTCGGCCATTTCATAATTAAATGTGGCTGAGTTATGGCCTTTCTTTCCGATCACGTCTTCGCCGTGGTCTGCAAAATAAATAAATCCTGAAACACCGTCTCTTTGCTTTAACAGCTCTAATAGCTGAGTGACCACGTGATCATTATATAGAACGCTGTTGTCATAACAGTTCAGCCACTTTGCCGAATCGAGAGTTTTCGAAAAATTTCCGAAATCCCCTGCGGTTATTGGACCGTTGAACCTGGCGAAAGGTTTTGTGAATCGGGTGCAATAATCCCAATGGCTTCCAATCAGGTGAACAAAAATAATAATATTTTTATCGGTCTTCATAGTGCTTAATATTTTTTCAACGCGGGCTATGGTTTCATCGTCGTTTTTTTGAGTCTTTAAGGAAGTTCCAATATTTTTGTTCAGGGCTTCCAGTGTACCCGCATTGTGCGCCATGATGGAAACCAGGTTGTCCCAGATTCCATACAAAACTTGATTGGTCACCCAGACCGTCTCAAAGCCAGCGGTTTTGGCGATGTCGACGATTGAGGCGGAGGAAAAGTATTCTTTGCTGTTTATTTGATTGGCTTCTGTTAATGACAACGATAAAACCGGCATGGTATGCGTGTGATTGGAATACGCGTTGTCAAACCGTATGATTTCCCCCTGTTCATACAACTGATTCAGTTTGGGAGTTGTTTCACGCAAGTATCCGTAGAGTTGCATGTGGTTTTTACTCAAAGACTCGCCGATCACGACGACATAGACTTCGCCTGTTTCCGTTTTTGCGGCGTTGTATTTAATTTTCCCCTTGTTGACCCGGTCGCGGACCTCCTCAAATTTAGCCAGTTCCTCCTTGTATTGTTGGATGGAAGACGGAATCCGGTGGATGATTCTTAAATCCGTCTGGTATGCGTATGAGGCCGATAAGGACAGGATGACCAGGAAAGAGGCGAGGCTCACTTCAATCTTTTCGGGTTCATTTTTTTCTTTGCGATATAAGCCGTAAGATAAAGACAAAGACCCGATCAGGATCAACGCCACCCATCCGAATGAAATGTGTCCTTTTATAAAATCGAAGGCCTCCCGGACCGTGGTTTGGAAAATGGCAAAAAATACATCCGGCGTTACTTCGGTTGCGAAGGTGAAATAGTAAATCAAATAAAACAACGGTATGGAATACAAGATGAAGCATAGCGTGAATATCAAAGCGGGCGAAACATAGCTCAGTCTTTTGCTCGCTTCTTGATAAAATAAGGCGAACAAAAAAGAAATCCCGACGGAAAGCATCATATAAGCGATCAATCCTTTGGAAGGCAAGGACTGGTAAATAATTTTCTCGGCATAGATGTAAAGCCAGAAAATAAAAAAAGAGTTTAAGGCAATGAATGCATGTTTTTTCCCATGAAGATAGGTCAATAAAGCGGTCCAGGAAAAGGCGGTGAAAGCCAGGGCCTTGTGCTTCAAATTTTCCTGGGGTTGCAAGATGAGTATTGGCATGAGCGTTGACACCAAGGCATACGCAAAAATTTGCCAACTCACTTTCGTCCAAAAGCGATTATTTGGGGGAAAACTTTTCATCAGGGTTTGTACATTCCAGTGAAGCGCCCCGGTTCGTGTTTGGAACCGTTACCAACCTATCTTTATTTTAATACAGCTGAGATCGGATTGATTCTGGAATTGGTTTAGAGATGAGGACAATCCCATCGGGCCAGGGATAAAAAAAGGGTTGAGAAGAGAACTTCTCAACCCTTTTCCCTGTTTGAATGGTGCCGAAGGACGGACTCGAACCGTCACGGGGTTGCCCCCACTGGATTTTGAGTCCAGCGCGTCTACCAATTCCACCACTTCGGCGCTGTGAAATTTTTCTGTGTTTGGTGCCGGCAGAAAAAAACAGGCGGCTTGATTAAATTCGAATCAAATTTTTTGCACCTCAACGGCCTTCCGTCATATTTTCCTGAACGGGCGCGACGGCCTTTTCTTCCTGCGTTGAGGTTTTTGATGTCGAATCCTGAATTTCGGATAGAAGCGCATTCTCCGCCCGCTTAAAAGCATCCGGATCATCGACATCGATCCAGAAGCGAGAGCCGATATCGACGGTTTTGGCACGATTCTCCCGGGCCAGAATTTGTATCGCTCCGGATAAAGTGGTGTCGCCATTTTCTTTTGCGCTTTGCTTAAGGGCTTTAAAAATCGCGGGCCGGCAATAGAAAATTCCGGTATCAAACGCGTTAAAATCTTTTAGACCTTTGCCGATTTCACGGATATTGCCATCGGAAGTTTTTACGCGGGTCACATCCTGTAAATCGATCAGAGAATTACTCGTATTGCGGTCCACTCCCAGGACGATTTCCTCATCAGACAGCGGGAAAGCCATTAACTCTTCGGCAATGGCCGGATCGAATAAATGGTCCGCCATCAACAGTAAAAAGGGTTCCTGAAAATAGCGCTGTCCCTTGAGCACTGAAAGCCCGTTTTCTTTTTCCCAATCTTCGTTGTCGATGGGGGTGATGCGGACGCCCAGTCGATGCGACAGGTCTTCCAGAAACGCCTTGAGCGGATCGGCCTGATAACCGGTGACCACGAAAAATTCATTGGCTCCCGCTTCCATTGCGGTCAATACGACGCGTTCGATCAGCGGCACACCGAAGATGGGAGTTAAAGGTTTGCTATCTCCCCGGGAGCGCAAGCGCAACCCTTTTCCGGCGGCAATGATAAGACATTTTTTCGATTTGCTCTGGGTTTTTCCGGCGATAAAATTTTCCGTCATGCGGTAGGCTTCGTCGTCCGTGAATTGGCGAAGCGGATGCTTGCAGAAAAAAGCCGACGGTCCGTGGAGAACCCCGCCTTCTCCCCTGTCGAGGGCTAATTTGGTGCAACGGATGGTGTCAATGGCCACCCCCGCGGAGTTGGGTGAGTCTTCTACCGAAAGCCGCATTTCCAGGTTGATGGGAACATCGCCAAAGATTCGGCCCTCCATGCGTATGAAGCAGACCTTATTGTCCTTTTGCCAGGGGACATAATCGCTGGGGCCCACGTGGATGTTGTCATCGTCCAGCCGCTTTTCCGCCGCCGACTGTACGGCCTCGGTTTTGGACGTTTTTTTGGATGCCAGGCGTTTGCGGTTCAACATGTTGAGGAAATCGGTGTTGCCGCCGGTATTCAATTGGTAGGTGCGGTCCAGTTTGATTCCACGTTTTTTGAACAGATCGGTCAAAACGCGGTGGGTGATGGTCGCTCCGAGCTGGGATTTAATGTCATCGCCGATGATCGGAATATTCTTTTCCGCAAAGCGCCGTCCCCATTCCGGGTTGCTGGCGATAAAAACGGGAATATTGTTTATGAAACCCACTCCCGCTTCCAATGCGCATTCGGCATAAAACCGGGTGGCTTCTTCCGAGCCGACGGGAAGGTAGTTGACCAGGATCTCCGCTCCCGACTCTTTTAAAGCGCGTACCACCTCGTCCTGGGTTGGCTGGGGGTCATCGGCGGGGACGAAGGTATTGTTTTCTTTATAGTCGGCCATGTGGTCAGAAACTCCATCGAGAATCCGTCCCATCCGCACCTTAAGACCGGACGGCGGAAGGTCTTTTTGAAATACGGTCGTGCAGTTCGGGGCGGCAAAAATCGCTTCGTTCACGTCTTTCCCGACTTTTCTTTTGTCGATATCGAAGCAAGTCACAACACTGATATCGTCCGGGCGATAGCCGCCGATTTCGCCATGCATCAAGCCGATGGCGTCCTCGAGACTTCTTCCCTTGTAAAAATGGATTCCCTGAATCAAGGAACTGGCGCAATTCCCAATTCCCACGATGGCAATTCGAATTTTATTCACGTTGATTTTGACCCCATAAGATTGATAAAGTTAAAAACCCCACCCCACGCAACAATATTTGCCCCCTGAAATGGCCTTGAACAATTAAATGCAGATGATTATTGGTCGAAAAACACCCTAACAAATGACATAAAAAATCCAAAAAATCAAGAATTTCTGTGAATCACGAAAAAAGGAAATCGCATTCGTTGCCTGGCAGAATGAACTGCGTGCCGTCCATCCGCCGATTCTGGCTCTAAAAAGGCGTGGCCGGACTCATTTTCCCGAATCGGCTTGTTATCAACGAGTTTTTGCTTTTGTTTGTAATTATGGTATTGATATCTTCTGCCAAGATTTGCTGAAGGTGGAATTATATACCAAATGTTAAAAAATTCAGAAAATTCTCTAGCGTCGACGCGCCATCGGGGCACGCTGGCGGTTTTATTTTTGCCCCCCCCTCCTGACAGCGGAGGCTTAGAGGACTGGTATTGGAGAAAAATCGCCGGAGTTCCCTTCATACTACGAAATATCCTTAATATTCAACGAGGTGGCATCCAACACGTGGTTCTGTTTGTGAACCATCAGCCGCAGGCTGTAGGTGAACTGCATCGCCGGATTGCGTCCGATCCAAGAGTGACCTTGAGCCTGGAATGGCTGTCTGATTCAGAAGAATGGGTGCAAAAAACCGGTGGTTTTGGCGAGTTTCTTCTTCTCGACGGGTCGGCTCTTTATGATAAGACCCAAATCAAATCTGCGGTGGCTGGAAACCCTGACTCCGAAGAGGACGGAAAATACCGCGCCTTTTGGGTCGACAGGAATTCCCTGGTCCACTTATTAGAGGCACCAGACGCTTTTGATTTTTCCAGCTTGGAGAAGGTGAAAGAGCAATCTCCCCCTTCCGCAATAGAGGATCAGGACAGCGAAATAAAATCGCTGGTGTATTTTCCGGAGGCCGCAATCCGTAAAGTTTTAAGTGAGGGAGATTTTCACCGGGAAAGCGAGCGTATCGTGCAAAGGTCGGGAGGTTTGAGTAATGACAGTCTGGCCACCCGGATTCTGTCACGGCCCGTCTCCAAACTAATCACCCGAAGGCTTTTGAATACCCAAGTCACGCCAAACCAGATCACCCTGCTGAGTTTTATTATCGGTCTCGGATCGGCGGGGTGTTTTTTTCAGGGCGGTTACGCGATGGGTCTGATCGGGGCCGGTTTGCTGCTTTTTTCCATCTGGGTGGATGGGGTGGACGGAGAGATCGCCCGCATTAAATTCATGGAAACCAAATTGGGCGGCAAACTGGATATCTATTGCGACAACATCGTTCATATCGCGGTCTTTTTCTCCATCGGCATGGGGTTGTTCCATACCCACGGAGATCTGATTTACATCGTCCTTGGCGGACTGGCGGCGATTGGCAGTTTAATTTCTTTTCTCATGTTGGGGACGGCAGTCACCGAAGGCAAATCCAAGGCCCATTCTGCAGATGAAAATGACAGAAAAAAAAGCGATTTTGTCGATAAACTGGCCAACCGCGATTTCACCCATTTCCTTTTTGTGCTGGCCCTGTTTGGCCGAGTGGATGTGTTTCTCTGGCTGACGGCGATCGGCGTGAATTTTTTGGTGCTTTATCTGTTATTTTTGCGAACAAAATCTACCTCTAAGCTAAAATCGAGGGCTGAGTAAACCCCCTAAAGAATCGCAAAAAAAAGAAAGGCGGCTCACCTCGATATTCCTGTATCGTTTACTGATTCCGGGAAATCAGCTCTCGAACCTTATCCGCTTGCGGTTGATCGGGGTCTAAAGTCAGTGACCGGGTGAAATAAACGATCCCCTGCCGGGGCCGATCAAGATGAAAGTAATTCAGGATTCCCAGATTGCGAAACGCGATGGGGTATTTGGGATTCAGTTCTACGGCTTTTTTAAAGTAACGATCGGCGAGATCGTACTGCCCGGTTTTCATATAAACCTCACCTAATTTGCCATGCACCTCGGGAATATGCGGAGACAGCGTTTCGGCCAGTTTAAATCGTTTTAGAGCTTCACCCATTCGGTTTTTTGCCAAATAAAGTTCACCCAGGTTGTAGTTCAGGGAAAAAACGTGAGGCGCTTTTTTGAGCGACGTTTCGTAATAGAAAATAGCTCGGTCCGTTTGGCCGGCCAGGCTGTTGGCCCGTCCCAGATTGATCAAAGGGCGGACAAGGTGAGGAGATTTTTTTCGTGTGTCTTCCCAAAGGGCCAGCTCACTTTTCCAAGTTAAATTTCTTTTTACCGTCATCAGCCCCAACGCACCGGAGAAAGCGATGAGCAGAAAAAAAGTCACCCACCTTTGAGAGTTCTTTGGGGACTGCCGTCTCGTACCTGTCAAATGCCAGACAGCGGTCACCATCACCAGAAAAAATCCGTAAGACGCCAGATAGACCCGGTGTTCCGCCGCCAGGTCGTGCAAGGTGATGATCGATGAAGAAGGGGAAAGGATGACGAAAAACCATAAAAGGGCGAATAAGTAGATTCGCGATTTAGCGGCGTTTCGCCCGAGCCAGATCAGGGCAGCGATCAAGGCGGCGGGTCCCAGGAACCGCCAGGATAGTAAATTCGTTACCACCGGAATATCCGGGTCGATGTTGAGGTTGACGGGAAACAACAACAGTTTCAGGTAATAAAAAACCAGCACCGAAGGCTGGCTCAACATGTACTTTTTTCTGCCGACCATTTCCTCTGGGTTCGACGGGCCAATGAGAAAAGATTCATCGGTGAGGAGCTTTCTCATGAGGATTGCAAGGGCTAACAGAAGGATGCCTGCCAGCACCCATTTCCATTTTATCAACCACTGGATGGGCATGGAGTTTTTGTCTAACTGAAAAAGTGCGTAGAACAAAAGAAGCGCAGGCAGGGTGATGAGCGTCTGCTTCACGCTGAACCCCAGGAAGAAAACGATAAAAAATAATAAGGGGAGCCATAGGAATTTCATCACATTAGAAGTGGTTCGCCGGCGTTCCCAAAAGGATTGGAACAGGAAAAACCCTCCCAGATAAAAGGTCGCCGCCAGCACTTCGGAACGGCTGATGATGTAAACCACCGATTCGGTTTGTATGGGGTGGCAAAGGAAAAGAATGGCGGTGAAAAGGGACATTTTTCTAGTTTCAAGTTCGTCCCAATCTTCCTGGTTGCGTAGAAAACCTCGGAAAACTTTTTTACTGATGAAAAACAACAAGAGGGAATTAAAAATATGGAAGGTGAGGTTGAAAAGATGATACCCGAAGGGGCGGTCCCCGCCCAGCGCCGCATTGACCGCCATCGACATCCTGAGGAGACCTCGGGACTTGATCTCTGAGATCAAAAACTCCAGGGTCAGTATTTCTTTTGGGCGGTCTAAATTTGGATTGTTGACGATGTAGGCCACGCTGTCGAACTGGAAGGCGTTGTGAAGGTGGTTTCCGTAAATCACCAATCCGAGGGCAATGATCAGCAAACAACATTTTCCTTGAACCTTGAAGTCACCGAAGTCCGGTTTCTTCGCCGGGCTCATTGTGCGCTATCCCTGTTGAAGGTCCTGGCGATCTTAAGAAGTTCCCTGGCTTTGGGGTTTTCCGGCTGCAGTGCGATCCAGCGCTTGAGATGAGGGATGGCCTGTTCGTGGCGCTTTTGGATCATATATATGCTTGCCAGGTTGTTGTGGATTTCGGGATTATCCCCTCCCAGATCAAGGGCTTTGTGAAATGCCTGTTCCGCCAGATCGTATTGTTTGAGATTCCAGAACACGACTCCTATATTGTTCTCAGCCTGGAAATGATCGGGCTGGATTGAAAGGGTCCTTCGGTATTCTGTCAAGGCTTCGCCCAAGCGGTTCAGTGACCGGTAAGTATTGCCCAGTTCAAAATGAAATTTCGCCCGATGAGGTTTCATCTGGACGGCCTTTTTGAAAAAAGGGAGAGCCGCCTCGGTTTGATTTAAATAGGTCCGCACCAAACCGGCGTTGAAAAAAGCTTCAGCCTTGGGTGAGCCGAGCAGAATGCCGCGGTCAAACTCGGTTTTTGCTTCCTGCCACTTTTCCTGTTGTGAATAGATATGCCCGAGGTTGATGTGAGCGTCGGTGTATAGAGGGTTGAGCTTGAGAGTGGCCGCAATTTCCTGTGCGGCTTCGTCGAGCCTTTTTTCTGCAAGGTAGGCGGCGGCGAGGTTGTTGTGCACGAGTGCTTTTTGAGGAGATTTCCGGGCTGTGTCCTGCCACAAACCGATCTCTGTTTTGAAGTCCAGACTGCGATTGATGGTCAGGGACGAAAGGAACAGCAAAAATGCGAGGATCATCGCGCCTCGGCCGGCGGGTTGGCGAACGGCCGTCAAGCCGCCGATTCCCAAAGCCAGGCCGATTCCAAGTCCGGGCAAATACGTCCGGTGTTCGGCAACGATCTGTTTGAGAGGAATCAGGCTTGACGTAGGAAGAATCGTCACCAGCGCCCAAAGAAAAGCGAAGCGCGCAAGACGGGATTTTTGATAATAAAGAAGGGTTCCTAAAAATATTAAGGTTCCCAGCCCAATCATCCATTCTGAGTTTTGTATGCCTGGAATCAGGACCACATCGGGTTCGAAATTCAGGTTGACGGGCATGAGGAGCTTCAATAAATAATAGAACACCAAAGCCTTCATCTGAGTGAGAAAATACAGCCCCCGGTCGATTTCAAGAGAGCCTGGATCGGCTTTAAGAACGAACAAATTGCCCAATTGCGCGTAACGGTAGGCGAGATACAAAACGACAGGTGCAAAAATAAGTAGACCAATCAGGACAAACTTATTGGTCTCCATTTTTGGAGTTCTAAACCAAAGGTAAGCCATGATCATTACCGGGAGCGTGACGATGATCTCTTTGCTTCCCGCCCCCAGACAGAAAAACAGGATCACCAGGGCGGCCCAGGCGAAACTTTGAATCCCACCGCGCTTTTTCCATGCACGGATACTTTGAATGAAACAATAAAACCCGAGAAGAAAAAAAAGAGTGACAAGAAGCGAAGACCTATTGGAGAGGTACGAGACCGGCTGGACCGTAAGGGGATGGAGCAGATGAATAGCAGCTGTGAGCAATGGCAGGGGGTTCAGGCGACCTTGAAGGTCCGGTGTTTCCAAAGCGATCAAACGCTGGACCAGGAAATAAAAAATGATTGCGACGCAAATGTGAATCAGGATGTTGACGAGATGGAATCCGAAAACATCGAGCCCTCCCACTTCGCGGTTAACGGCATAGGTCAACAGGACCATCGAGCGGTTGAAAATATTTTCGATGCCTACGGCGCTTTGGAAATTCCACAGGTTCTGGATGTAGGGGTTTTCGATGATGGCGTGGGCGTCATCGTATAAAAAGGGCGAACGGAGCGTGGCAAAAAAACTCAGGATTCCCAGCAGGCTGAGAATAAAAAGTGCAGTGATATGAGAAGAGACTTTCTGCATTTTAAGAGGTTCGGTCAACGATGTTTTTTGTCTGGTTTTTAAGAAAGTTTTAAGAGAAGCCGCGAAATTTCCTGCATCAGCTTTTCGGGCGGCTTGGATTCTGCGGCCAGGAGAAGATGCATACGGGCCAGATCGTTTTGTTGGGATTCGAGATAAATTTTTCCGAGGTTGATTCTGGCATGTAAAAATTCAGGATCGATCGTCAACGCCTTTTCGTAACTTTCCCGCGCTTTATCTAAATTTCCTGCCTGCTGATGATTCCACCCGATCTGGAAATAGGCTCCTGCATCCGCGCCCTTAACCTGTAAAAACCTTTCAAATTGCCGGGTCGATCGTTCCCACTCGCCTTTTGCCTGGATGACTCGCGCCAAGTTAAAGAGAGCCGGTTCGAAGCGGTCATTCAGTGCCAGGCCCGTGGTGAGAGTTTGTTCGGCTTTTTCCAAGCTTCCCGTCATGAGATAGGCGAGTCCCAGGTTGTAATGACCGAGGACCAGCGATGGATCGTGCTTTACCGCCAGGGAAAGCTCGCGGATGGCATCTTCGAATTTCCCCGTGCGGCCATAAATTTCCCCGAGATTGAGTCTGGCCAGAGGGTAATCTTTAGCTCCGGTTGCCGATTGTCTTTTGTGAATGGCTTGCCGATACGAGGCAACGGCTTGTTGAAATTTTTCCATTCGGGCATAAACTGAACCCAGGCCCAAAAGGGCGCTGAAGTAATTTGGGTTGAGGCGGAGGGCGGTTTGATACTCGCTTTCAGCCTGTTCCAGGTTTCCTTTGTCGAGATAAACGCTGGCCAGGTTGTAGTGGGGTTCGGCCAGGTTGGCGATTATTTTAAGGGACGAAGCATCTTTTTCTTTTTTTGGCTGATTTCCGGTTTGTCTTTTCAGGAGTTCTTCCGGATTTGCCAGGTTGTATTGTTTGACAAGGTGCGTCTCAATGGCCTCGTTACTTTTTTTGAAATGAAACAACGCTTTGTCGATCTGCCCGTTTTCATAATAGGCTTTTCCCAGGTTGTTGTGGGTCCTTGGGGAAAATGGATTCTTTTTTGCCGCGTCCTGCCATAATCGAACCTCGGTGGTCCACACCAGGTTTCTGGAGATCGTTAATGAAGCGAGTAGAACGAGGGTGGTCATCAAGAATGATGATCTCCATCTTGCCGGAATTTTGGTGATCGTCCAGCCGGCAGCTAAACAAAGGCCGAGGGTCATCGGCAGGTACATCCGGTGTTCGACCGCCAGATCGTTCAGGGGAACAAGGCTGGAAGTGGGCGCCAGGGTAAGGAAAAACCAAAGGACGCTGACCCGGACCCAGGGGCTTCGGGATTGCCAGGAAAAATAAATGAGTGCGCCGATCCCAAGCATCGCCAGGGGAATTTTGGGATCGGTAAAAAATGTGGTGAAAGGGAACCCGATGTCTACATTGAGATTTACGGGAGCAAAAAACGATTTCAGGTAATAAAAAACCACCACCTTGGTTTCGATCAGCAGATAAGGAACTCTGCCAAATAACACCAGCCCCTGATCTTTTGGTGCGTATAGAACTTCAGGTTTCAAAAGCAGGAAGGCCGCTGACAAAATGGCAGGGACGCCTCCATACACGGCGATCGTTTTCTTAGATATGAACCAGGTTTTAAACTGGGGAAACCGGACAGGGCAAATGAAGAAAAGAAACCAGAGAACCAACAGCGCCGGAAGCGTCACCGCGATTAGCTTGGAGGCAATGGCTAAATACATTCCGCCCAGCGTCAGCAGTCCCCAGCCGATTCCAACGGGCATTCGCCAACGGTTGGCGTAAGGCGGGAAAACCCTCAAAAAAGCGTAAACGCTGAGCAAATAAAAAAACGTTGCCAGGACGGAGGATCGTGAAGAAATGTAGGATACGGAATCCGTGTTCAACGGATGGACAGCGAATAGCAGGGACGCAATCAGAGGAATCTGTAACGACGGGGTTGATGAGATGCGATCGGTAATCCCCGAGGTGGGTGGACTTGTTCCCGTTACGGGACGATAAATAATATTTTGCGTCTGCACCGCAATGAAAAAAATCAGTGTAGAAACGCAAACATGCAACAGCAGGTTGAATAGATGGAATCCAAATACATTGTTTTTGTGGAGTGTGTTGTTGAGAGCAAGGGTCCACAACAATACCGGGCGGTTTTCATATTCCTGAAGACGGACATTTTTGTTGAAGGCCTTCAAGTCAGCGATCCACTCACGATCGATCAAGTTTCGGTCATCAAAATGAAAAGATCCCTTAAGCGAATTTGAATAGATCAAAATGGAAAACAATATCAGAATAAGGATACTGCGAATCTGTATTTTTGCAGAGGGTTCAACGGGGGTCATCGGTATCTCAACGTATCATTCGGTGAGGGTGAACTGACGGGGTATGTAAAAAAGCGAATGATTTTACCAGGCTCCAATAGACCAAAGGAATATCGTTCCACGCATTATCGGAGAAAGGACGAGTGAGAACAACAATGAACTTTGTTTTTGTGAACCATTGCGCTGAATTTTGTCTATTTCAATAGGGTTGGCAGATAATGGATAAATATTTAATAAATGCGAGCTTTATAGATTAATATTGGATGTAAATGTTTAAAATTTTAACCCTTTTAATTAATATTTAAAAGGTGTACACTTTTATGCATACCCCTTCCTGGCGTATGGTCAAAAAAATACATATTTTTATCCGTGAAAAATTGACTCTTAACTGCCGAGTGATTTAATGAAACTTATAGATAATCAGGCCAATATTCAGGCGATCCGCAAAATATCGACGCAATTTAAAACCGTGTCCATGGAAATCGATGAGCTTCTCAGCATGGTCATCAATTCCGCCACTGAAATTGTGGGTGCCAGGCATGCTTCCCTGCTTTTGGTCCAGGATGAGAAAACCAAAAAACTGCAATATTATCAGTCTTCCGGGGATAATATGGGGGAACTCAAGGATATAGAAATCCCTCCCGGCGTCGGAATTGCCGGAACGGTTTCCAAAATGGGAAAAGCGATCATATCAAATGACGTGCAAAACGACCCGCGCTGGTACAAAAAAATGAGTGAGGAAGGCAACGATCAACGGAAATCAATCGCCTGCCTGCCTCTCATGGTGGAAAAAAAGGTCATTGGTGTGGTGCAATTCTGCGATAAAAAGTCTGGTGAAGGGTTTTCCGATCTGGATATTGAGATTCTCAAACGATTTGGCCGCATGATCCCGAAATTTTTTCAAGCTTCCAGAAACCGAATGGCGCTGGGAAAAGAATTTGACCGTCTTAAAGAAACCTCCATGCGGCGCTACATGATCGTGGGTGAAAGTCCGGCCATTCAAAAATGCATCCAGATGGCCGAACGTCTGGCGGACTCCAAGGCCGCCGTGTTGATCAACGGGGAAAGCGGCACGGGAAAAGAGTTGTTCGCGCATTTGATTCACGACCGGGGCCCAAGACAAAACAACCCCTTTGTTTCTATAAGTTGTGGAGCTCTGCCGGCATCCATCCTGGAGCGTGAGTTATTCGGTAATGAAAAAGGCGCCTTCACCAGTGCCGACAGCACCAAAATTGGTTTGTTTGAAGCGGCACATACGGGGACCTTATTTCTGGATGAGATCGGTGAAATGCCGCTGGATATGCAAGTCAAACTTCTGAGGGTGATCCAGGAGGAATCCTTCATCCGCCTGGGGGGGACGGAGACCATCAAGGTCGATGTGCGAATCATCTCAGCCACCAACCGCGATCTGGAGCAGATGGTGCGGGAGGGGACCTTTCGTCAGGATTTATTTTACCGGATCAATGTAATCGGTATCGAACTTCCCCCCTTACGAGAGCGGCGCGAGGATATCCCTGATCTGGTCACCTATTTTATTAAAAAGCACACCCCGCAGAGGCGCCGTACCGATTCCGATGAAGGCCAACCCACTAAAAAAATCAGTAAAAGCCTGCTGACGCATCTGATGGGTTATTCCTGGCCGGGAAACATTCGCGAACTGGAAAATACTCTGGAACGGGCCATCGTTCTCACCGATGATGAGGAACTGACCCCGGAAGCCTTTCCTTTCGATTCGCAGGAAACTCCCATCGAAGTCAACGTTGGCGCTTCGCTGAAGGAGGCGAACGATGCCTTTCGGCACACGTTCATCACCAACACGCTGAAATCCACTAACGGCAACCGCACCAAAGCCGCGAAGATTCTCAATGTCCAGCGTTCCTACCTTTCCCGGTTGATCAAGGAGCTTAAAATCGATTGACCTCTCCACCGGGGAAGAAACCGGAAGAATGATGTTTGCTTCCGCCCCAGGGGGCTGATGGTTCGCAAGTTGTCGAGAACCATTTAAGATAAACCTCACCTGATTAAGGATTCAGTCCACCCTGCGTGCATTGAATGGAAATATTTTTTCCAGCGATACGCTTGAGTTCTGGTATCATGCCACCCGCTATGACTTACCAGGATTAAACCATGTCCTTG
The DNA here is from genome assembly GCA_021604505.1 of Nitrospinaceae bacterium. NCBI lineage: Bacteria > Pseudomonadati > Nitrospinota > Nitrospinia > Nitrospinales > Nitrospinaceae > Nitrospinaceae bacterium. The sequence goes on along the minus strand of BQJC01000002.1, from coordinate 313,376 downwards.
ATCGACGGAAAAAAAGTAGCTCTGGAAATAAAAAACCGCATCGGCCAGGAGGTCGAACGGTTGAAAAAACAATCCGGCAGGGTTCCCGGACTGGCGACGGTGCTGGTGGGAGAGGACCCGGCATCCGCGGTTTATGTCCGCAACAAAAACAAAACCTGCAAGGAACTGGGGTTCCAATCCTTCCAACACACTCTGCCTGACAACACGAAAGAAGAAGAACTGCTGGCTCTGGTGGAAGAGTTGAACCGCAATGAGGAGGTCAGTGGAATCCTGGTGCAACTGCCGCTCCCTAAACACATCGATTCAGACAAGGTATTAGAAGCCATCGACCCCGGTAAGGACGTGGACGGTTTTCATCCGGTCAGCATGGGGCGGTTGATGATGGGAAGCGCCGTCTTGGCACCCTGCACTCCTTCAGGCATCATCGAAATGCTGGATTTTTACGGCGTTGGGATCGAAGGCAGGCATGCTGTGGTGCTGGGCAGAAGCAATATCGTCGGCAAACCGGTGGCGCTATTACTTTTGCACAGGAACGCGACGGTGACGGTTTGTCATTCGCGTACCAAGGACCTGCCCGCCGTCACCCAAACCGCCGATCTGTTGATCGCCGCCGTGGGCAAGGCTAATTTCGTGACTGGAGACATGGTCAAAGGGGGGGCGGTGGTCATTGATGTGGGAATCAACCGCGTGGACGGCAAGCTGGTGGGCGATGTTGCGTTTGATGAAGTGGAACCGAAAGCGTCTCTCATCACTCCGGTCCCAGGGGGCGTGGGTCCCATGACCATCGCCCTGCTCATGCAAAACACCCTGAAGGCGTTTCAAGCTGGTATTGAAACCTCTTGAATCCAGCATTAAAAATTTGCCAGGATTCAGGAAGCTAAAAACCCAGCGCATGCAACTAGATGTCCAGCTTTAAGCTGGCCATAGATAACAAATACTTATTGTCATTTTCCCGCCTTTCTCACTCGGAATCGTTTTTACTCCACACGCCTTTCTGGCATACTGGCTTAGCGGTTTTTTCCGTGAACGCTTTTTAATCCGTTACAAAATCCTGAGTCGAAAAATTGGACCCTTCGTTAAATTTCAGTGAGGTTGAGGAAGACCAGCCACGGGTTTACTCTGTCTCGGAGCTGACCCGCACCATCCGGGGCCTCCTCGAAACGGAATTCGATACCATCTGGGTGGAGGGGGAAATTTCCAACCTCCGGGTAGCGGCCTCGAAACACGCCTATTTCGTTCTCAAGGATGAAAAATCTCAGATTCGCTGTGTCCTGTTCAAAGGGTTCAGAGCCGGGCTCAAGTATCAGCCGGAGGAAGGCGATCACGTTCATTTGTTCGGCCGGGTGACGGTGTACGACGCCCGGGGAGAATATCAGATCGTAGTGGAGATGCTGGAACCGGTTGGGCTCGGGGCTCTGCAAAAAGCTTTTGAACAATTGAAGGAAAAACTGTCGAAGGAAGGTTTGTTCGATGAAGCGCGCAAAAAACCGATTCCAGAGTTTCCCTGGAAGGTGGGGGTGGTCACGTCTCCCACGGGTGCTGCGGTGCGCGATATTTTGAATGTCATTCGCCGGAGGAACCCAAAAGTTTCCGTATTGATAAACCCAGTGAAAGTCCAGGGGGAAGGATCGGCGCAGGAAATCGCTGACGCTATAAATGAGATGAACCGGGTAGGGGATGTCGATGTGTTGATCGTCGGGCGCGGCGGCGGGTCGATCGAAGATTTGTGGGCGTTTAACGAAGAAGTGGTGGCACGCGCGATTTCGGCGTCTGAAATTCCCGTGGTCTCGGCCGTCGGGCACGAGATCGATTTCACCATCGCAGATTTTGTGGCGGATCTGCGTGCGCCGACGCCTTCTGCCGCAGCGGAGCTCACGGTTCCGGTATTGGACGATGTTCTCGAGCAATTGGTCTATCTGACCCGGCAGTTAATGGTTTCGGCGAAACGGCCCATCGAAGATCACCGGGTGCATTTAAAAAGACTCACCGACCGGCGGTTTTTCCGCGATCCCCTGCACATTTTTGCGCCGTTGGCTCAACGATTGGACGATTTAAACTTGCGTCTTGTCCGCGGCTTGAACCAGGGGGTGGTTCTGCAAAAACACTGGTTGGAAAGCCGGGTCGAACGGCTGTTTCAGACATCGCCCAAAAAGGCGATAGAGCGTTATGAGGAGCGGTTGCGCGAACTGAGCCTCCGGCTGCTGCGTGGATTGGGCCAGGGGGTGGTTCTTCACCATCAGCGTCTGCAGGGTCGGGTTGAGCGACTGATACAGGCGTCCCCCAAAAAAGCAGTCCAGCGTCTTGAGGAAAGGCGATTTTCTCTCAACCATCGTCTGACTGAAAAAACCCGGTCTCTGGTGCAACTTGAGAAGAACCGTTTCAATGGGGTCGTAAAAAATCTGCAGTCGCTCAGTCCGTTGACCATCCTCGACCGGGGTTACAGCATCACCACACGGGAGGGAAAAGCCGTAAAATCCAACCAGGACGTGAAGCCCGGAGATTCGGTTCAAGTCAGGCTTTCCAAAGGCCGACTGGATTGCACGGTGGATGAGACCAGCGAGAAAGTTAACAAATAAAACTCACAATATTTATTAAGGTGAATCATGGCGGAAATGAAACTGGAAAAAGCAATGAAGCGCTTGGAGGATATCGTCGAGGAACTGGAGAAAGGCGAACTGGACATCGACAAGTCCCTGGAAATATTTGAAGAGGGTATCAAGATGTCCCGGCTTTGCTCCAAAAAGCTCAACGAAGCGGAAGCGAAAATAGAAAAACTCACCAAAAACCAGAAAGGCGAGTTGATCACGGAATTATTCCCTGTGGAAAAGGAAGACGATGCCGAGTGACCCTAAAAAAATCCGGCTCGACCAGTTGCTGGTAAAAAAAAACTCGTGTCCTCGCGGGAGCGGGCTCAAGGGCTGATTCTTGCCGGTAAAGTCCGGTTGGGCGATGAGGTGGCCGATAAACCCGGCCGAATGGTTTTGGAAGGCCATCCTGTTTCTATTCTGGAAGACCTTCACCCTTATGTGAGCCGCGGCGGGGTCAAGCTGGAAGGTGCTCTCAAAGAGTTTCAAATTAACCCGAAGGAAAAAACCGCCGCCGATATCGGCGCTTCCACCGGCGGCTTCACCGACTGTTTGCTTAAAAACGCCGCCAAAAAAGTATTCGCGGTCGATGTCGGTTACGGGCAACTGGATTGGAAACTTAGGAAGGATCCTCGCGTCGTCTGTCTGGAAAGAAAAAACGTGCGCTATTTAGCTCCGAACGAATTCGGCGAATCCGTCGACCTGGCGGTGATCGATGTATCCTTTATCTCGCTCAAACTTATTATACCCCCTGTTTTGAAAGTGCTGAAACCCGACGGCGATCTTCTGGCTCTGGTGAAACCGCAATTCGAAGTGGGAAAAGATGAAGTCGAAAACAAGGGCATTATCAAGGACCCCGTCAAGCATCTCACCGTCCTGCATACTTTAAAAACGTTTATTCAGGACCAGGGGTGGGTGATGCGTTCTCTCACCGTTTCGCCGATATTAGGGCAAAAGGGGAACAGGGAATTCTTCATTCACTGTGTTACCCGGGAGCGGGGTGAGACGGTCGGTGAAGATGAAATCCAAAAACGGGTTTTATCGTGATTAGAAGATGAGGATGTTTTTAGCGGTTGAAACTATGCGTTCAAAGGAGCCGTGGAGAGAGGGGCAGATTTTTTAAATCTCATCTTTGTAAACGATGAAGCTGTCAACGGGGTAGACGAGGTGAGATTCCCCCCACTGGTTGGAAGACGCTGCGTCCCAGGCGGATTCGTCTTCCAGGGGCTTCATGCGGATGCCCCCCGATCCGCCATAGATCAAAAGCGCCATGCCGTCGCCCGATTCTTCAACCTTGCAGGCGAAAGCGGGGCAGGGAGTGTTGGTTTCGGCGTCCCAGCCGGTGATCTGCACGGGCTGATCTTCTTTGCCCACCTGGTATTTGATGGAGAACACCTCTCTGGGCGTGGAAACATCCCGGTAAACCATATTAAAACTGATTTCGGTGTTTGGGTTGGGTTCTACATCGATAAACATTTTACCACCGCCTTAAGTCGAATTTCTTGATAGTATCACGAACTCGACACATCTTGCATAGGAGCTTGAGGGGTTGGCATGATGACCGGCCGGGGATTTTCCCGGATAGGAAAATTGGGTTTCGCGAAGAAAATTGATGGTTACTTCTGGGAGCCGACAAAGGCTTTTATAAAATTAGACATAACCTTGGGGTCGAAATGGCCGGGCATGTTGTTTTTCATTTCCATTAAGGCTTCAAAAGCCGTCCGGGGTTCGCGATAATTGCGTTTGCAAACCTGAGCGTTAAAGACATCGGAAATGGTGCACACCTTGGCCGGGAACGAAATTTTGTTGCCTGGGAGCCCAAAGGGGTAGCCTGATCCGTCGTGTTTCTCGTGGTGTTCTGCCGCCATTTGCAGAATGTTTTGACTGTGACATTTCATTTCGTTCAACACTTTTCTGCCGGCGCTGGGGTGTTTACGGATGTCCTGCCAATCTTCTGGGGAGAGTCCTTCTTTTTTCTCCAGAACGGCTGGCGGAATTCCTTTCTTACCGATATCAAAGAGCATTCCCCCAATACCCAGCTCGTGGATTTCATCCGGCGGCAGTTTTAACTGGACCCCGAAAAATATATTATAAAGACCGGCGTTTGAACAATGTGAAGGATGAGCGTTGTCTTTGTGGATGATATTAAAAATATCACCGGCATCCAATTTACCTTCGTCCACGCACCGAATCATGATGCGGACCACATCGTCCAGGCTTTTGAGGATTCTTGTCGACCCGATATTTTCAAAATACTCGTGTAAAATATTTTTATTTATCTGGTAGGCATCTGCCAGGATTTGTTCAAAGGGGTCCCCATAATCTATATTTTTTCGAAGTTTGGTGACTAAAAATTCATCGTAGTACTTGACCAGGTCCGTTTCGTGGATGAAAAGGGTGTGGCTGTTTTCGGCTTCTATCAACTTTTGGATTTTTTCTTTATTTTTGCGGTCGTAAGAACCGAATTTTAGAAATACGGGTTCTTTTTCGTCGCCGTTGGTTTTATAGAAAAGTTCAAAGTCCACTGTAGGACCATCTCGCAAAGCCCTGGAGAGGAAATCGAGATTTATCTCCCGGAAATAATTAGCGATCGAATCCGTCATAGGTTGCGAACCTGCGTCATTTTGTTGAAAAACCGGCGATTCTTGAAGCAATCCATTCTTTTACATGCCTGAAACAAGTCGATATTCCGTTTCAGGATAATTGATAAACCATTGTAAGTCAACGAGTTGCTTGTTTTGTGCCGGGGTTGTGGAAACCTTTACGGCCGATCTTCAGGTTTTCTTAAATGAATTTAACGCCTGGCAAAAAATATGTTTAAATGGGGGCCTTTGAAGGAAGGGGCGGCGCCACTTCCGGCCCGACTTGAACACAAATATTACAATTCAGGAGACGCTTGAGGATGTTGAAACTGGTTCTGCTACGCCATGGAGAAAGTCAATGGAATCTGGAAAACCGCTTCACCGGCTGGACGGATGTGGACCTCACCCCCCAGGGCAGGCAAGAGGCGGAGAACGCCGCCAAACTTCTGCAGGCAGAAGGTTATCGCTTTGATATCGCCTTCACTTCAGTGCTCAAGCGGGCCATACGGACGCTCTGGATGGTTTTGGACGGCATGGATTTGATGTGGATTCCGGTGGTGCGGTCCTGGCGATTGAACGAACGGCATTATGGTGGCCTGCAGGGGCTCAATAAATCCGAAACCGCCGCTAAACACGGGGCGGACCAGGTTTTGATCTGGAGACGCAGTTATTCGAAGCCGCCGCCGGCTTTGGAGGAGGGCGATGACCGGTTGCCGGATAACGACCCCCGCTATGCCGGTCTTGCCAAAGAACATCTGCCGAGGACCGAAGCTCTGAACGATACGGTGACACGCTTTTTGCCTTATTGGTCCGAGGAGATCATCCCGGTCCTGAAAAAAGGCAAAAAAGTTTTGATCTGCGCGCACGGCAACAGCCTCAGGGCTCTTGTTAAACATCTGGACGGTATCAGCGAGGAGGAGATTGTCTCTTTGAATATACCCACGGGCATTCCCCTGGTGTATGAATTGGATGAGGACTTAAAGCCGATCAGGCATTATTATCTGGGAGACCCGGAAGCCGCCAAAAAAGCCGCGGAAAAGGTGGCCCAGCAGGCGAAAGGCGGACCGGTGTGACGCTGGACCCAATATTGGCGTGCGACCAACCTGGGGTTGGGCCAAGTATTGACGTGCGATGGGTTTCTGGCTGGCTTGATTTTGTATCGTGCAGAATTTTCCATCCTTCAATAGTTTCCTCCCCGCGCCGTGGGGTGAAAATTATTTTTTGATCATTTCTTTGGCGAACTTCAAAGTGGCCTGGGTGATCCTTTCGCCGCCGGACATGCGGGCGATTTCTGCCACCCGATTGTCATAATTTAATTCCCCGATGGTGGAATGGGTCCGGTTATCTTTAACGGTTTTTTGCACCAGATAATGGGCCGAGGCCATGCCGGCGATTTGCGGTAGATGGGTGATGCAGAAAACCTGCTTTCCTTCAGCAACTTTTGCGAGCTTCAACCCCACTTTCTCTGCCACTTGGCCGCCGATTCCTGTATCCACCTCGTCAAAGACCATCACCGGGACCGGGTCCTGTTCATGGAGAATGGATTTTATCGCCAGCATGACGCGGGACAATTCGCCTCCCGATGCGATTTTGGCCAGGGGGCGGAGCTCTTCACCCGGGTTGGGAGAAAAAAGGAGTTCGACGGTTCCAATTCCCGTCGGATACAGTTTGACGGGTTCACCGCGGAACCTAACGAACCCTTCGGGGGCCTCGGGATAATCGAAGCGGACGCCCAATTGGACCTGGGCCATGTTTAAATCCCGCAGTTCTTTTTCCACATTTTTCTTCAAATTTTTCGCCGTTTTCTCTCTTTTTTCCGCCAATGCGATGGCCTGTTCGGCAAGACTTTTTTCCCGGACGCTGATTTCCTTTTTCAAGTCATCCATTTTTTCCTGGTTGGAACTTAAGGAATCGAGTTCGGCGGCGATTTTCCCCCGCTCCTCCAAAATGGCCTCGATAGCCATTCCGTATTTTCGCTTGAGCCCGTTGATCTCAGCCAGGCGGTCATCGATTTCCTCGAGACGCGGCGGATTGAATTCAATCGAGCCAAGATAATTTCGCAATTCATCACTCAATTCTTCCAGTTCACAATAGGCGGTTTGTGCCCGTTCCGCCTGCTTTTCCAACCCCGGGTCAATGTCCAACAGTGATTCTATTTCTTTTTGCGCCCGGCCCACTTGCTCCAGGGCGGACCCATCGGTTTCGGTCAACCGGTTCAAGGTGCTCTCAAGGGACTGGTGAAGTTTTTCTGCGTGGCGCAATTTATTTTTTTCATATTTTAACTCGTCCTCTTCTTCTGGAGAAAGTTGCGCTTGCTCGATTTCGGTGAGTTGAAACTGGAGCAATTCCAGCCGTTCCTTGCGGTTCATTTCCTTTGAGCGCATGGCTTCCAGATTTTTTTGGCAGTTTTGGTATTCCAGAAATTCCTGGCCAAAATCCTGCCGGGTTTTAAGCGTTTTTCCATAGCGGTCCAAAAGGTCGACGTGGGTTTCGGTGCGAAGCAGGGCCTGGTGATCGTGTTGGCCGTGGATGTCGACCAGGCGATTGCCTATTTTAGCTAAAGTGGCTACGGTGACACTGCTGTCATTTAAAAAGCAGCGGCTTTTTCCGGCATGCGATACGTTGCGCTTGATCAGCAACTCTCCCTCTCCGGGGTCGATTCCTAAAGAGTGGATTTCGCCCAAAAGGGCGGAGTCTGTTGTCTCGAACACCGCTTCCACCGTGGCGGTTGATTCCCCGGAACGGATGAAATCCGTGTCGGCGCGGCCGCCCAGAATGAGATTGAGCGCATTCATCAGGATGGATTTGCCGGCGCCGGTTTCGCCCGTTAGCACGTTGAGCCCAGGGTGAAACTCCACTCTGAGGTTTTCGATGATGGCGAAGTTGCTAATTTTGATTTCTTTGAGCATCGAGAGTTTGGGCTTCAATCCAGGGATTGATTTTTTCCATCAGGTGACGAGCTTTCTGACGGGTTTGTTGAACTTTGGGAAGGCTGTCTGATTTTTTGGTGATCTCTAATAAGTTTAAAAGAGTTTTTTTCGCTAAACGATAATCTCCCTTTTCGTAAAGTGCCTGGGCGAGAAAAAGATGATTGTCTGTGAATTCGGGGCCCAAAGCGACCGCTTGTTTCAAATGGTCCACGGATTTATCGACGCTGCCGCCAAGTAACACCGGCAATTCAAGGTACAATTTGCCCAGCGCGCGATGCGGGCCGCCCTCGTCGATTGCGGGGTCCAATTGCATCGCCGCCAATAAATCCCGCTTTAACGGTTTGATCAGCGCCAGGCTTTTCCAGATCCCCTGCATTTCTCCGAGTTTTCCCCGGCACAGGCCGCGAAGAAAATACCCCCAGGCGGACTGGCCGTTGAGTTGGATCGCTTGATCGGCCTGTTCGATACAGCGATGAAAATGGTCTTTGGCCGTTTCCTCGTTGGAAACATTTCCAAGCCTATAATAGGTTCTTGCCAGCCGCCAGGTCAATGGCTCTGATGGGTCCGATTGTTTTAACGCCTCTTTTATCATGGATTCGGATTGCAGCAACCCCTCCATCGTGCTTTGGGCGGATTGAAAATGGCGGTCGAGGCTCTCTATGGAAATTGGCCCGATTCCCTTTGCGGCCAGGACGAATATTAAAAGTGGGCTGAGAATCAAATTGCGGGTCATGTTTTCAGTTAACCTCTTTTCAAACAATGGGCGGCAATGATAATCTGTTTATTCGTGCTTTACATTGCCATGCGGAAATGGTCTGATTGAAGATTAGGGTTTTTTGAATCCATTCTTTGTCGTTCACAGATTGGAAGCCTGTCTGAATAAATTATCACAATTATGATACGAGTTACCAAAACGATTTGTTTTGTTGTTTTTACGGCGCTGGTTTTCTTTGCCAGTACGGTTTTTGCTGCCAAAGGTTCGCCGAAAGAGCGTGTGCAGGAATTGCTGGGGACGATCCAGAAAATTAAGGAAGAGGACAAATTGCCTGCCGAAAAGAAAAAAGAAAACCGCGTTCTCTCGGAAAAAGCTCTGGAGCGTTTAAATATTTCAGTGATCAGTCAAAGGACTTTAGGAAAATATTGGAGCAAACGAACGCAGGAAGAAAAAGAACAGTTTGCCCAATTGTTGAGTGAGTTGTTTATCACCGTGGCCTTTCCAAGTTCAGGGAAATTTTTTGCCGATCTCGATTGGGTTTACAGGGAAGTGGAAATCGACAAGAGCCAGGCCCTGGTTCCCATACAATTGACGCACAAGGACGAAGGGGAAATTCAAATTGATTTCTTTCTGGAGTTGAATTCCAGCGATTGGAAAGTTGTGGATGTGCATCTGGATGGAGTGAGCATGCGCAACAACCTGAGAAGTCAGTTTTATAAAATCATTGCCAAAGACGATTTTGGCGAATTGGTCAGCCGCATGAAAAAAAAGCTGGAAGAAACGAAATCATAAATGGATGGAGTGGAGCATTGATTAAAAAAATCGGCATCGTCAGCCTGGGTTGCCCTAAAAATGCGGTGGATACCGAATACCTGTTGGGCGATCTGGTGAATACCGGCTACGAAATCACTCCCGAACAGGAGGAAGCGGAAGTCCTGGTGGTCAATACTTGCGGGTTTATCGAATCGGCCAAGCGCGAATCGATCGACGCTATTTTGGCGATGGCTCGCTTAAAAACTGCAGGCAAGTGTCAGAAACTGATCGTCACCGGGTGCCTGTCCGAGCGCTACAGCGAGGAGCTTCTCAAGGAAATTCCAGAGATAGACCACATGATGGGGGTCAACGAATATCCACGGTTGAAAACCCTTCTTCATGCGGACGCTTCCTCAAATGGAACGCAGGCGCGCAATCAGATGCACGGTCCAGCAGAGTATTTTGAACCCTACGCCAACCGGATACTGACCACCCCTTTTTACTCGGCCTATTTAAAAATTGCGGAGGGCTGCTCCAATAAATGCGCCTTCTGCATTATCCCTAAGATGCGGGGCAATATCCGCAGTCAACCTTTGAAATCCCTGCTCACTGAGGCTGAACAGTTGGCGGACCGGGGGGTGGTGGAGTTGAACCTGGTTTCCCAGGACACCACCATGTACGGATTTGATCTTAGAATGAAGGACGGTTTGATCCGCCTTCTGGAATCATTGGCCAACGTCCGGGGGATTGAATGGATTCGCCTGTTTTATTGCTACCCGACGTTTATTAATACCGACTTGATCGAGTTCATCGCGGCGGAAAAAAAGGTGGTTCCCTACATAGATGTCCCGCTTCAGCACACGCATGACGAGATGCTGGCGAAAATGAAACGCCAGGAAAGGGAGAATAGGGTGCGGGCCATGCTTGAAGAAATCCGCGCCCGGATTCCCGATGTTGCTCTTAGAACCACGTTCATTACCGGTTTTCCCGGTGAAACGGAGGCTCACTTTCAGCACATGCTGGATTTCGTTAAGGAAATTGAGTTCGACCATGTTGGCGCATTCACGTATTCCCATGAAGAAGGGACCACCGCCTTCAATTATCCTGATGATGTTCCGGCAACGGTCAAGGAAGGGCGCAAAGCGGAATTGATGAACGCTCAGAAGGAAATCAGCTTGCGCCGCAACCAGGCCCGCGTTGGCGAAGTTCATCCCGTTCTGGTGGAAGGTCTTGACTCGGAGGAAGGCTACCTGATGACCGGTCGTCTGCCCACCCAGGCCCCGGAAATCGACGGCCAGGTGATCATCGAAGCCAGTGATGTCGAGCCGGGTCAAATCGTTCCCATGCGCATCACTTCCGCCACCGATTACGATGTGGTGGCCACCAGGATAGAATAATGCAATAAGCGGTTCCTCTTTTTCAAGCGAACCCTTGCAAGCCTATGGAAAAGATTCAACATCCTTCCTCTTTAGACCTCTAATTGTCCATGCCACTCAAACGCGTAGGGATATTGACCGGCGGCGGGGATTGCTCCGGCTTGAACGCGGTGATCCGCAGTGTGACCCAGGCGGCGGTGATTCAGCACGGATGCCGGGTCATCGGCATCGAGAGAGGATTCGACGGTTTGGTTTTTGATTGGAATCAGGAACTGACCCTCGACACCACCCGCGACATTCTCACCCTGGGCGGCACCATTTTAGGAACCACCAATAAGGGCAATCCGTTTGCTTATAGGGAATATGATGAGCAGGGCGGAATCCGGGAGCAGGATCTTTCGCAAAAGGTTCTGGTCAACTTCAGACGACTTGAACTGGACTGCCTGTTTGTGGTCGGCGGTGACGGGACCTTGCAAATCGCGTACAAATTATTTGCAATGGGCCTTCCCGTCATCGCAATTCCCAAGACCATAGACAACGACCTGGAAGGGACCGACTATACTTTTGGGTTTCAAACCGCAGTGCAGGTGGCCTGCGATGCTTTGGATCGTCTAAAGACCACAGGAAAAAGTCATCAACGGGTGATGATTCTGGAGGTGATGGGTCGGAGCGCCGGGTGGATCGCTCTGGAATCCGGAATTGCCGGCGGCGCCCACATCATCCTTATTCCTGAAATCCCCTACAAACCTGACAAGGTTTTGGAAAAGATCAAACAACGGGAATCCGATGGGAACCCCTACAGCATCATCGTCGTTGCCGAAGGGGCAAAGGAGATGGGCGGTCACGAAATCATCCTCAAAAGCGCCTCGGACCGGTTGCAGGGGGCCGTGCATTACGGCGGAGTGGGTAATTATCTGGCAGAGAAAATCAGCCAGGTCATCGACCTCGAGGTCCGTTGCACGGTTTTAGGGCATACCCAGAGAGGCGGGACTCCGAACTGCTTCGACCGGGTGCTCGGCACACGTCTTGGCGCCTACGCGGTGCAGGCGGCGGCGAAGGGTCAATTTGGCAATTTGGTGGCTCTGAAAACCCCCGACATTTCCCTGGTGCCGTTTCAATCCCTGGCCGGAACGGTGCGGAGAATCCCCCCCCACTCGCAATTGATCCAGTGCGCGGAATCCATCGGGATCAGCCTGGGGAGATAAGCCTAAGGGTCTGGTTTATTTCTTGTCACTTAAAAAACAGTGTGCTAATCTAGCCGACCATAGGTGGAAATTCCGTTAAAACCATAAGGGCATCTCTTAAAAATTCAGCTTGAGCTGTGATCCAACCCCCAAAATCCGGGGCCGGAGAAGGCAAAAGCCAAAAAAAGCGATTTTTTGAGCTTCCCTATTATTACGCACGTTGCCGGATCGAGCCAGAGGTGGCCTTTTGGGTTCCTGGTCTGAAAAGATGGCAACGGTGGCCAAACCATGAGAAGGAGTTGTCAATGTCAGAAGTAACCATGAAAAGTCTGTTGCAGGCGGGGGTGCATTTTGGTCATCAAACGACCCGGTGGAACCCCAAGATGAAGAAGTACATTTATGGGACCCGAAATGGAATCCATATTGTCGACCTTCAAAAAACGCTGAAAAAATTTCAGGAAGCTGAGAAATTTGTCAAGGAGTTGGCCCACACGGGCAAGACGATTTTATTCGTCGCCACCAAAAAACAGGCGCAGGAGCTGATCGCTCAGGAAGCCACCCGATGCGGAATGTTTTATATCAACCAACGGTGGCTGGGCGGCACCATGACGAATTTCACAACCATAAGAAAAAGTATCGAACGGTTGCGGGAACTGGAACGGATGGAGGAGGAGCACGAATTCGACCGGTTGCATAAGAAAGAAGCGTTGAGGAAACATCGGGAAATTGAAAAGCTCAATAAATTTTTCCGCGGCATCAAATCCATGAAACAGCTTCCCGATGCGCTTTTTATTGTCGATACCCGTAAGGAAAGAATCGCCCTGGCAGAGGCCAGAAAACTGGGGATTAAAATCATGGCTCTTGTGGATACTAATTGTGATCCCGAGGGAATCGACTTCCCCATTCCTGGAAATGATGATGCCATTCGCTCCATAAAACTGTTCACGCAGCGCATCTCCGATCTATTGGTGGAAGAGCAGGAAATGAAAAAGGCCCGCCAGAAAGATGAGGAAGCAGCCTCCGAGCAAGAGCCTGTGGCGGCGGGGGGGGATGGAGCCATTGCAGAGGAGCCTGTCAATGAGGGTGGATCGGATTCAGGTGGTCAAAATGCAGGCTGACCTCGGCTGATCCAATCGTCGACCTTGTGTGAATTGGCTCGATTGGACCGCCTGTTCCTGTCAGCTTGGGATTCCCCCGACTAAGGAAACTCACCCAGGATTCCCCAGGCTTTTTGAGACGCCCGTCCGGGCA